>QHRX01000244.1 GCA_003221455.1 Candidatus Rokuibacteriota bacterium
ATGTCGCTCGTCAGGGGCTGCCGGCGACGTCGGTGGGAAGGGGAGCTCGACCGCGAAGGGCGGAATCGCCGTCGTCGGCGCGATGATGAGGTCCCACCGCGCGGAGAACTCGCGCACCCGGTGCCAGAGCGCGGTGCGCAGCCGCTCGCAGCGGCCATGTCACCGACGCGGGCGCGGCGGCAGTTCCCGCCGCGGCGCTCCCCCGAGTGGGGGCGAGTGCGGGCGTGATTTGGAGTCGCGCCGAGTCGAACACGATCGTCAGCGCTGGCCCGGGGAGACGATGCTGAAGCTGTCGGTGAACGTGCCGCCCGACGTTCCGACGTATTGGGCCGAAAGACGCTCCCGCGTGACGACGTACTTGACGAAGCCGTACGTCGGGTTGGCGCCGCCGCCCATCCAGCGGGCGAAGTACCCCGCCTCCGGATCCCGCGTATTGATCTCGTGGAACGATTGCCCGAACGCGCCGGCGATGACGAGGACTGGCCCCGCGCCCTTCGTATAGGTACCGTCGGATCCATCACCGACGACGCAGGAGTTGACGAACGAGTTTTTGAACGCGCAGGTCAGTTGCTTGCTCCGTTGATAGGTGTGGTCATGCCCCTCCAGGATCAGGTCGACGCGCTTTGCGATCAAGAGGTTCAGGAGATCGACGCCGATCTCGCACTTCTTCTCGCCCATCGAGATGCACACTTTGTGCATACCCACGACGACCCAGGGAATCCCTGCGGCTCGGGCGTCATCGATGCGCTGGGTCAGCCACGCGTAGTGCGGCTTCCCCTGCACATACCGATAGGACTCAGCGCCGACCGTCAGGTCGGGCGCGATCATAATGACGCGGAGCAGGGTGCCGTAGTCGAAGTAATACTCGGCCCCGTATCGCCCGTGCGCGCCCATGCGATCCGGCAGACAGGCGGCAAAATTGTCGAGGCCGGCATCGTGGTTTCCCGCGACAAGCTCGAAGGGGTAGCTGGCGCCGACGCTGGCCCGGACCCGACTGCACCACTCCTTCGCGGTGCGATCGGATTCGTAGCTCAGATCGCCGAGCGCCAGATAGAACGTCGCCCCTGAGGCGGCCAGCGCATGGAGGCTGGCGGTCGTCGCCGCACCCGATCCGTGGTCTCCGGCGGCCGCGAATGTCACCGACGTGGCGTCGGCGTGCCCGCGGGTTACGACGGAGCACAGCGCACTGGCGACGAACAAGGCGCCCAGCACGACACCCGCCAGCCGTCTTCTGCGCGCACCTGCGGCGCCGTCGACGATCCGCCCCCGCGGAGCGGAACGCGGCCGATCGGAGTGAACCGCGTGCGTACCGTTGATGGTGCCAGGCTTCGTCATCAGGCCCTCCTGAACGGGACCGCTGTATCGGCAGGCTCAGCGAGGAGTATGCCGCACCTCCTTCGCCGCTCGCGTCCTTCGCCGAACACGGTGAGGTAGTGCGTTTGAAAATGCAGCGCGGCCAACAGGGGTCGGTACGTCACTTTCGAGAAGTCTCTGCTGTACCAGATGAGAGAGTTCCCGGCAGAGCCGTTGCGCCGGACGGGATACTCGCGGACGGCCGGAAGGAGCTCGCCAGTGGGTGCGGATGACTTCTCGCGCGTCACGATCCCGCAACAATTGTCCGCACCCAGGACCGTGTCCATGACGCTCCGCACGCCAGAGGGGCTGGCCTCGCCGAGTCGAACGAAGATGCTTCCAGACTCGTGCAACAGGTCACGGCCCCGGCTGAGGCGGTCCCGGAGATACCCGAGGGAGGAGTCAGCCACGTCTGCCGGGTCGTCGTCCGACGCCTCGCTCGCGGGCGGGTCCACGTAGAGCATCTCGACCTTACCCGCCATGCGGGTGCACTCCAAGAAGGAATCCATGACGATGCGCGAGTCCCCGACGATGAGCCGATCGGTCCAGTCCGTACCGAGGTCGTAGCATTGCACCCGCTGGACCAACGAGAGCCGGGGACCCACGCGGCGCGTGCCCATTATTCGTGCCACCTTCGCGTGGAGGACCGCTAGGAGGGCCTCCGTGGAGACCCGTTCGGGGACGTAGAGCATGTCCAGCCGGTTCTCGATGGGCGGCGTCAACGCGATGTTCATTGTCCTCGTGGCTCCCTGAGTCCGGGTCGAAACACTGCCCTCTAGCCATTAGGCGGATGGCCGACGAGATGGTTACAAGGAAATGTCGCTGCTGGTCCGGCCGGCGGTTCGACGCGGTCCCGCCGGCCGCCCCGGACCTCATTCTGCTTGAGGCGCCGTCCCGGATTTCCACTCGAAACCGGGTCCCCGTGGTGGGATCGACTCCTCGACCTCGAAACGGGCCTGATACGCGCAACTACACGCCGTGCGTGCCCACTCGGACCGGACCGTCCTCCTCGTGACCGAACCATCCGCGGTGAGCGATCGTCACCTCACGGGCTCCGCAGGCTTGCCGCGATCTCCGGCATCATTCCGGCGAAGACGATGTTAGTGCCGTCCGGACCGGAGCTCCTCGCGGAGCCGCTGGGCTCCCTCCTCCGGGGAAGCTCCGCGCTTGAGCTCGCGAGCAAGGCCCTCGCGGAGCCGCTTGAGGTCGCGCTGGCCCAGACCCTGGGATATCCCCTCCGCGACCGTCTCGGTGGCGTCCTGGGGGGAGAGGCCCATCGAGACGAGATCGGCGGCGATCTCGACCCCCTCGTCGAGAAGGGACATGGTTCCCGCTCGTTGAGGTCGCGCTGGCCCAGACCCTGGGAGATACCCTCCGCGACCGTCTCGGTGGCGTCCTGGGGGGAGAGGCCCATCGAGACGAGATCGGCGGCGATCTCGACCCCCTCGTCGAGAAGGGACATGGTTCCCGCTCGGGGAGCGGCGCCGGCCACCTTCCGGGAGAGCTTCGCCACTTCGCTCGGGGGCACGCCTTGCCCGAGCGCCTCCGCGACCGCCTCGATCGCCCTCTCGCGCTGTCGCGCTTTCGCGACCCGTACGCCCTCACGCTCCGCCTGACGGATCAGATCGCGTGCGGTCGCGAGCTCGCTCGACATCCGTGAGGCCGCATTCACGATGCGCTCGGGAGGGACTCGCTTGGCGAGACCCTCCTTCACCTTCTCCAGCACCGGCCCGACCGGGAGATCGTGCCGCTTCGCCTCGGTCACTACCTCGAGGAGACGGGTCAGTTCCCTAGCCGGGAAGCCGCGGTCGACGCCTCGCTGCACGAGCTCTGCGACCTCGCCTTCCGCAAGTCCGAGGCGTACGGCTTCGAGCGCCTTGTGCCGGACGAGTGCCTTCGCCTCGGGCGAGAGATCAGCAGTCTCAAGCGTGCGCGCGAGTTCTCCCTGGTTCGCCGTCTCCTGGGCGATCGCCACGCCGTTGAGCGCAAGTCCCGCGACAAGGGCCGTCAGCATAACCCGAGGCGCGCGCTTACGTGCCGTCATCGACTTGTTCCGTCTCGTTGATGGTCACGACGGCGTTCTTGTTTCCGAAGCCGTCATCGCGATGGTCTTCTGCCGTGGGGTCCGTGACCCACTTGGTGCCGTCGATGACGAACATGTAGGCGTAGCGGCCCGGCTTCAAGGGGAGCGCTCCTGAAAAGTATCCCTGCCCGGTCGTGTCAGAGAGGAGGATCTCGTCGCTCCTCCAGCCGTTGAAGTCGCCTACGAGGGAGACCCGCTCGGCGCCAGGAGCGTGCAGCGTGAAACGAACGACAGCTGCGGGCTGACGCCCGGTGAGGATTGCACGTGGGCTGCTGATCGCTCTCCACGCGAGCGGCGTCACGGCGAGCACCAGGATCAACACCAGGGCTGAGGCCAGATTCCATCGCAGGGCCCGGGGGGCCCAGAGGCTGTCCCATACCTTGGCCCACTGTGGGGACCTCGGTTCGGGAAGACTGGCGAGAACCTCCTCCGTGAAGGAGGGGGAGAGCGGGAGACGCCGTACGCCTTGCAGCAGGACAGCCGTGGTCTGGTGCGCCATGAGCGTCCGGCGATTCTCCGCCTGAGCGAGAAGCGCGGTGAATTCCCGCTCCTCTTCCGGCGCGAGTTCCCCGGCCAGATGTCCCTCGAGCAACTCCTCAAATCGCGTCATCGCGGAACCCCTCACGCTCCAGAAGCCTCCGGAGCATCTCCCGGCCCCGAAAGGTTCGCACCTTGGCCGCCCCGGCGGCGATGCCTAAGAGCCTCCCGACCTCCCTGAACTCCATCCCCTCGATATGGCGCAGAACGACCGCCTCCCGGTACTTGAGCGGGAGCCGCGCAAGTGCCCGGCGGAGAACCTCCTCTCTTTCGCGTCGTTCGAGGGCGGCCGCCGGGGTCTCCCCCGCATCCACGGACTCGGAAAGGGGAGGTTCCCCGTCCGGCATCAAGACCTCTCGGCGCGCCCTCCGGAGCAAGTCCCTACATCGGTTGATCGCAATGCGACACACCCAAGTGGAGAACCGCGACTCTCCTCGGAAGTCCCTGAGGGACAGGTACCCTTTGACAAAGGCATCCTGAGCAATATCCTCGGCTCTGGCGGCATCCCCGATCATTCGGTACACGAGGTCATGCACGAGATCCTTGTACCGCTCGACCAGGAGGGTGTAGGCCTTCCGGTCACCCGCAAGACACTGCGCGATGATCCTGTTCTCGTCGGCGTGATCGGAACCTAGCCCGAGCTCTGTCGGCACATAGCCTCCACGTCCTCCGACGGTTCGACGGTCGAGAGGCCCGTTTCGTTACACGGAGGAGCGGCCAGCCGGCGAGCGGGGAAGGCTGCGCCCCGGGAAATCGCGGAAGTAGAAGTCATTCGGACGGGCTCCCGGACGCGCCGGTCCAAAGTTCGGGGCTGACCCCGCCCGGGTCATCAGGCAACTTATTGATTTTATGAGTTCTTCTTGGTTCAGAGCCCGCAACGGCCGCAGGCTCTCATTTGCAATGTCCGTAGACCGGCCCGGTGACCCGCGTCGGTACCAGGCGGCGGGGTTTGCCAGCCAGCGGGCAGCGTGAACGGCAGCGGCGGCGCCCGACGGCCCCCGCGGCAGCGCGCGCCGACTACATCCGGTCGGTGAGGAAGCGGTGCACCGTTGTCGTTCGGTAGGTGTCGCCCGGACGGAGCACCGTCGACGGAAACGCGGGCTTGTTGGGCGAGTCGGGGAAGTGCTGGGTCTCCAGACAGAGCCCATCACTCTGCCGGTAGGTCTTTCTGCTGGAGCCGAGCAGCGTGCCGTCGAGGCCGTTACCGGCGTAGAACTGGACGCCGGGCTCGGTCGTGGAGAGCTCCATGACGCGGCCGGTCTTCGGGTCGTGCAGGCGCGCGGCCGGCACCGGCGAGCGGGCGGGGGACGTGTTCAGCGCCCAGTTATGGTCGTAGCCGCGGCCAGAGACGAGCTGGGGATGACCATCGCGGATGCACTCGCCGACTCGGCGCGGCGCGCGGAAGTCGAACGGCGTGCCGGCCACGGCCGCCAGCTCGCCGGTCGGGACCAGTGTCTCGTCGACCGGCGTGAACCGGTCGGCGTTGATCGTCAGCAGGTGGTCGAGCGCGCTGCCTGAGCCGCTGCCCGCCAGGTTGAAATATGAGTGGCTGGTCAGGTTCACGACCGTCGGCTTGTCCGTGGTCGCCGCGTAATCGATGCGCAGCTCGTTCGCGTCCGTCAGCGTGTAGACCACCGCGACGCTGAGGGTCCCGGGATAGCCTTCTTCACCATCCGGGCTCACGTACCTGAGCTCGATCGCGACTCCGCTAGCGGCGGCCACCGGCGTCGCTGTCCAGACCCGTTTGTCGAACCCCTGGCGGCCGCCGTGCAGCGAGTTCGGGCCGCTGTTCGCGGCGAGGGCGTACTCCTTCCCGTCGAGCGCGAACCGGGCCTTGGCGATGCGGTTCGCGTAGCGGCCGGTGATGGCGCCGAAGAACGGATTCTTGGTCAGGTAGTCGTCGAGCCGGCCGAAGCCGAGGACGATGTTGTCGAGCGTGCCGTCGCGGTCCGGCACCGTGATCGAGGTGATGATGCCGCCGTACGTGATGATCCCGACTTCCATCCGGCGCGCGTTGGTCAGCACATACTGGTCCACGGGAGTCCCGTCGAGCGTCTTGCCGTACGGGCGCGTGTCGACGGTGCCGGCGGAAGTGGTCATCGTCCGCGTCAGTCCGAAGATCGGTCGATCAGACTTCCTGGTGCCCGGCTACGACGGTTGCCCTGAGCGGTTCGCCCGCGAGCACCCGACGGCGTCCCGCGCTTCCGGTGTCATGTACACCGCCTCGATCTCGAGTCGAGCCAGCGCCCGCGCAAGGACCTCGACGCGTGTCGAGGCCGGGGCCTGCTGGTCGATCAAGATGAGGGCGCGTCCGCCGAGCGTGCAGAGCCCCCCACTGCTGGCCGCCGCGAT
>QHRX01000167.1 GCA_003221455.1 Candidatus Rokuibacteriota bacterium
CATCGTGAGCGCGCCGCGGGCCCGTCGGTGCGCACATACGGATCGGATGTTCTTCGCTGTCGGCCGCGCGCCAGTGGCGGACCCTGTCAACGAGACTGAGACGGTGAGGCCGTGAGGGTACGGAGCGGCGGAGTCCTTCGGCTTCGTCATTCGCCATGGCGCACCGGCAGCGTGAACGTGAACGTCGAGCCTGCGCCGACTTGGCTCTTCACCCAGATCCTTCCGCCGTGGAGTTCGACGAACTTCCGGGCGAGGGCCAGCCCGAGCCCGGTGCCTTCCGCCTTCTTCGCCGCGGCGCCTACCTGCCGAAACTCCTCGAACACCGCATCCTGATCCGCCGGCGCGATGCCGATGCCGGTGTCCGCGACTGACACCTCTGCCACACGAGCGTGCAGACGGGCACCGACGTCGATCCGTCCTCCTTCGGGCGTAAACTTCAGGGCATTGGACAAGAGGTTCAAGAGGACTTGCTTCACCTTCCGCTCGTCGCCGCCGATCATCCCGAGCCGCTCGTCGATGGTGCGGCCAAGCCTGATTCCGCGTCGGCTCGCCCGCTCTCTCACCAGGATCAGCGCGTTCTCGATGGCCTGCGGCAGATCGAACTCGCCGAGTTCCAGCTCCATCCGCCCGGCTTCGATCTTCGACAGATCGAGGATGTCGTTGATGAGGGAGAGCAGATGCCGTCCCGAGTCCAGGATGTCCCGCAGGTATTCGGTCTGCTTCTCGTTCACCTCGCCGAACATCCCCTCGGACAGGACTTCCGAGAAGCCGATGATCGCGTTGAGCGGGGTCCGTAGCTCGTGCGACATGTTGGCCAGGAACTCGCTCTTGTGCCGGCTCGCGACCTCGAGCTGCCGACTCTTGTCGGCGATCTCCCGGAAGAGGCGGGCATTCTGAATGGCCAACGCCGATTGCGTGGCGAAGGTCGTGAGGACCTCGATGACTTCAGGCGGAAACTCGCCGGGGGCCTTCTTATTCAACGACAAGCTGCCGATGATCTCCTCCTCCCGGAGGAGCGGCACTGACAGCAGGGCCCGATACCCTTCGCCAATCAGCACGTCACGGAGATGACTCTGATAGACGCCGGGCGCCGCGATGTCAGCAATCTGGATCGGCTCCCGAGTTTCCGTCGCGCGCCCCATCAGGCCCTCCCCCCTGCGGAGGGGCATCGCCCGCAGGGTCGCGACCAGCGAGGCACCGACGTGGTCCGTCGCCCGCACGTGGAACGCCTGCGTGGTCCCGTCGTACTCGTAGATCGCGCAGCCGTCCGCACCCGCTAGTTGCCTGGCCCGCGAGACGACCGTGTCGAGCACCGTCTCGACGTCTAACGTGGAACTGACCGCCCGGCTGATCTCGCTGAGCGCGGTGAGCTTCTCGACCGATTGGGTCAGCTCGCCGGTCCTCGCCTGGAGTTCGGTGAGCAGGCGGACGTTCTCGATGGCGATGACGGCCTGGGCGGCGAAGGTCTTCAGGAGCTCGATCTGCCCGTCTGAGAATGGTCCTGCCTGCGCTCGCATGACGAGGATCACCCCGATGGGGTTGCCGTCGCGAAGCATCGGGACAGCGAGCCCACCGCGCCAGCCTCCGGCGAGCGCCACGTCAGGCGCGTACTCAGGATCGTTCAGAACGTCGGGAAGATGAACAACCGTTCGGCTGAGGATCGCTCGACCCGACAGCTGCTGGCGGCTTGGCCGCATGGGGTACATGCGCCTGACCACGGCCATCGCGTCGGGCGTGTAGTTATGGAGGGCGGCGACGTGGGTCAGCTCGCCATCGAACGTGTTGACGCCCCCGAATCGCGCACCGCACAACTGCACGGCGCTGCTGACGATCGTGTCGAAGACCGGCTGCACGTCGGTCTGAGACCGGCTGATGACCTGGAGAATCTCGGTCGTCGCCGTCTGCTGCTCCAGCGCCTCCTTCGTCTCGGTGAACAGGCGGACGTTCTCGATCGCAATGACGCCCTGGGCGGCGAAGGTCTGGAGGAGCGCGATGTGCGCGTCTGAGAACGGCGCCACTTGGTCTCGAGCGACCAAGATCGCCCCGCGGGCAAGGCCCTCGCGCAGCATCGGCACGGCGAGCACGCTTCGATAGCCCACGGTGGTTGCGATCGGCAGCGCATACGCCGGATCCTTGCTGATGTCAGGCACATGGGCGACGGCGCGCGTCACGATCACTCGCCCGCTCACGCTCCCCCGGTTCGGGGCCATCGGATAGATCTGCTCGAGGGCCCTGAGCCGCTCCGGGCTGATGTTGTGGTGCGCCGCCAGGTGCATGAGGTGTCCATCAAAGCGAATCACGAGACCATTGACCGCATCACAGAGTCGCGTCGCATTCGCGGCGATCACATCGAACGTCGGTTGGACATCCGTCGGCGAGCTGCTAATGACGCGCAGGATCTCGCTCGTCGCCGCCTGTTGCTCCTGCGCTTCCGACAGCTCGCGGTTGCGCGTCTGCAGGACTTCCGCAGCGGCGGTCTGCCGCTCGAGCGCCTCCGTCAGGCGCTTCTCAAGTTCGCGGACCCTCGAGCCTTCGTCCGTCAGCGACGTGCGGGCGACCGGGGGCGTGGCTTCGACCTGAGGCTTCGTGGGCTTGGCACCCCGACGCATCGGCCCCTCCTTGCCGCTCACGGGCGCTTACGACCTCGCCGCTCTCGACGACAGGCTAGGCGAAGGCGCCTGCGTCGGCAAGCGGGAGGGGCCGGGGATTCGAGGATTCCGACAAGGGCAACAGGGTCGTGGGTGGGTTGATCCGGACTTCCACGGGGCGCGCCGGCTGGTGGGGCCGGCCGGCGGGGAAGCGCTCCGGGTGCGCGGTCGAGGCGTCGGCGAGCACGGTTTGCGCGCGCCGCGACGGGCTTGTCGGCGACGCCGCGCTGCACGTCGGCGGGCTCAGCCTCGTCCAAGGGCGGCGACGAATACACATTCCAGGGTTTCCGTGAAGCATGGCCCGCTATTGAAACTCCCACGTTCTGGAGCGTGCGCCCTCGTTCGATCACCATCGCCGATGTGACCCTGCCCGATCACGGAGAAGCACAACGCGACTTCTCAGTCGGGGATCCCGACTGAGCGCAACCGGACGTCCAGGACCGCCCGGTAACAGGGCCCCGCGTCCAGCCGGCGACGGAACGGGACGAGGAGGACGCCGGCCCTGTAAAAGGCCAGATTCCAGAAGCCGGGTCCCTTCCAGCGCCGCATGACCCACCGCCGTACACGGAGGTTCATGGATTTTCCCCGGACGATCTCCATCCGTCGGCCGGAGGCAAGGAGGAGACGCGCGACCTCCTCCGCGGCGGGGAGCCCGTTGGCCAGGTGCTCCCGCAGCATGTCGTCAGGGGCCGCCGAAGAAATTTCTCCGTAGGCGCCCAGTTCCCGGTCCTGCGCCTCGGCTGCTTGCCCAGAAGGGAAGATCAAGACGAGGCGGCGGGCGGCGACCCGGAGGCATTCCCTGAGAAAGACTGGGCGGTCGGCGGGGGGCACGTGTTCCAGCACGTCTACGCTCAGAACGGCGTCGAAGCCGCGGTCACGGAAGGGCAACGAGGTGCCGGAGGCCCGTACCACGCGGACCCTCCCGCGCGATGACGCTCCTCCTCCTCTCGGTTCGACCGCGGTCAAGGTGACGTCGGCGTATTTCCCGAAGCCCTCTCCGGCGGAGCCGACCTCCAAGATCCTCTCGGAAGGGTTCTCCCCCAAGATGTCCCGGGCCCGAAGGTAACGGAAGGCCACGTCCAGATTGAAATATCTCTCGAGGCGCCGGAGGCCGGGAAGCGAGAGAAAGCGGATCAATTGGTTTTCCCCGGGGCTAGGCGGACGATCTGGAGTGCCTCTCGAGGGGTCCCGGGTTTCCTCGAGCAGCTCTCAGCAGGCTCGCTCCACGGCGCCTCCCGCCGCGAGGATCTGGCCCGAGTCCGAGGCTCCGGCCATCTGGGCGACGGGCAGCCCCAACCCGTATCAACACGGTTCATTGAGTCGTCCGCACGTGTCCCCAAATTAACTCAGGAGGGAGCAGAACGGCTACGCCTACCGGAGCCGTATGGCGGCGGCCGTGGTCGGTCCCACGGGGCGGGTCGCAAAGCAGTTGCCGCCGAGACCGCCCGGGCGTATTCTGGCGTGGGGCGCGGCCCCGGACGTCATGGGGATTGGCCCGGTGCCGGCGCCGACCCGGACGCTGGCCGCGCCGGGCTCCGGGTGAGGGACATGGATCTGGTCGAGAGCGACGAGGCGTTTGCGGCCCAGGACCTAACCGTCGAGCGGGAACTCGGGCTCGACCGGGAGAAGACCAACGTCAACGGCGGCGCGATCGCGCTCGGCCATCCGGTGGGTGCCTCCGGGACGCGTCTCGGCGAGCTCCGGCGCCGGGAGCAGCGCGACGGGCTCGTGTCGCTCTGCATCGGCGGCGGGCAGGGGATTGCCGCCGTCTTCGAGGCGATCCATGGGTAAGGCTCTGGTCACCCTCTCCGTGCTGGGACTGCTCTCGATGGCGGTGCTCGGGGTGGCGTGGGCCGCCGACGCCAAGCCGCCCGTTAGTCCGCTCTTCCTGGAGCTGCTGGCGCCGCGGCCGATCGAGTCCTCCGAGGCCGCGCTGAACCAGTCGCTCCGCGACGCCCCGCCCGCCCCGCGGCGTTCGTCCTTCGAAGGACGGGTGCTGCCCGACGGTAGCGTGCAGTACGGAGAGGGCCGGGGCGCCGTCGTCGTGTCGGTGCGGCAGGGCGGGTCCGGGTCTGGCTCGGGCGTCGGCGACATCGGATACTTCCGCCGCCCGGTCTCCGGCCTGCGCACGCGCTAGACCCCGGCGTCCCGAATCCCGTCCTACTCCCCCAGGAGGTCGGCGCATGGCCATCCGGTCCGTCGGCGTCGTCGGCTGTGGCCTCATGGGCGGCGGCATCGCCCAGGTGTCGATCCAGGCGGGCTTCCCGACGATCGCGGTCGAGGCCAACCAGCAGCTGCTCGACCGGGGGCTCGCCGGCGTCAAGAAGAACCTCGACACCCTCGTCGCCAAGGCCCGGATCGACCAAAAGGCGCGCGACGAGGCGCTCGGCCGGCTCACCGGCGCGACCCGGCTCGAGGAGCTGAAGGCGTGCGACCTGGTCGTCGAGGCGATCACCGAGACCCAGTCGCTCAAGAACGAGACCTTCGCCCGCCTCGACACGATCTGTCCGCCGCACGCGATTCTCGCCACCAACACCTCGTCGTGTAACGTCACGGCGCTGGCGGCGGCGACCCGGCGCCCCGGCCAGGTCCTCGGTCTGCACTTCTTCAACCCGGTGCCGCTCATGAAGCTCGTGGAAGTCGTGCAGACGATTCTCACCTCCGAGGCGACGGTGAAGACCGCGTGGGAGTGGGTGCAGACACTCGGGAAGACGCCGGTCCGGACCAAGGACTCGACGGCGTTCATCGTCAACCGGTTGCTCGTGCCGTATCTCCTGGACGCGGTCCGCCTCTACGAGTCGGGGCTCGCCTCCCTCGAGGACGTCGACACCGCGATGAAGCTCGGCTGCGGATACCCGATGGGGCCCTTCACGCTCCTCGACCTGGTCGGCCTCGACACCGCCCTCTTGGTGGCCGAGGTGATGTTCGAGGAGTACCGCGAGCCGCGCTACGCGCCGCCGCCGCTGCTCAAGCGGATGGTCCTGGCCGGCCGGCTTGGCCGGAAGACCGGGCGTGGCTTCTACGACTACTCGGGCGGGACCGCCTGATGCCGCTCCGGACGGCCGCGCAGTACCTCGAGTCGCTCCGGGACGACCGCCTGGTCTACTACCGGGGCGAGCGCGTGGCCGACGTCACCGCCCATCCCGAGCTCGGCAAGGGCGCCCGCCACTGCGCGATCGACTACGCGATCGCCGACGACCCACGGCACCGTGACCTCGTCCGCTACACGGAGGAGGGCCGGGAGCTGAACCGTTTCTACAAGCTCCCGCGCACGACCGAGGACCTCCTGCGGCGCCGCGAGATGATTGCGGAGACGACGCGCGCCGGGCGGGCGCTGATCGTGCTCATCCGCGAGATCGGCTCCGACTTCCTCGCCGCCGGCCACATCGTCACCCGCGCCATGCAGGAGCGGCTCAAGGCGCCGTACCACGACCGCCTCCGCGCGTACCACCGGTACGTCGCCGAGAACGACCTGGCCATGGGGGTCGCCCAGACCGACGTCAAGGGCGACCGGAGCCGGGGGCCGAGCGAGCAGGAGCACCCCGACTACTACGTGCGCGTGGTCGACCGGCAGACGGACGGGATCGTGGTGCGCGGGGCGAAGGCGCACACGACCAACGCCATCTTCGCCAACGAGCTGATCGTCCTGCCGCCCCGGGCCATGGGGGAGGCCGACCGCGAGTACGCGCTCTCGTTCGCGGTGCCCGTCAACGCCCGGGGGCTCAAATTCATCGCGAGCCCATTCTCGGGAGGGGGCGACTCGCCGATCGACCACCCGGTTTCCTCGCGCCACAAGGTCGCCGACACGCTGACGATCTTCGACGACGTGTTCGTCCCGTGGGACCGCGTGTTCCTCTGCGGGGAGGCGTCCTACGCCGGCGCCTTCGCCCTCGGCTTCGTCGAATACCACCGGTTCACCGCGATCAGCTACAAGCTGCCGTTGCTGGATCTCATGATCGGGTGCGCGCTCCTGGCGGCCGACGCGAACGGCATCGCCGGCGCCGGCCACGTCCGCGACAAGCTCTCCCGGCTGATCGCCTACCGCGAGACGGTGCGCGCGCTCACGGTCGCCGCCGCCCACGAGTGCACCCTCCGGGCCGGCCTCGCGGTGCCGAGCACGACCGTCACCAACATCGCCAAGCAGTACTTCGCCGAGAACTACCACGCGATGGTCCAGAAGGTGCAGGACATCGCCGGCGGCCTCATCGTGACCGGCCCCTCGGAGGAGGACCTGAAGAACCCGGAGACCAAGGCCTACGTCGAGCACTATCTCGGCGGCAAGGCCGGCTTCGGGTCGGTCAACCGGCTGAAGCTCCTGAACCTGATCCGCGACTACTTCGCCTCGAGCTTCGGCGGCTACCACGAGCTCCTCGCGATCCATGCCGAGGGCTCGCTCGAAGCCCAGAAGATCACGATCCTCCGGGGCTTCGACACGAGCGACGCGGTCGCCTTCGCCGCCGAGTGCGCGGGCGTGGACCTGCCGCCGGCCCGCTGACCGGGGGGCGCCCCTCCCGTCGCCGATCGGAGAGCCTCTCTGCTCGCTCGGCTGTCCCCGTTCGAGAGCGCCCTCGGCCCCGCCTACCGCGCGAGCCAGCCGCCGTCGACGCCGAGGATGGTGCCGGTCACGTAGCCGGACCAGTCGGAGGCAAGGTAGACGACCGCGCCGATCAGGTCCCCGCCCTCGCCCACGCGGCCGAGCGGCGTCGACCCGACGATCAGCTCGTACCGCTCCCGGTCCTGGAGCCAGTCGGCGGTCATCTCGGTCCTGATGTAGGCGGGGGCGATCGCGTTCACGCAGATCCCGTAGGGGGCCCACTCGAGCGCCATCACGCGCGTGAGCTGGTTGATCCCGCCCTTGGAGGCCGCGTAGGCGGCGACGCGGGGAAAGCCGACGCTGCCGAAGATCGAGGAGACGTTGATGATCTTCCCGGCGCGGCGGTCCACCATGCCGCGCGCCACCGCCTGGGCGGTGAAGAAGATGCCCTTGAGGTTGGTGTCGAGCACCGCGTCCCAGTCCGCCTCCGTCACCTCGAGGGCGGGCTTGCGGATGTTCGTGCCGGCGTTGTTGACGAGCACGTCGATCCGCCCGAACGCGTCGACGGCCTCCCCGACGAACCGGGCGACCTCGGCCGGCCGGGTCACGTCGCCCTCGAGGGCCAGGACCCGGCCCCCGTGCGCCCGGAGCCTCTCCGCGGCGCGCTCGCCGGCGTCCGGGTGGCGGTTGACGATGACGAGGTCGGCGCCGAAGCGGGCGAGGCCCTCGGCCATGGCCAGGCCGAGGCCCCGGGAGGCGCCAGTGACGAGCACGACCTTGCCGCCGACGTCGAGCCCCTCGGGCGCCATACTCGCGCTGGCCCCGTCGCCTACCGCAGGTCCCGGAAGAACGCCCGGAGGTCGGCGGCCAGCGCCTCCGGCTCCTCCAGCGCGGCGAAGTGGCCGCCGGCCGGCATCACCGTCCAGCGCCGAATGTTGTAGACGCGTTCCGCCCACGCCCGCGGGGGGTGGAGGATCTCGCGCGGGAAGGAGGCGTACGCGGTCGGCACCTCGATCCGGGCGCCGTCGGGGATGGGCCAGCCGACGTGGCGGCGGGCGTAGTACGGCCAGAAGGACGAGTTGATGGCGCCCGTCACCCAGTAGAGCATGACGTTGGTCAGGAGCACGTCCTTGGTGAAGCGCCGCTCGACGTCGCCGCCGCAGTCGCTCCAGGCCCGAAACTTTTCCACGATCCAGGCCGCCAGGCCGACCGGCGAGTCCGTGAGCCCGTAGGCGAGGGTCTGGGGCCGCGTGCCCTGAATCCACTGGTAGCCCGTCTCCTCGCGCTCCCAGTGGAGCAGGGCCTCGAAATACGCTCGGTCCTCCTCCGTCGGGTGCGCGGGGGGCGGCAGGTCGCGCCGGAGCCCGAGGAGGGTCACGTGGATGCCGACCAGGCGGTCCCCCCCGGCGAGGCCGAGCCGGGCCGTCACGAACGCGCCCCAGTCGCCGCCATGGGCGGCGAAGCGCCCGTAGCCGAGCACGTCCGTCATGAGCCGGGCGAAGAGCTCGGCGATCTCGGGGACGCCCAAGCGCGGCTGGTTCGGTCGGAAGGAGTAGCCGTAGCCGGGCAGCGAGGGCGCCACGACCGTGAAGGCGTCGGCGGGATCCCCGCCGTACCGGCCCGGGTCCGTGAGGAGGGGGATCAGCCTGTGGAACTCCCACACCGACCCCGGCCACCCGTGGGAGACGAGCAGGGGCAGGGGGTTCGGCCCGACCCCCGTGGCGCGGATGAAGTGCAGGTCCAGGTCGCCCATCGGTACCGTGAACTGCGGGAGCTCGTTGAGCCGGGCCTCCTGGGCGCGCCAGTCATATCCGTCGCGCCAGTAGGCGACGAGCTCCTTCATGTAGGCGAGGCTCGTGCCGTAGCGCCAGCCCTCGCCGGCAATCTCGTCCGGCCACCGCACGCGCTCGAGGCGTGTTTGGAGGTCGGCGAGGACCTCGTCGGAGACGCGGACCATGAAAGGCCGCGGCGTCAGAGAACTCTCCCGCCGTGGAACCCTCGCCCTTCAGGGCGGGGAGGAGCGCCGATCTCCAGGGTCGGATGTCCCAGGTTGGAGCCGATTCCGCGCTCCGCGAGCACGGCAGGCGATAACCAAGCCCGCCGCGCTCGACAGCCGTCGACAGGACGGTGGGGCTGGACGGGGAGGCTACCGCGCAGCCAGGCGGGCCGATGAACCGTCAACCTGGGACCGCAAGGCCAGGCTCTCGGGCTCACAGCACGGGCTCCTTTCTCTGAAAGCCCCGGACTTTAGTCCGGGCGATGTTTACCCTACCAGAACGCCCGAGGTTCCGGGGCCGTGCGAGCGGAGAGCCCTTCGAATGGTCGACCCGGTCGCGCCAGGCAAGGACTCTCCGACGAAATCGCGGGTTAGGGCGGCCGCCTGAGCGGTCGCCCAGCCGGGGAAGTCACCGGCCCAGTCGTTGGCCGCCTCAAGGACCCGAGAATACGACCTAAGTCATTAATTTTATATAGCGCCCATGAATACCACTTGACTAGTTAGCACTCGTCTGCTACGAGTGCTAAAGATCTCGGGTTCCAAGGGTCACCAAAACTACTAAAGGAGGGAGGCCACCGATGAAGGTTCGCCCGTTACACGATCGCCTCATGGTCGAGCGGCTCGAAGAAAAAGAGGTCAAGAAGGGCGGGATCATCATCCCGGACACGGCGAAGGAAAAGCCCCAGGAGGGCAAGGTCGTTGCTGTCGGCAACGGCAAGGTCAGCGAGGAGGGCAAGAGGATCGCCCTCGACGTCAAGGCCGGGGACAAGATTCTCTTCGGGAAGTATTCCGGTTCCGAGGTGAAGCTCGACGACAAGGAGTATCTGATCATGCGCGAGGAAGACGTCCTCGCCATTCTCGAGTAAGGAGGAACACGAGCGATGCCGAAGCAGCTGAAATTCGACGAGGAAGCCCGGGCGAGCCTGCTCAAGGGCATCAACATCATGGCCAACGCCGTCAAGGCGACGCTGGGCCCGAAGGGCCGCAACGTCGTCATCGACAAGAAGTTCGGCAGCCCGACCATCACCAAGGACGGGGTCACGGTTGCCAAGGAGATCGAGCTCCAAGACAAGTACGAGAACATGGGCGCTCAGATGCTGAAGGAAGTCGCGTCCAAGACCTCCGACATCGCGGGTGACGGGACGACCACGGCGACCGTGCTCGCCCAGGCGATCTACCGCGAGGGCTTGAAGAACGTGACCGCGGGCGCCAATCCCATGGGCCTCAAGCGCGGGATCGAGAAGGCGGTGGACGCCGTCGTCGAGGAGCTGAAGAAGCTCTCGAAGTCCACCAAGGATAAGAAGGAGATCGCCCAGGTCGCGACGATCGCGTCGAACAACGACAAGGCGATCGGCAATCTGATCGCCGAGGCGATGGAGAAGGTCGGCAAGGACGGAGTCATCACGGTCGAGGAGTCGAAATCCGCAGACACCGTGCTCGACGTCGTCGAGGGCATGCAGTTCGACCGTGGGTACCTCTCGCCGTACTTTGTCACGGACCCCGAGCGGATGGAGTGCGTGCTCGAGGATCCCTATATCCTCATCCACGAGAAGAAGATCAGCGTGATGAAGGACATGCTGCCGCTCCTCGAGCAGGTGGCGCGCGCGGGCAAACCGCTCCTGATCGTCGCCGAGGAGATGGAGGGCGAGGCGTTGGCGACGATGGTCGTCAACAAGCTGCGCGGCACGCTCTCGGGCTGCGCGGTGAAGGCCCCAGGGTTCGGTGACCGGCGGAAGGCCATGCTGGAGGACATCGCGACGCTCACGGGCGGCAAGGCGATCACCGAGGATCTCGGCATCAAGCTCGAGAACATCAAGCTCACCGATCTCGGGCGGGCGAAGAAGGTGGTCGTGGACAAGGACAACACGACGATCGTCGAGGGCGCGGGGAAGGCGTCCGCGATCGAGGGGCGGATCAAGCAGATCCGGGCGCAGATCGAGGAGACGACCTCGGACTATGACAAGGAGAAGCTCCAGGAGCGGCTCGCGAAGCTCGCGGGCGGCGTCGCCGTCGTCAAGGTGGGGGCCGCGACCGAGACGGCGATGAAGGAAAAGAAGGCCCGGGTCGAAGACGCGCTCAACGCGACCCGAGCCGCCGTCGAGGAGGGGATCGTCCCCGGCGGGGGGGTGGCGCTCCTGCGCACGGCGAAGGCCGTCGAGAAGCTCAAGCTCGAGGGTGACGAGAAGATCGGTGCGATGATCGTCAAGCGGGCGCTCGAGGAGCCCATCCGCCAGATCATCGAGAACGCGGGTCTCGAGGGCAGCGTCGTTGTCGAGAAGGTGAAGTCGGAGTCTACGCCCACCCGCGGCTTTGACGCCGAGACCGTGGAGTTCGTCGACATGCTCCAAGCGGGAATCATCGACCCGACCAAGGTCGAGCGCGTCGCGCTCCAGAACGCCGCGTCCATCGCGTCGCTTCTCCTGACCACGGAGGCGCTCATCACGGACCTGCCGGAGGAGAAGAAGGACGCGCCGCCGATGCCCCACGGGGACTACTAGGCCCTCCCTGTCGCTGCTCGCATTCAAGCCCGCGCGATGCGCGGGCGACGGCCCGGGCCGGCACAACGGCCCGGGCCGTGATCTCACGCTCGGACTGGAGAGTGTCCACCAGTTCATCGAGCCGCCGGGGCCGACCCGTCGCCATGTTGGGGGGTGGAACGGGCGGGCATGCCTGCCGATACGGCAGAACGGCAATACACACGTCGGTTTCGTACCCAGAACAGGCGGCGCCGGCTCCAGCGCGCCCCGCACCACGTCGGGCTCTTCGCCCCGGGACCCGGCAGTCACCATCCCCTGTGGTAGTGTCTGCCCGGCGGATCCCCGAGCCCGAGGCGGGGGCGCCGAGGAGGAGACCTGATGCCCTACAAGCCCGAAGCGGTCGAGCGACTCGTCGCCGCGATCTTCGCCCGGGCGGGCTCCAGGGACGAGGAGGCCCGCACCGTCGCGCGGCACCTGGTGGAGGCCAACCTGGTCGGCCACGACTCCCACGGCGTCGTCCGCGTGCCGTCCTACATCGACTGGCTCCGGAAGGACATGGTGCGCGCCAACCAGTCGGCCCGCATCGTCTTCGAGACCGACACCGTGGCCGTGATCGACGGGCAGTTCGGGTTCGGCCAGGTGATCGGCGAGCAGGCGATGGCGGCGGGAATCAGCAAGGCCCGGCGGCACGCGCTGGCGGCGGTGGCGCTCCGCAACAGCGGCCACCTCGGCCGCATCGGCGACTGGGCGATCATGGCCGCCGACGCCGGACTCGTCTCGCTCCACTGGGTGAACACGAGCGGCGCGGGCATCCTGGTCGCCCCGTTCGGCGGCACCGACCGGCGGCTCTCGGCCAACCCGATTGCGGCGGGGGCGCCGGTGGCGGGCGGCACGCCGATCGTCGCCGATCTCTCCACCTGCGTGATCGCCGAGGGGAAGATCAAGGTCGCCCTGAACAAGGGCGTCGAGGTGCCGGCGGGGGCGATCGTCGACGGCCGGGGCCAGCCGACCCGCGACCCCAAGCGATTCTACGCCGACCCGGGCGCCATCCTGCCGATCGCCGGCCACAAGGGCTACGCGCTCTCCGTCATGTGCGAGGTCCTGGCCGGCGCCCTCACCGGCGGCGGCACGAGCCACCCGTCCAATCCCACGGCGCGGCGGGTCGTGAACGGCATGTTCTCGGTCCTCCTCGACCCCACGATCTTTACCCCCGCCCAGGAGTTCGCGCGCGAGATCCGGCGGCTCGCCGAGTGGCTCCGGGCCTCGCCGCCCGCGGCCCCCGGCGGCGAGATCCTGATGCCGGGCGAGCCCGAGGAGCGAACGCGGGCCGAGCGCCTGGCCCGGGGCCTGCCCCTCGACCAGACGACGTGGGGGCAATTGCTCGACACGGCGGCGTCGGTCGGCCTCAGCCGGGCCGAGCTCGACCTGCTCGTGGCCTGACCCCCGTCAGAAGACCGGGCGCTCGGCGTAGGCGCCGAAGACCCGGCGCAGGCGGGCGACGATCTCCCCCATCGAGGCGCGCGCCCGCACGAGGTCGATCGTGACGGGCATCAGGTTCACGGCGGGGTCCTGCGCCTCCCGCTCGAGGCGGTCGAGCAGCGCCGTGACCGTCGCCTGGTCGCGCCCCTGGCGCACCGCCTGGAGCCGGGCGATCTGGCGGGCCTCGACGCTGGGGTCGATCCGGTGCAGCGCGATCGGCTGGTCCGCGGCCGGCTCGACGTGCTTGTTGACGCCGATCACCACGTGCTCGCCCGACGCCTTGCGGCGCGCGACGTCGTAGGCGGTGTCGGCGATCTCGCGCTGGAACCAGCCGTCCTCGATCGCCTTGATGGTGCCGCCCAGCTCGTCGACCGTCCGGAGGATCCGGAAGACCTCGGCCTCGATGCGGGTGGTCAGCGCCTCCACGTAGTAGGAGCCGCCGAGCGGGTCCGCGACGTTCGGCACCCGCGTCTCCTCGGCGATGATCTGCTGGGTCCGGAGCGCGACCTTCATCGCCTCCTCCGAGGGGATCGCGAACGCCTCGTCGAGGCCGTTCGTGTGCAACGACTGCGCCCCCCCGAGCACGGCCGAGAGCGCCTGGAGCGCGGTGCGGACGATGTTGTTCATCGGCTGCGCCTTGGTGAGCGTGATCGCCGCCGTCTGGCAGTGGAAGCGGAGCCGCATCGACTCGGGCACGCGGGCGCCGAAGCGCTCCCGCATGAGCTTGGCCCAGACGCGGCGCGCGGCGCGGAACTTGGCCACCTCCTCGAAGAAGTCGGCCTGGGCGACGAAGTAGAAGGCGAGCCGCGGCGCGAAGCGGTCGACCGGCACCCCCGACCGGGTCACCTCCTCGACGTAAGCGATGGCGTTGGCCATCGTGAACGCGACCTCCTGGATCGAGTTCGCGCCCGCCTCGGAGATGTGGTAGCCGCTGATGTTGATCGGGTTGTAGCGCGCCAGGCGCTCGGCGCAGAAAACGATCATGTCGCGCATGATCCGGAGCGAGGGGCGGATCGGGAAGATCCACTCCTTCTGCGCGATGTACTCCTTCAGGATGTCGGCCTGGACGGTCCCGGAGAGCCGGTTCAGGTCGTAGCCGCGCGCCTCGGCCAGCGCGACGTACATGGCGAGCAGGATCCAGGCGGTGGGATTGATCGTCATCGAGACCGAGATCCGCTCGAGGTCGATGCCGTCGAAGAGCGCCTCCAGGTCCTCGAGCGTGTCGACCGCGACCCCCTCCCGGCCCACCTCGCCGAGCGCGTGGGGGTCGTCGGAGTCGTAGCCCATCAAGGTCGGCATGTCGAAGTCGACCGAGAGGCCGGTCTGCCCCTGGCCGATCAGGTAGCGGAAGCGCCGGTTCGTGTCCTCGCCGGTGCCGAAGCCCGCGATCTGGCGCATCGTCCAGAGCCGGCCGCGGTACATCGTCGGGTAGGGCCCGCGGGTGAACGGGTAGCGGCCCGGCAGGCCGATCTCCTCGAACGGCGTGTCCCGGACGTCCTCGGGGGTGTAGACCCGGTTCACGGGGAGCCCCGACGCCGTGCGGTACTCCGCGCGCGCCTCCGGCTGGCGCTCGAGGAAGTGGCGCAGTTCCCGGTCTTCCCAGTCGCGGCGCATCGCCGCCGCGCGGGCGGCTTCGTCTCGGTCATCCATCTGGGTCTCCTCCGTGCGCGGTCGTGGCCTCGGCCAGGAGCCGGCGGGCGCAGGCGTGGGGCGGGAGCTCGCGTCGGGTGACCTCGGCGAGCAGCCGGCCCGCCGCGTCGCTCCGCGGCCGCGCCACCGCCTCCGCGGCGAGCTCCTGGGCGATCTTGAGGACGCGGGCCTCGGCGATCCGTGCCCGGCGGCGCTCGAGGTCGCCCGACGTCTTGAGCGCGGCCATGTGGCCGAGGATCGCCTCTAGTACGGCCTCGACGCCTTCGTCGCGCGCGGCGGTGCAGGCCAGGACCGGTGGCAGCGCGGCGCCGGGCGGGACGGGCAGAAGCGTCAGCATCGCGCGGAGCTCGGCCACGGTGCGGCTCGCGCCCTCGCGGTCCGCCTTGTTGACGACGTGGACGTCGGCGATCTCGAGCAACCCCGCCTTGAGGGCCTGGATGTCGTCACCGAGCCCGGGGACGCTCACGACCACGACCGTGTGCGCCAGGCGCATCACGTCGACCTCGTCCTGCCCCACCCCGACGGTCTCGGCCAGGACGAGGTTCCAGCCCGCGGCGTCGAGCAGGTCGACGGCGTCCGCGGCCGCCCGGCAGAGGCCGCCGAGCGCCCCGCGCGTCGCCATGCTGCGGATGAAGACGCCGGGATCGAGTGCCAGGTCGTTCATGCGGATCCGGTCGCCGAGGATCGCGCCCCCGGAGTACGGCGAGGAGGGGTCCACGGCGACGATGCCGACGGTGAGCCCGCGGGCGCGGGCGGCGGTCGCGAGCGCGCGGGCCAGCGTGCTCTTGCCGCTCCCCGGGCTCCCGGTGAGGCCGATCACGTGCGCGCGCCCGGTGTGCGGGTAGAGGCGGGCGGAGAGCGCCTCGGCCCGCGGCCCGCCCGCCTCGATCCAGGTGAGGCCGCGGGCGAGGGCACGGGTCGAGCCCGCGAGGAGCCGGTCGGCGAGCGCGGCGGTCTCGTCGGTCGTCACGGCCGGCCCTCTCCCCAGACCGTGAGCGGCTGGCGGTCCGGCACCCGCGCGAGCCCGCGCGTGAGGTCGGGGCTGGCGGCGGTCGGGTCGGTGACGACATCGACGAGCGCGGGCACCCCGGCGTCGAGGGCGCGCCCGACGGCCGTCGCGATCTCGGCGGGCTCGGTGACGCGCTCGCCGTGGCCCCCGAGGGCCTGGGCGACCCGGTCGAAGCGGCAGTCGCGGAGCAGCGTTCCGATCACGCGATCCTCGCCGAAGTCCACTCGCTGGCTGTTCAGCTCGATCCCCCAGGCGGCGTTGTTGGAGACGACGAGCACGATCGGGAGCCGGTGACGGACGGCCGTGTCGAACTCCATCAGATTGATGCCGAGGGCGCCGTCGCCCGAGATGCAGACGACCGGCGTCGAGGGCCGCGCGACCTTGGCGGCGTTGGCAAACGGCAGGCCGACGCCGAGGCACCCGTAGGGCCCGGGATCGAGAAAGCGACCGGGCCCGTCCGGCTCCACCACGAGGCGGCCGAAGGAGAGGATGTCGCCCCCGTCCAGGACGAACACCGTTCCCGGCGGGGCCGCGCGGGCGACGTCGCGGCAGAGGCGGAGCGGATGGATCGGGCGCGCGTCGGAAGCGGCCTGGCGGGCGAGCGCCTGCCGCGCCCGATCGTGGCGCAGGCGCGCCTCGTCGAGCCACGGCCGCGGCCGGGTGCGGGGCGACACCGCGAGCGCGAGCGCGGCGAGGGCCGCGCCCGCGTCGGCCTGGATGGCGACGTCGGTCACGCGGTTACGGTTCAGCTCCTCGGGAGCCAGGTCGATCTGGACGATCCGTGCGGCCTCCGGCAGCCGGGGGGGGCGGCCGTAGCCGAGGACGTAGTTGAAACGCGTCGCCACCACGACGACGAGGTCGGCCCCCCCGAGCAGGAACGACCGCGCGGCGGCGAGGTTCAGGGGGTGCCCGGCCGGCAGGGCACCCCGGCCGAGCGAGGTCGTGAGGACCGGCGCCTGGATTCGCTCGGCGAAGGCGCGGAGGTCCGCGTGGGCCCCCGCCCAGCCGACGCCGCTCCCGGCGACGATCACGGGACGCGCCGCGCCCTCGACCAGCTCGGCGGCGCGCGCGAGGAGGTCGGGATCGGGGCCGGGGCGGCCGGCCAGTCGCGCCGGCGGGAGGGTCCGGGCCTCGGCACCGACGGGGGCGCCGGGCTCGCGCAGCACGTCGGTCGGGATCTCGACGTAGACGGGGCCGGGGAGCGGCGCGTGGGCGAGCCGGATGGCCGCGTTAATGTACTCAGCCACCCGCGCGCCCTCGAGCACCGTCCAGGCCGCCTTGGTGATCGGCCGGAGGATCGCGACCTGATCGACATCCTGGAGGGCCCCCAGGTCGAACTGCTTGACCGGGGCCTTGCCGCCGAGGAGGAGCAGCGGGCTCCCGGCGGCGTGCGCGGTCGCCAGCGCCGTGACGGTGTTGGTGACGCCGGGCCCCGCCGTCACGCAGGCGACCCCGGTTCGCTCGCTGAGGCGCGAGTACGCGTGCGCCATGTGCACCGCCGCGTCCTCGTGCCGCACGTCGACGATCCGCACGCCCGCCTCGAGACATGCGTCGTAGATCGGGGCAATGTGGCCGCCGTTCAGCGAGAACAGCACCTCGACGCCCTCGCGCCGGAGCTGGGCGACGCCGAGGTGGCCGGCGTCCCCGGTCATCGCCCCGCTCCGAACGATCGGTAGAGGTCCCTGTCGTCGATGACCCGCCGCGCCTTGAACTCCGTCCGGGGCAGCGTGCCCTCGGGCACGAGCTCGATCTGCGGGTGGACGCCCAGGCGGGCGCGCAGGCGCTCGCGCATCGCCTGCTGGAGGGACTGGCGCCGATCGGCGTGGGTCTGGGCGTACTCGGCCTGGATCAGGAGCTCGTCCATCGCCTCGCGCCGGGAGACGACGACCCGGAACTCGCCACCGAAGCCGTCGATCGCGCGCAGCGTGTCTTCGATCGCGCTGGGGTAGATGTTCTCGCCGCGCACGATGAACATGTCGTCGATGCGGCCGTAGAGGCCCTCGGGCAGGCGCGGGTAGGTGCGCCCGCACGCGCAGGGCCCGTCGACCCAGCGAGCCCGGTCGCCCGAGACCAGGCGGATCATCGGCTGCGAGGTCCGCTCGAGGTGCGTGTAGACGGGCGTGCCTTCGGCGCCGAAGGGGACCGGCTGCCACGTCTCGGGGTCGCACACCTGGGTGTAGACGAGGTCCTGCCAGAGGTGCATGCCGGTGCGGTGCCGACACTCGGCGTTGGTCATCCACGGCGTCATCTCGGCCATGCTGCCCATGTCGAGACAGCTCCCGCCGAACGTCTCCTCGATCTGGCGCTTGGTGGCGGGGATCCCGGCGCCGGGCTCGCCGGAGAAGAAGAGGAGGCGGAGGCCGAGGGTCTTCGGGTCGATGCCCTCCCGTCGCGCCGTCTCCGCGAAGTGCAGCGCGTAGGAGGGCGTGCCGTAGAAGGCGGTCGGCCTGAGGGCGCGCGCCCATCCGACCGCCATCAGGGTTTGGCCGGCCACGCCGGCGCCGAACGGGAACACGGTCGCGCCCAGCCGCTGGCCGCCCTCGAGGGCGCCCCAGGAGCCGAGGTAGAGGCTGAAGAAGGAGCAGATGAGGATGCGGTCGTCGGGCCGGATGCCGGCGCCCCACAGGATCCGCGCGTGGGCCTCGCCGATGCGCTCCCAGTCCTGCCGCCCGACGCCGAAGACGGTCGGGTGTCCGGTGGTGCCGCTGGTGCCGTGGATGCGCGCGACCTCGCCCGGCTCGACGCAGAGGTACTCGCCGAACGGCGGGTGGGCGGCCTGGGCCAGGCGCAGGTCGGCCTTCTGGACGACGGGGAAGCGCCGCAGGTCGTCGAGGCTCCGGAGCGTGTCGGGCGACACCCCCGCCTCGAGCCACTTCCGGCGGTAGAACGGGCTCCGCTCCCACGCCCACCGGAGCTGGTGCCGGAGCTTGGCCAGGATCAGCTCGTCACGCGCCGCCGGCTCGGCGCACTCGACCTGGGGCAGCCAGTGCTCGGCGTCGGTGGGCGGCCGCCAGCTCGGGTCGTAGCGCGGCGGCCAGACCGCCAGATCGACCCCGCGCGTGCGCTTGACCTCTTCGAGATCGATGCCTGCCACTAGCGGGGCTGCCTGGCGGCGGCCAGCGCGCGGATGCGCGTCACGATCACGTCCGGGGGCGTGTCCTGGAGGAGCACGTCGGCGACGCCCATGGCACGCAGGGCGGCGACGTCCTCGTCGGGGATCACACCGCCCGCGACGAGGAGGATGTCCCCCGCCTGTGCCTGCCGCAGCTGCTCGACGATCCGGGGGATCAGCGTCATATGGGCGCCCGAGAGCACGCTCACGCCGAGCACGTCGACGTCTTCTTGGACGGCGGCGGCGGCGACCTCCTCCGGCGTCCGGTGCAGCCCCGTGTAGATCACGTCCATGCCCGCGTCGCGCAGGCAGCGCGCGACGATCTTGGCGCCGCGGTCGTGGCCGTCGAGCCCGACCTTGGCGACGAGCACGCGGATCGGCCTGTGTGCCATCACGCCTCCCTCCCCCCGGCCGCCTCCATCCTACCTCGGCTCGGCGGCCGCGGCGTGTCCCCCGCTGGGGAGCGCCTGGCCGGGGGGACGGCGTGGGGAGACCGCCCGGAAGTGTCTCAGCCAGCCGCCGAAATCCGGCGAGATCCTTCAAGCGGTCTTCTACCGGAGCGAGCTGTCGCGCGCCGACGCTCCGGGTATTGTGCGCACCGGCGAGCGCCAGCCCGCCGCATCGTCTCTGCGCTGCTCGACCAGAACGTCCTCATATCCGACAGCACGCGCGCGCCGCTGCGTCTGGCTTTTCCCGCGGCCCTCGCACCACGATGGATGCCGGGGCTGTTTCCTGACCGAACAGGCTGACGCCCCAAGCGCCCTCGCGACCCCGCTCAGCTCGCCACGCTCATCGGCGTCGCCCGGCTTGCTCACCCGCCCCGGTGAGACTGAGACGCTCCCGACCGTTCGAGGCGTTATCCCGAAAGGTTCGGACCGCGGTAGGATAGGGGTTCCGGGGGGCGCGCCATGGCCGATCTGTTCTACCTGACCGAGGAGCAGCGCATGATCCGGGACCTCGCGCGCCAACTGGCGCGCGAGAAGATCGCGCCGCTGGCGGCGGCCCTCGACGAGACCGAGGCGTTCCCCGGAGAGCAGCTCGAGCTCCTCGCCCGCCAAGGGCTCCTCGGGATCTGGCTCCCCGAGGCCTACGGGGGCACCGACATGGGGTGCCTGGCGCTCGCGCTGGTCGCCGAAGAGCTCGCGTGGGCGTGCGCCGCCACGGCCACCCAGTACGTCGTCCAGCCGCTCGGGGGGCTGCCGATCCTGCTCTCGGGCACCGAGGCCCAGAAGCGACGCTACCTGCCGCGGCTCGCCACCGGCGAGATCCTGGCCGCGTTCTCGCTGTCCGAGCCCAACGCCGGCTCCGACGCGGCCTCGCTCCGGACGACGGCCGTCCGGCGCGGCGACCAGTACATCCTGAACGGCGCCAAGCAGTGGTGCTCGAACGGCGACCACGCCGGGGTGCTCACCGTCTTCGCCACCGTGGATCCCTCCCAGAAGGCGAGGGGCGTGACCGCGTTCCTGATCGAGCCGGGCCTGCCGGGCTTCGCGGTCGGCAAGAAGGAGCGGAAGATGGGCATCCGCGGCTCGCCGACGGTCGCGCTCCACTTCAGCGACTGCCGGGTGCCGGTCGAGAATCGCTTGGGGGAGGAGGGCGAGGGGTTCACGATCGCGATGCGGACCCTCGATCTCACGCGCCCGCCCACGGGGGCGATGGCCGTCGGCCTGGCGCAGGCCGCGCTCGACGCCGCCGTGGCCTACGCCAAGGAGCGGCGGCAGTTCGACGCCCCGATCGCGAGCTTCCAGGGCATCCAGTTCATGCTCGCCGAGATGGCGATGCAGGTGCACGCCGGGCGGCTCATGGTGCATCACGCGGCGCGGATGGTCGACCACGGCCTGGCCGGCAACACCGTGGAGGCCTCCATGGCCAAGTGCGTCGCCGCCGACGCGGCCATGCGCGTCACGACCGACGCCGTGCAGATCTTCGGCGGGTACGGCTACACCCGCGACTACCCCGTCGAGCGCTTCATGCGCGACGCGAAGATCATGCAGATCTACGAGGGCACGGGCCAGATCCAGCGCTCGATCATCGCCCGCGAGCTCTTGCGGAGCTGACGGACGACGAGCGGAGCGAGCCCGGAGGGACTGCGCGCGGGTCCCGGGGGCGGGGCGGGGGGCGACCGGTCGCGCGGGCTGCCGAGGGGGCGCCGGGCGATCCGCCGTCTCCCGCTCCTGCTCGTGGCCGTCCTGCTCTTGGTGGGGCTCCTCCTCCTCGGCAGCGCCGCCGTCGCCGCGGCCTCCGGGGCGGCCGCCTTGCTCACGGCCGCGGCGCTCGGCGCGCACGCGTCTGGCCAACGGGTGGCCTTCCCGGGTCCGCGCCCGGACCGGCGCGCCCGGCCCGAGCCCCCGGCCCCGCCCCCCCGGACCGACCCGCTCGAGGAAGCCTTCGGCCGCGTGAGCGCGGCGGCCAGCCGGCTCGTCCCGTGCTCCGCCGTCAGGCTCTGGATCCGGGAGGGCGACCTGCTGACCTTGCGGCTCGGGGCGGGCGCCCAGGCACCCCCGGCGCCGGTCCCGATCGGCGAGGGCTTGGTCGGGCAGGCCGCGGCCGCTCGGGAGCCGGTCCTCGTGGAGGATCTGGTCGCCGACCCGCGCGGCCGGGTCTGCCCCGGGGTTCGCCAGCACGGGTGGCAGAGTGCGGCGCAGATCCCGCTGCGCCTGCAGGACCGGCTCTGGGGCGTGTTCGAGCTGTACACGACCGAGTCCCACCGCTTCACGACGGGAGAGATCGACCTGCTCACCCTACTCGCTCAGCAGGCGCCGACCGCGGCCGAGCACGCCCGGCTCTACGACGCCACCGCCGCGCGGCTCGGCCGGCTCGAGGCCGCGCGGGCGATCGAGCGTCGCCTCTCCGCGCGCCTCGATCCCGAGGTGGTACTCGCCCAGATCAGCCGGGAGTCGGCGGAGCTCCTCGGCGGTCGCTCGTCGATCGTGTACCAGGTCGAGGGTGACGAGCTCGTCCCCCGCGGGTGGCACCCGCGGGGCGACGGGATCCCGGACGTCCGTCTCCCTCTCGACGCCGGTCTGCCCGGGACCGCGGTGACGCGGAAGGAGGGGCTGATCGTCAGCGATGACCCACCCCCGCCGGACGCCCACGCACCGCAGGGCCGGCTCCGGGGGCGGGTCCTCGCCCAGCCGCTCCTCGTCGGGCAGCGGGTGATCGGCGTGTTTGTCGTCACCCGCGCCCTGGCCGAGCCCGAGTTCGGACCGGACGACCTCGCCAGCGCCGGCGACTTCGCGACCCAGGCGGCGGTGGCGCTCGAGCACTCCCGCCTCTATGTGGAGGTGAGCCGGCAGGCGGCCCGCATGCGGGCCTTGGCGGAGACGGCGCGCCTGCTCGTCGCGAGCCTCGAGCCGGCGCAGATCGTCGAGATCGTGACGGCGCGCTGTCTCGAGGGCCTCGACGTGAACGACGTCGCGGTGTACCTGCTCGGCGACCAGGCGCACCTCGAGTTGCTGACGCGGGCGCCCGCGCCCACAGAGACCGTCCACCTCCGCCGCCTCGAGCCCGGCGAGGGCGTCGCGGGCCGCGCGGTCGCCGCGCAGAAGCCCGTGTGGACGCGCGACGCCCTTCGGGACCCCGCGATCCGGTACCGGCCAGAGTCGCGCGAGCGGCTGGCGGCCCGGGGATCCCGGGCGCTCCTGGCGCTCCCGTTCGCCCGAGAGCGGACGGAGGGCGCGGTGCTGGTCGGCCGGCCACCGGGTTCGGCCTTCACGCCGGACGAGATCGAGTTCCTGGCGACGCTCACGAGCCAGGCGGCGGTCGCCCTCGAAAACGCGCGCCTGTTCTCCCTCGAGCAGCGCCGGCGCGCGCAGATCGAGACGCTCGCCGACGTCGAGCGCGAGCTCGCGGCCGAGCTGCAGACCGAGCGGCTGCTCGACCTCATCATCGAGCGCGCGAGCGGCCTGCTCCACGCGGAGGGCAGCATCCTTCTGCTCGACGACGACGGTCTGCTGTCGCCGCGGGCGTGGTTCGGCCTCGGCGCGTGGCTCCGCGACGTGCGGATCCCGATCGGCGCCGGCCTGGCGGGGATGTGCGCCCGCGACCGGCAGGGTGGCATCCTCAACGAGTACCCCTCGTCGCCGCTCGCCCTGCCCGAGTTCGTCTCCCACGGGGTCAGCCGGGTGATGGCGCAACCGCTGGTCGTCCGCGACCGGCTCCTCGGCGTCGTCACGCTGACCCGCGGCCCGGGCAGCGAGCCGTTCACCGAGGGCGACCTCGCGACCTTCGAGACCTTCGCCCTCCAGGCGGCCATCGCCCTCGAGAACGCGCGCCTCTACCGCGAGGCTCGGCGCTACGGCGAGCACCTCGAGGCCCTCGACGTCGTGAACCGGCAGGTCGCCTCGTCCCTCCAGTTCGAGGAGGTGTTGGGCAACATCGCCACCGCCACCGCGCGCCTGTTCGAGGCCCCGTACGTGTCGGTGTGGGTGGCCGACCCCGTCGCGCGCAAGGTCCGTCGCGCGGTCGCGGTCGGCGACGCCGAGCTGGCGGCGCGGCTGCCGGGGGAGCTCGCCTGGGGCGAGGGCGGAGCGGGCTGGGTGGTCGAGCACCGGCGGCCGATTCTGTGGGCGGATCAGCAGGAGGACCGCCGGATGGTCGGGGGGGCGTTCGCCGTGCGCCAGGGTCTCCGCTTCTTCACCGCCATCCCGATCGTCCTTGGCGACCGGGTGCTCGGCGTGATCTCGATGCACCGGGCCTCGCCCCCGCCGCTCCGGCCCGAGGCGGAGGCGCTCCTGACCTCGCTGGCCGCCCAGGCCGCGGTCGCGCTCGAGCACGCGCGACTCTACGCGGACACGACGACGCGCCTGCACGAGACGCGGGCGCTCCTCGAGGTCTCGCAGATCTTCAACTCCACCCTCGAGGCCCGCCCGATGCTCGAGCAGGCGGCCATCAAGATCGCCCAGGTCTGCCAGGTCGACCGCTGCACGATCGAGCGATGGGTGAATGGCCAGACCATTCCGGTCATGTCGCAGTTCGCGGACGGACGCCGGGCGCCGGAGATGTGGCGGAAGTTCGTGGCCGACCCGGAGCACGAGTCGGAGCGGATGCCCGCGCACACCCGGGCGGTCGCCACGCGCGCCCCGGTGGTGGTCGAGGACACCGCCAACAGCGACCTGGTCCCGAGGGAGTGGGTCGAGGCCTACAGCCTCCGCGCGTGCCTGTTCGTCCCGCTGATCCGGCAGGACCAGGTGATCGGCATCATGAGCCTCGACTATTGTGAGGAGCCTCGCGCCTTCCAGCCGGCGCAGATCAACCTGGCGATGACGATCGCCGGCCAGCTGGCACTCGCGCTCGACAACTCCCGCCTGTACGCCGAGGCCCAGGAGCGGCTCCGGGAGACCACCACCCTCCTGGCCGTCGGACGGGTGCTGTCCCAGCCCGGCTCCCTCGAGGAAATGCTGCGCCGGGTCGCGCGCGAGGTCGGGCTGGCGTTCGGCGCGGACATGGTCGGGGCGTACACCCTCGACCGGGGCCGGACGGCGCTCATCCCCGTCGCCGGCTGGCACGTGCCGAAGCACCTGTGGCGCGCGCTCCTCGAGACCCCCCTCGCCTTCGCGCACGTCCCGGAGCTCGTCCGGGAATGGCGGGCCGGGCGGCCCGCCTGGTCCGCCGACGTGAAGAACGATCCGCGCGTCGATCCGGAGCTCGTGCGATCCCTCCCGCCCCACGCGCTCATGTTCGTGCCGACCCGCGTCCGCGGCGAGAGCGTGGGCGGGCTGTTCCTCGTGTGGTGGCGGACCGGGCGCGTCTTCCCGCCGGCCGAGGTCCGCTTGCTGGAGGGCGTGGGCGCCCAGGTCGGCCTCGCCATCGAGAACGCGGAGCTGACGCGCCGGACCGAGGAGCGGCTCCAGGAGACCGAGCTCCTGCTCGAGGTGAGCCGGAGCCTCACCTCCACGCTCGATCTGCCCGCGCTGCTCGGCCAGTTCCTGGCCGGCGTCCAGCGGGTGATCGGCGCGGACTCGGTCGGCGTCTGGCTCTGCGAGGGCGAGTCCCCCTGGATGCAGCCCGTCGTCACCTCCGAGATGCCGCCCGAGCGGCTCGAGTCGCTCCGGCGGGTGCGCCTCTCGAGCGTCGACCACCCGTTCTACGCGGAGGCGTTCCGCAGCAAGCGGCCCGTCACCTCGAGCGAGGTCGCGGACGACCCGCGGATTCCGCCGGAGCTCCGGGGGGAGGCCACGCGCCACCGCTCCCAGCTCTTCGTGCCGATCGTGGCCAAGGACCTGGTGATCGGGGGCTTCCTCGCCGTCTGGTGGACCCTGCGCCGGGAGTTCACGGAGAGCGAGCTCCGGCTCATGGAGGCAGTGGCAGGCCAAGCCGGCGCCGCGGTCGAGAACGCGCGGCTGTTCAGCGACAACCGCCGGCGGCTCGAGGAGCTCTCCGTGCTCTACGAGCTCTCGCAGGCAGTGACCGGGCAGCTCGAGCGGGCCGCCCTCGCGGAGGCGATCTACCGCCAGCTCGTGCGCGTGCTCGACGCGCCCTCGGCCGCGATCGTGGCCTACGACGAGACGCGTCGCGAGATCGAGGTCGTGCTGAGCGCGCGGGACGGGGTCGTGCAGGCGGAGGAGACCGGCCGGCGCTACCCGTTCGGCGCCGGGCTGATGTCGCGGACGATCGAGCGGCGCCAACCGATCCGGGTCGACGACTACGTGGAGGCGTGCCGGCGCGAGGGGGTGACGCCCTTCGACGCGCAGCTGCCCCACCCCTACTGGCTCGGGGCGCCGATGATGGCGGGGGACGAGGTCGTGGGCGCGATCTCGCTCCGGAGCGCCCACCGGCCCTTTGGCGAGGCCGACGCCCGTTTGCTCGTCAATATCACCGGCCTCGCCGCCCTCGCGTTCCGCAGCGCGCGGCTCTACGAGGACCGGCTGCGTGCCTACAGCGAGCTCGTGGCCGCCCA
>QHRX01000239.1 GCA_003221455.1 Candidatus Rokuibacteriota bacterium
GGGGCGCCACGCCGAAGTGGCGACGGTGGGTCTCCACGGCCGTCCGGAGCTGGAGGTGGATCGACTCCTCGCGGGAGAGGAGCGGCAGGTAACCGTGGGTCGCCGCGCACGTAAGCAGCTCGAGGTGGCCGCCGCGCTGGAGGTCCGCGAAGGCGCCGAGGAGGTCGCCGTTGAGGCTTCGGTGCAGCTCCCACATTTGCTCGTAAAACTGCTCCCAGAAGGCCGTGAGCGCTACGATCGCCCGGTCTCCCTGCCGCTCGAACTCGGCCCGGCTGTCGGCGCAAGAGCGGCGGAGGTTGTCTCCGTAGAGCTGGAGCTCGCGCTGGTACTCGGGCGAGGCGAGCTGCTCGGCGAGGACGGGCGAGATGCTGATCGTCCACTTCGGGGAGATGCCGTCGGCCACCAGGCGCCGGATGGTCCGGAGCAGCGGCAGGTAGCACTCGAAGGTGGCCTCGCTGAGCCAGTCGCTCCCGTGCGGCCACCGTCCGTGGTTGATCACCATCGGCAGGTGCGTGTGCAGGACCAGCGCGAACGGGTGACGCGTCACCGAGACCTCGGGCACATCCGACGCGAGGGTTGACTCACCAAGTGTACGGCCCCGGCGGGGCCACCGCTCCGCCATTATCGACGTCCCCGAATGCTCCTGTCAATTCGTGATACCGTAGCCGTCGCCGTGCGGCGCGCCATCGATCCGATCGATCAGCTCTTGGTCCTCGATCCGGGGCGGCGCGGCGTGGCGCGCTTCTTCCGCCCGGGTGGCGCGCTCGGCGCGGCGCGGGCGCTCGGGCGCGCGCGCCGGGTTCTGATCACGACGGGCTTCGCGCTCGGGCCCGGGCTGTCGGAGACCGATGGCCCGCCCGGCGCCGCCGTCCTCGGGCGCGCGCTCCGCCGCCTCGGCATGCGGGTTCGCTACGTCATCGACGCCGCGACGCTGCCAGCGCTCCGGGCCGTCCTCGAAGTCCTCGGCGAGCCGCGCGCGATCGAGCTGTTCCCGGACGGCGATGCGGGCGTCGCCGCGCGTCGGGTGCTGGCCCGGCTCTCCTCCACCCATCTCGTCGCCGTCGAGCGCCCCGGGCGTTCGCGCGACGGGGCCTACCGGAGCGCCGGCGGCCACGCGGTCGGGGCGTGGAACCGCCCTCTCGACGCGCTCTTCCTGGTCCCGTCGCGCGCGACCACCGTTGGCGTTGGCGATGGCGGCAACGAGATCGGGATGGGCGCGATCCCTCGGAACGCGCTCAAGGCCGCGGGCGTCCCGCCGCGGATCGCCTCGGTCGTCCCCGTCGACCACCTCGTCGTCGCCGGGGTCTCGAACTGGGGCGCCTACGGCATCGTTGCCCACCTCGGGCGCCTGGCCGGCCGCAACCTCCTCCACAGCGGTGCCGAAGAGGGTCGACTCATCGAGGCCTGCGTGAAAGCCGGTGCGGTAGACGGCATCACGCGTCGGCGCGAGGCGACCGTCGACGGGGTGCCTTTGGCTGCCCACGCGGGTATAGTGGAACTCATGAACGCCCTCGGAGGGCGACGGTGACGATCCTGGAGCGATACCGGACGCTGCATCCGAAGGCCGCCAAGCTGTACGATCGCGCGCGCGAAGTGATCCCCGGCGGGATCACGCACGACATCCGCCATCTCACGCCGTTCTCCATCTACGTCGACCGCGCGTCCGGCGTGCGCAAGTGGGACGTGGACGGCCACGAGTACATCGACTACTGGATGGGCCATGGCGCCTTGTTCCTCGGGCACTGCCATCCGGCCGTCGTCAAGGCGATCCAGGGGCAGGTGGCGCGCGGGACGCACTTCGGCGCCTCGCACGAGCTCGAGATCCGGTGGGCTGAGCTCGTCCAGCAGCTCATCCCGTCGGGCGAGATGGTGCGCTTCACGATGTCAGGCACCGAGGCCACGCATCTCGCGTTACGCGTGACGCGCGCCTTCACCGGAAAGTCCAAGATCGTAAAGCTCCACGGACACTTCCACGGCTGGCACGACGGGGTCGTGGCGGGTGTCCATCCCCCGTTCGAGGTGCCGCTCTCCGCTGGCGTGCCCGGCGCGACCCTCGACCAAGTTCTGCTCTGTCCGCCCAACGACATCAAGGCTGTCGAGACGCTGCTCGAGCGTGGCGACGTCGCGGGAGTCATTCTTGAGCCCGCGGGCGGCCAGGCCGGTACCACACCCACGGTCTCCGGTTACTTGCACGACCTGCGCGCGCTGACCCGACGCCACGGGGTCGTCCTGATCTTCGACGAGGTGATCACGGGGTTCCGATATGCGCCGGGTGGGGCGCAGGCGTACTTCAACGTCATTCCCGACCTCACCACCCTTGCCAAGATCGTCGCGGGCGGGCTCCCGGGCGGCGCCGTCTGCGGCCGGCGGGAGCTGATGTCGATGATTGCCCACCGTGGCGACCCCACGTGGGATCGGAGCGAGCGTGTGGCGCACGCCGGCACCTTCAACGCCAACCCCGTCTCGGCGGCGGCGGCGATCGCCACCCTCGAGATTTGCGCGGACGGCGCGCTTCAGGCCCGGGCGAACAAGGCAGGCGAGGAGCTGCGGCGCGGTCTCGGCGACGCAATGAAGAGAGTGGGGCTACCCGGCGCCGTCTACGGCGAGGCGTCGATCTACCACGTCTCCTTCGAGGGGAAGCCGGGGCTCGCGGGCTTCGATCGCCCCCGGCGGGCCGACCTCTACCACTTGCTCCGCTGCGCGCTCATTAACGAGGGCGTGGACTGCTCGCTGAACCACGGCTGGGTGTCGGCATTGCACACTGACGCCGACCTCGCCGGCACGGTCGCGGCCTACGAGCGGGCCTTCGCGGCGATGGCCGCCGAGGGCACGTTCCGGGCCCGCTGATGTATTCGAGCGAGGAAAAGCTGGCCCGCCTCCGCAGCATCTACGATCTGGCGCGGACCTCAGACGACTTCGAGGGCGGCGTGACTCTCGAGGAAGAGATGGAGGCGCTGATCGTCGGCAACTGGGCGGTCATCGCCTTCGACGACCTCGACGAGCTAGCGCTCTCCTTCCACCTCGACGCCCACCCGAATGCAGTGGCGCGGCTCACCCGCTACCTGATCGAGCACGACATCGGGTTCGCGCTCTACGAGGCATTCACGGTCGACGAGGACGACCGGATCGTCTTCGAGTCGGATCTCGGGTCGGCCGACGGCGACTGAGCCCGCCGGGGCTTTTTCGTCTTCTCGTGAGAATCGGGTAAGCTGAGGTCCATGCGCCGCGCCGGACTGCTTGCGCTCGTGCTGGCGAGTCTCGTGAGCTGCACCGTCTCGTATCCGACTGTCGACCAGCTGGGCGAGCCCCTCATCCGGCCCGAGAACGCGCGCGTGCTCCATCCCGCGCCGAGTGGGGGCAGCGCCGTCGTGTACGTGGAGGTCGTCAACAGGGGCGGCGCCGATGACACGCTGGTCGGGGTATTGAGCGACGTCGCCGGCCACGCCGAGCTCCGTGATCGCTCGGGACGCCTCGGCAAAGTCAGCATCCCGCCCGCTAGCACGGTCACCTTGACCTCAGACGGCCGGCACATCGAGCTCTACGACCTCAAACAGCCCCTCCGGACCGGCGACGTAATCATCGTGACGCTCCTCTTCGAGAAGTCGGGCGCCATCGGCGCGATCACCGCCGTCCAGTAAGAGCCGCCGGTGGTGGACACCTCCGGGACGCCTTTGGTATTCTCGGCCGTCTGGTGGGCAGGTAGCTCAGTTGGTAGAGCACAGGACTGAAAATCCTGGTGTCGGCGGTTCAATCCCGTCCCTGCCCACCAGCTAATCTCTTTCCAAATCAATCACTTCGTGCATGATCGTGGATGGCTCGCTCCCGTTCGCGAATCGAAATTGTGTCAGAACTGTGTTAGAACTCGGGACGCCAACGCGTGCTAGATGGCTAAGCGTGACCCGAAGTAGGCTGAACCGGAACAACTGATCTTCGAGGCGAGAAGCTTCGGGCCAAAAACCTTACTGAGAGGGACGCGCTAGACCGCTGACTTTCAGAGCACCTTTCGGACGTGTGTGGAAGCGGTCAAAACCAAATCCTAGTCACCGGCCTGACTTCCAGTCAACGCGTCTCGTGAGAGTAGGGAGAGAAGAGCACAGC
>QHRX01000006.1 GCA_003221455.1 Candidatus Rokuibacteriota bacterium
CGAAGACGTGGGGCAGGTCCTCGGGCGCGATCCCCGTGCCGCTGTCGGCGACGGAGACGGATACCTCGCGTGGCCGGGTGCCCTCCAGGTTCAGCTCACACGCGATGCGGATGGATCCTCCCGCCGGCGTGTGCTGCAGGGCGTTGGCGAGGAGGTTGGCGACGACCTGTCGGATGCGGACCGGATCGATCTCGACCGGGGGTGCAGTGGCCCGGCACTCGGTCGTGACGAGGACCCCTGCGGCCTCCGCCTTCGGTCGGAATGCCGTCACCACGTCGTGGATAAGCACACCGAGATCCACGCCTTCGCGGTGGAGCGCCAGCGCGCCCGTCTCCGCCAGTGCCAGGGTCCTCAGATCTTCGATCAGCGTGGACAACACTCGCGTCTCCTCGAGGACCGCCGAGAGGTGGGAATCGTCCCGCGCGTAGACGCCGTCGAGTAGCCCTTCGAGGTTGCCCTGGACGACGGCAAGCGGGGTCCGCAACTCGTGCGCGATGTCGGCGAGGAGACTCCGGCGTGTCGCCTCGTGGCCTTGGAGGCGCGTCGCCATGTCGTTGAATGCGTGCGCGAGCCGCCGGACCTCCGGCGGACCACGCTCGATGACCCGGACGGCGTAGTCCCCCGCCGCCAGCTGTCCGGCCGCCGCCATCACGTCGGCAACGGGAGAGGCGAGGCGTCGGAGCGCCCGGGCCGCCACGAAGAGGCCCGAGGCTAACAGGATGGTCAGCCCGACGGTCGCCCACCAGATGACGAAAGCGCCGACGGGGACCTGGACAAGCCGTAGGGCCACCGCCACGGCCGAGAGGAGTACCGTGACGACGCCGGCCGCGAAGACGAAGAGCGCGGCGAGCACGACGGCCAGGCGCCACACGAACCGTCCGCGCATCGCCCGCCACCGCGCCCACGGCGGACCGGCAGGTGGCCATGACTCGTCCGCCGGCCACCACGGCGGTCTGCGTCTCTCAGCCTGAGGCCAGGAGCAGCCGTACCTCATCACGGCTCCGCGAGCCTGTACCCCACGCCATAGACCGTCAGGAGGTATCGTGGGCGTCGCGGATCGGGCTCTAGCTTGCGCCGGATGTTCTTGATGTGAGCGTCGATCGCGCGCTCGTAGGACTCGAACGCCACGCCGTGGAGCGCGTCGAGCAGCTGCGCCCGCGTGAACACGCGGCCGGGCGAGCCCGCCAGGGCGGCGACGAGCTGGAACTCCGTGGGCGTCAGGTCTACCGGCCGATCGCCGACGCTGGCTCGCAGGCGCGACCGGTCGACGACCAGGTCCCCCACGCGAACCGTCTCGCCGCCCGTCCGGGCTAGCGCCCAGCGCCGGAGGACGGCGCGGGCGCGTGCGACGAGCTCCTTCGGACTGAACGGCTTGGTCATGTAGTCGTCGGCGCCGAGCTCGAGGCCGATCAGCTTGTCCGACTCTTCGCCGCGCGCCGTGAGCATGATGATGGGCACCGTCGAGTCCTTGCGCAGAGCGCGCGCGACGTCGAGACCGTCCATGTCGGGCAGACGAAGATCGAGGACGATCAGCTCCGGACGCTCGCGCGCGACCGCCTTCAGCGCGAACCGGCCGTCTCCAGCCGTCACCACGCGGAAACCGGCGTGCTCCAGGTAATCGCGCGCGAACTGCGCGATCTTCGGCTCGTCCTCGACGACGAGGATGGTGGTCACAGGACGGGCTCGAGGCCGCCACGAGGCGCGGGCGGGGCGTTGTCGCCCCGCCCCGCCTGCCGAGGTCCGTGGCTAGGCGCTCTGGCCGCGCTCTTGCGTGGACTCATGCGCCCGGCTATGCCATTCCGCCAACATAGGCGGCCCCCCTGCCTTCGTCAGTCTGTACGGTCCCGCGCACCGCGGCCCCCAGAACACCGCGCGAAGGAGGCCGAAGATGAGCACCACGCCCAGCAGCGGGAACAGGAAGCCGAAGAAGCCGAAGACGAACGGTCCGTGGTGCCAGAACGGGCCATAGGATCCGTCGTAGAGCACCCGTCCGCCGCTCGCGTCGGGTGCGGGCAGCCGACCGGCGTCCGCCAGGCCCCGGACCACGCCGGCCCTGTAGGCAGTCGTCCCGATCGCCGCCGCCGCGACGAGCGCCACGAGCCCCACCGCCACTCCAACCAGGATTCTGCGGTTCATGCGGTTCATGATGGTCTCCTCTCCGGGCCGTCAGTGACGGCCACTCGTGCCATCACGCTGGAGCATGACGAACGGTTGTGAAGAGGCTATGAATTCGCCGCGGAAGTGTTGTGAAGGTCTTCAACGGCCGCGGAAAGCCGTAGCCCTGCAAAAAGTCCCTCACAAGGCGAAGATCGCGGGGCGAGTCTGGCCGAATCGCGGGACGCCGGTCAATGCGGGTTGAGGGTTGCTTCAGGTTCGCCTCTCTTCGCTTCGGCCGCCTTGAAGGGGGGAGGTCTCCAATCTTCGGCTTACAGCGGAATCGTCGATGGGAACCTAGAACACGTCTGATTCGGGCCTGTGCGCGTTCTCACGGGCGCCTCCGCAGCTCCGCCGCGGCGTCGGCGATGGCCCGCAGCTTGGCCTCCGCCACGGGGGCGGAGGTCACCGGGTTGTCGGCGAAGGTGGCGAAGCCGCAGTCGGGGGTGAGCACCACGCGCTCCGGTCCCACCAGCTCGATGGCCCGTCGCGCGCGCTCGACGATTTCCGCGACAGGTTCGATTCGCTCCCGCTTCTGGTTCACGATTCCCACACCGAGACGGACCGCCGGCGGCAGTGCCTTCAGGATGCCGAGATCGCCCGCCCGCGGTGTGCACAGCTCCAACAGGAGCGTGCCGACGGCGAGGCGCTCGAACACCGGCAAGAGCGCTCCGTAGTCGCCGGTCAGGGCGACGGCTTCGTCGCGAGTCCAGTTGCCCCGGCAGACGTGGAGAGCTAGGCGGGCCGTCGGCAGGCCTGCCGTGACGCGGTTGAGGAGATCGGTGGCGAAGGCGAGCTCGTGCGCGGCGTCTCCCTTGTCGCTGAGCGCGCCGCACATGAAGCTCCGCGTGTTCTTGGTCCCGGTGAAGACGACCTCGGAGAGCACGGGTTCATCCAGCTGCACCAGCGCCGCGCCGCCGGCCAAGAGACCGTGGATCTCCTCGCGCAGGACCCGGACGATGTCCTCGGCGAGGTGCTCGCGCGACCGATAGGCACGGTCCGAGATGCACTCCATCCACATGATGCGGGTCAACAGGTACGGCCCGGGTAGTGCGACCTTCACCGGTTTGTCGGTCAGTGCGCGGACGGCCTCCAGCTCGGCCAGGGCCAGCGGCCGGCTCCGGCCGAGCGGGCCGAAGACGGCGGGATGCCGCACTTGGCTCGCCGGCACGTCTAGGGAGCGCATCTCGGCCTCGAACTGTTCGGGATCGTCGACCAGGGGCAAGAGGTCGGTCAGGGGAATGAGCTGACAGTTGTCGAGGCGGCTCCCGACGAAGCTCGCGTAGTTGTCGCGGCGCTGCTCGCCGTCCGTCACCACGTCGACGCCGGCGCGAAGCTGCGCGGCGACGGCGAGGCGGGTCGCGTCCTCGGCGGTGACCTCGAACGCCTCGTCCGAGAGCCTCCCTTCGATGTGCTCGTGGATGGCCGCGAGCATCCAGCGTGGCCGGGGCCAACTGCCGATACCCATGACCGCGAGGGGCGGAATCGCAGGGGCAGGGGCGGGAGGCGGCAGGCTCGTGGGAACGTGAACGGGCACGGTTGCGCGCGAGGTTACGAACGCCGGTCGTCCCCGTGCGGCGGCCTGTCGCCCTCCGCGCGCGGTGAGCGGCCCCTTGCAGACGAGGAAGCTCCGCTCGCGATCCCGTCGCGTCACGGACACGAGCTCGTTCCCAGTGAGCCGGCACCAGGCGGGGAAGTCCTCCTCGACCGAAATCTCCGTCGACGTGAACTCCAGCAGTTGGCCCGGCTCGAGGGGATCGATGTGCTGGCGAATCAAGAGGAGCAGGCCGTTGCCGCAGTCGAGGTCGCCGCCGTCGAACCAGGCGTCCGCGGCTATGGTGTGGCGCTCGACGTACTCCACGGCCAGCTCCTCCAGGTCCTCTAGTAGCTTACGCAGGGACTGCCGTCAGACAGAAACTCGACCAGCTTTGCTCCCCCCACGATGGTCGCCCCCGCGACCAGATTGTGCTCGTCGAGCTTCCGCTTCTTGAAGCATGGCGAGCAGACGTAGATCGTCCCGCCCGCCTTCGTGAAGTTGTCCAACAGCTCGCGCAGCGGGGCGAACCCCTCCTCGTGGATGCCGTCGGCGACACCCTTCTGGGCCAGGCGGACGCCCTCCACGCTCAGGAAGACCATCGTCTCCTTGCCGGAGCCCACGGCGGCGTTCGCCACCACGAAGGCGACCGTCGCCTTGTCAGTGTTGTCCTTGGAGTGGGTGAGGCTGACACAGAACTTGTTGGCCATGGCTCAGTGCTCCTTTCTTCGAATGAGGTAGACGGGATGATCGGCGGCCAGGAGTGTGTGGCCAGTGAGCCGGCACCACGCCGGCAGGTCCTCGGGCGCCCCTGCGTCCAGGGCGACGAGGCGCAACACATGACCGGGGCGCATCGCCTCCATGCGCCCGCGGAGCTGGCGTCGACCCGCGGTGGGGATGCCGCCGGCTGTCCGTGCCCCTGGGTCATGCCGGGCTCCCGACCGGAGTGTCGCGTGCGTAGATCTGCTCGAGCGCCTGCGCATCGACGCGGTCAGCCGGCGCATCCTCGACGACGCGCCCCGCGCGGAGCGCGATAATCCGATCCGCATACGACGTGGCCAGGTGGACCTGGTGCAGGCTTGCCACGACCGCCACCCCGGTGCGCGCGACGGCGTGGAGCATCTCCAGCACCACGGACGCGGATTCCGGATCGAGGCTGGCGACCGGTTCGTCGGCGAGGATGACGGTCGCCTCCTGCGCGAGGGCGCGGGCGATCGCGACGCGCTGCTGCTGGCCGCCGGAGAGCTCGTCGGCACGCGCGTAGGCGCGGTCGAGCAGGCCGACCGCGTCCAGGCAGGCCAGCGCCCGCTGCCGATCGGACTTCGCGAAGCGGCCCACGAGGACCCGCCACGTCGAGACCGTGGCCAGTCGGCCAGCGAGCACGTTGCGGTGGGCCGTCAGGCGTCGCACCAGGTTGAACTGCTGGAAGATGAGGGCGATCTCGTGGCGCGCCGCTCGCTGCGCGCGGCCGCCGATCCGGTAGATGTCCTGGTCCCGCACGCTGACCGAGCCCGCATCGGGGCGCGTGAGACCGGTCAGGCACCGAAAGAGCGTGGTCTTGCCGGCGCCGCTCGGGCCCAGGACGGCCACGAACTCCCCGGGATCGATGGAGAATGAAACGTCGACGAGCGCGGGAGCCGCGCTGCCGTAGCGCTTGGTGAGGCCGTGGACTCGGACGATGGCCTCTGGCCTGCCGCTGGCCACCGCCGCCCCGGCAGCCCGGCGCGTGATCGCGGGTCGCCCGAGGCTCATTCCAGGCGCCGCCGAACCCACTGACTGCCATGGTCGATGAGCGTGACCATGACGAGGATGATCGTGATGATGGTCAGGAGCCGCGGGAAGTCGAGGAGATCCATCGAGTTTTTGAGTTCTTGTCCGATGCCACCCGCCCCCACCACGCCGAGAACGGTCGACGCCCGCACGTTGAATTCCCACCAGAACAGCCCGATCGACAGGAGGCTGGGGGCGACGTCGGGGACCAAGGCGAAGGCGAGCACCTTGACCCGGGAGGCCCCCGTGACCGCGGCGGCCTCGAGCGGCCCCGGCGGGATGTTCTCGATTGCCTCGGCCCACAGCTTGGCCGTGCTCCCCCAAGTGTGGAACGCGATCCCGAGGACCCCCGCGAACGGGCCAAGACCGACCGCGGCGACAAAGAGGAGGGCGAAGACGAACGAATCGATGCCCCGGAGCATATTGAGGAACCACCGGGTGGGATAGTAGAGCGCCATCGAGGGCGTGACGTTCCGCGCCGCGAGGACACAGAGGGGGAGCGCGAGCAGCGCCGCACCGCTGGTACCGAGCGCGGCCATCGCCACGGTCTCGGCCGCGCGTCGGAACAGCACGGGCAGTTCGTCGGTGGCGGGCGGCCAGGACTTGGCCGCCCACGAGGCCATCCGAGGCAGCCCCGTGACGAGCTTGCCGACGTCGACTTTGGCCAAGTGCCAGCAGACCGAGTAGATCGCCGCGAGCGCGACGATCGTCACGACGAACCGGAGGCGGCTGGCGGCAAGCCACCCGAGCTCGGGCTCGGGATACTCGCGAGCGGGCACGGCGGTCATAGACACACCCGTGAGGCGCCTCTACTTCCTCTTGATGCGCCCGACGAGCACACCGGCATCCTCGATCATCTTGTAGCTGGTGTGGGTTGCCGCCACGAACCCCGTATAGTGGTTGGGGAGCAGGGGCTTGGCGTCGGCCTCCGAGATGCCGAGCAGGATAGTTTGGATCCGCTGGGTCAGGGCCGGATCGAAGCCATGGCGCACGGCGATCGCGTCGTTCGGCAGGGGGTCGGACTGCCAGACGATCTCGGTGGCGCTCCTGTCGAGCCTGCCCGACTCGATCATCGCGGTCCGGTTGCGGTCGAAGTCGGTCGCGCAGTCGGCCTGCCCGCTGGCCACCGCGATCTCATTCGCGGCGTGCGTCGCGCCGTCCGAGTACTGGAAGTACTCCTTCGGCTCGATGCCCTTGGTTCTGAACCACGCGGTGGGAATGAGCCAGCCCGAGGTCGAGCCGACGTCGGCGAACGACACGCGACGGCCCTTGGCGTCCTGCGGCCAGCTCTTGACGCCACCGCCCGGCCGGCACACGACGATGGCGTGGTAGAGCGGCTTGCCGTCGTACTTGGCCGTGGCGATCGCGGTGACGCCGGAGTCGTTGTTGGCGAGGATATAGCCCCACGGACCCATCCACGCCACGTCCACCTGGTCGTTCGCGAGCGCCACCGCGATGCCGGCCCAGTCGGTGGTGGCGACGAGGTCGTACTCGCGATTGAGCTTCTTCGCGAGGCCAGCGAAGAACGACTCGAACGCCTTCTTGGTCTCCGAGGGCGTGGGCTGGAGCGGGCCGATGCCAAAGCGGAGCGTCTGATCCTGCGCGAGCGAGGGCGGGGGCGCCAGGAACACCCCAAGCGCGAATGAAAACGCCAAGGTGCCGAGGCGCAGTCGAACCGATGGCGACGCCGGTGTCATCGCGGGCAACCTCCTGTGAGTAGGGAGACGGGACTGCGGCGAACGGAGAAGGGGACTAGTCGGATTCCGCCGAGGAGTTCCTGGCGACCCCCGCGAGGACCGGACACCGGCCGCCGGCCGGTGAGGCCGCGAATCACAGACATGGGCCTGTTCGGGAGGGCCAAATGCCCCTGGTGCGCATCGCAGGCGTGACGGTACCGAAAAACGTTGCGGCGCGCAAGGTGGCCCGCGCCATGGCCACCAGGACCGGTCTTGGCTCTTCCGACGTCGAAGGGGTTGTCAGCGAACGCCCTGGGGGGATCCTCTGTTCGCGCGGGGCCCACTGTCCCGTCGTCCCGGGCTCGGACAGGGTGGACGCACTCCCGGCCAGACGCGCCCCGTCCGAACCGCCACCGATCAGCGCGCCGCGCGCGTCGCGGCGACGAGCGGCCGCCGGCGGCGAGTGCGCGGGCGGGGCACGACGAAGTATTGGTAGGGCAGGAAGGGGTGCTCGGCGACGAGCGCGAGGCCGGCCCGTCGCGCGTCGCGGAGGAACTCCTCCCGGGCGACCCGGTGCTCGACCGGCGGCCCCACCGGCGTCTCACGCTTCTGGAAGTCGATGCCGACGAGGCGCCCGCCCGGCTTCAGGGCACCAGCGGCGCGGCGCAGGAACGCTGCGCCATCGGGGAAGTGGTGGTAGGTGTCGATGATCAGCACGAGGTCGCAGGCCCCGGCCGGCAGGTGCGGGTCGTCGCCGCGGCTCAGCACGGGCGTCACGTTGCGGACGCCAAGCCGCTCGAGCCGCCGGCGCAGTCGCTCGAGGCTCCGTGGCTCCGGGTCGACCGCGTACACGTGGCCGCGCGGGCCAACGGCCCGCGCCAGTCTGAGCGTGAAGTAGCCGGGGCCTGCGCCGATGTCGGCGACGACTGCGTTCGGCCGCACGCGCAGCGCGCGGAGCACGCGCGCAGGCTGCTGCCAGCGGTCGCGACCAGGATCGAGCATTCGGCGGACGAACGCCTCGAAGTCCTTCGGCCTGAAGCGGTCGTGGCCGCGGCCGCGACGCATGCCGCGGTGACCATGGCGGCGCGGCTGCTCTGTCACGGCGGCGAGTCGGACATCGCGGATGTCACCGGCCCAAGCGCTATCGCTCCGCTTCGAGCCAGTCGTTGGGATCGCCTCGCTGCACCGCTCCGCGTGACCGGTGGATCGCGGAGGTCCGCTTCACGCTGGCCTCGTGGGCCGGCGCCTGACGCTGGGACTTGGCTCCGACCTTGTCCCCGGTCGGTCGGGAACCCGGTGCCTTCGGGTGCGGCATGCTCGCCATCTTATCTCTCCTCGCTTCGTTCGGCGCCGGGGTCCGGGTCGCGGCCGAGCGTGGGGCCGGCGTGGCCGCGAGCGGCCAGAGTATGGCCGTGCTCGTGAGAGCCTCGCCCACCACCAAATCACCGGGAGAGTATGTCGACCGGCGGGAGTGGCCTAGTGAGCCGCTTCAGGACGATTCACCGACCCCGGCGACGACGCCGCGGAGACGCTCGAACTCGGCCTCGGTCAGGTTGACGAATCGAAAGGCGTACGTGTCGGGATCTTCTCTGCGGACGAGGATCGCCAGGAGGTAGAGGCCCGGCCCGCCATCCAGAGGCCTGAAGTAGAGTCTCACCGCGGGCCCCGGGGTGACCGATTCCAGCGGACGAAGCTTCATGCCGAAGGTGCTGAGGTCGACACAGATCCCCTTCCGCTCCCCGCCGTTATACTCGAAAATTCGGACCGGGAGCGTCAGGGGCGGTCGCGCCGATCGTCGACGATCGGCAGCTCGCCGCTCGCCATCATGTTGCGTGCGGAGCGCCTGCACCTCGGCATACAGCAGGACTTGGCGCAGGAGGTCAGCGTTGAGGGGCTTGCCAACAAAGTCGAGCGCGCCGCGCAGGAGACACTCGCGCGCCTCGTCCTCCGTCGCCACTCCGGAGACAACGACAATCGGGGGCCGCGCGGCGCGGACGCGATCGATCTGGAGGAAGTCCAGCCCGCTCATGAGGGGCAGGCGGAGGTCAAGAAGGATCACGTCAGGATGCTCGGTGTCGAGGGCGCTCCGCGCGGCCTCGGCGCTGCGCACGAGCAGAGGCTCATAGCCAAACTCGCGGAGAAGATCTCGAAGCAGCTCGGCGGTCTCTTCCTCGTCCTCCACCACGAGCACCCGTGTGGCCATCCCGGCCTCCTAGAGTGTCCGTGTTGGGCGAGGACCGCTGCCGCGCCCTTTGGAGCCGCGGCGCCCGGAGGCCGAGGAGAACCGGTCTCCGCGGCCCGCACCCACCAGGCGCGCGGCCCGCCGCCCGCTTCCCGCGTCTTCGCTCATCCTGTTGAGCAGATCGGGCGGCCGGAGAAGCGGGCAGGGGACTCCGCGCGCCACCGGGCGTAGATCTCCGCGCCCCGGTAACGCTCGAGCTTTCCGCTCGTCGTCCTTGGGAGCTCGCCGGGTCGACAGAGGACGACGTCGCGCGGTGCGATCCCCAACGTTCCGGCGACCGACTCCGAGATCGCGCGGACGATCACGTCGCACCGCGCTGGCCCCCGCGTCCGTGTCTCGGCGAAGACGACGAGCTCCTCGGTCCCGTCCCCGGGGACGCCGACCGCCATCGCCTGGCGGGCCCAGACGCCCGGTACCTCGACCGTGAGCGCCTCCACGTCGTGCGCGTAGAGGTTCTCGCCACGCACGATGATCAGGTCCTTCCGTCGGCCGGTGACGTAGAGCTCGCCATCGAAGCGGAACCCGAGATCGCCGGTCCTGAGCCAGCCCTCGTGGAAGGCCCCACCGGTGGCCGCGAGGTCCTCGTCGTAGCCCACCATGACCGACGCGCCCCGGACCAGGATCTCCCCGACACGGCGCTCGGAGAGCCGCTCGCCGTCCGCTCCCAGGAGGGCGATCTCGAGCCCGTCGACGGGTCTCCCCACCGAGACCACTTCGCGCGTGTTCGCCTCTTCCGGCCGTGCCGGCTCGACCACTCCCTCGCCGAGGTCGTGCCGCCGCACTCGGAGGGACTTGACCCCGCGCCCGAGGCAGGGAAACGCGACCGCGAGGCCGGCCTCGGCGAGCCCATAGACGGGGAGCATTGCCTCTGCCCGGAAGCCAGCGACCCTGAAGCGCGTGGTAAACGCCTCAGTGGTGCCGCGGTCCACCATCTCCGCGCCGTTTAAGGCAACCCGGACGCGCGAGAGGTCGAGTGTCCGCGCCTGCTCGGGGCCGATCCGCTGGGCGCAGTGGGAGTAGCCCCAGTTCGGCGCCGTCATGAGCGTCGCCGCGTGCCGGGTCATGACGCGGAGCCACGTCAACGGATCCCGAACGAAGTCCTCCGGCGGCGCGAGCAGCTGCTCAATCGCGCCGCTCAAGGCACCGAGGAAGCACCCGATGAGCCCCATGTCGTGGAACAGCGGGAGCCAGCTCGCGCTCACATCGCCCTCCCGCATGTCGAGACCTCGGCGGATCGCCCCCAGGTTGGCGACGACCTGCCGGTGCGTGAGCACGGCGCCCCGCGGCGCGGCAGTGCTCCCCGACGTGTACTGGATGAGGGCGGAGTCATCGGGAGCGACCGGAGCCCAACTCGGTAACCCTCGGCGCACCTCGGCCAGCGAGCGAACCTGGGTGCGAAGGCCGAGAGCGGCGACGAGGGCTCGGAGTATCGGGAGCAGCTTTTCGGTCGTGAGCAGGCACCCAACCCGTGAGCGGAGGAGCGCTCCCCGGACCCGCTGGCCGTAGCGCTGCCGGGACGAGAACCGGAGCGGCGGCGGGAGCGGGACCGGCACCGCGCCCGCGGCGACCGTCCCGAAGAACGCCTGGAGAAATTCGCCCGAGTTCGGGAAGACCAGAGCGATCCGCCGCCCGCCCGCCTCCGCCGGCGCCTCGAGGAGGCCGCTCGAGATGCGGCCCGCCTGGTCTAGGAGCTCGGCGTGCGTCAGTCGCTCGACCTCGTCAGCGCCCCGGAAGACGCGCACGCCCCCTCCCGGTCGGCGCCGTGCCGCGCCGCGCAGGACGTCGAGGAGTGTCTGGGGGGGCGCGTCGGGTCCGCTCATCGCCGACCGGGCACCGGGCGCGAAGGCCGTCTTCCGCCTGGCACGCAGAGAAGGATCACGGACGCCATGGCGATATCCCCGGTGTGGGAGATGCTGAGCCCGACGGAGCGGACGCCGAGCGCCTCGAGCGTCGCCTTGACGCGCCCCCTCGTGACGAGTTGGGGTGCCCCGGCTGGGTCCACGCGCACCTCAGCCTCTGTCCACCCCATGCCCTGCCAACCACGTCCGAGGGCCTTGAAGAGCGCCTCCTTCGCGCAGAAGCGGCCGGCGAAGTGCCGCTCGGAGTCGCCCGTCTGTTCACAGTCCTCGACCTCGCGGGCGGTGAAGACTCGGCGCTTGGCGCGGGCCGAGAGGTCGAGGAGGCGCCGAACCTCGGCGACCGCCTCGATGTCGACCCCGTGACGGATCACCACCGCTGGGCGCCCCCGTCAGCGCGCGTTCGCGGCCGCCCGCTCGGCCGCGAGCATTTGCACCAGCTCGTCGAACTGCCCGACCGTCTCGATCCCGAAGGTGGCCTCGTCCGGGATCTCGACGTCGAACTGCTTCTCCACCTTCAAAATCACGGTGAGCATCTTGATCGACTCGGCGTTCGGGATCGCGCGGATCGGGAGGTCCGGCCGCAGTTCCCCGGGGGGGACCCTGAGCGTCTCGCCGACAATGCGATAGACCTCGCGCGACACGTCGTTCATGGCTGCGCTCTCCTCTCACGCCACCTTGCTGCGGAGGTAGGCCTTCAGGTCTCCAACCGACTGGACCGACTCGTCATCCAAGAGGTTGCGGATCATGGCCAGCACCTTCCTGTCGGCGACGTCGGTCATGACCGGCGCGTAGCGCTCGATCTGGCGCAGGCCGCTCGTCGAGCTCGAGTGCGGATAGAAGAGTCCGGCGGGATGCTTCACCCCCCGGCGCCGGTCGGCGAGCCACACGTAGGCCATCTGCACCGCGGCGACGGCGTTCTCTTCGGCACGGTCCACGAGCTCCTTACAGAAGACGAAGAAGGCGCGCGCGTGTCGTGACTCGTCGCGTCCCAGGAGCCGCCAGATCGTTCGGAGCACCGGCTCCCTAGTGAGCCGCGCGAGCGTCTTGTAGTACTCGGCCGCGCGCGATTCGGAGATGATGTTCATCATGAGCGTCGCGGCGCGGTTCTCCCCTATGGGGTACGGCTCCCGTTTATACAGCGCGTGCTTGGCCCGGACCTCGATCCCGATCTCGTGGAGATAGCGGCACTGGACGAGTGAGTGGCGCGCTTCTTCCGCGCCCCAAGAGAGCGCCCAGGAGGAGAAGCTGTACTCGTCCGCCCACTCGCGAAGAAAGTTGTGGGCGCCGGGGAGCGTGCCGAACTCGATGATCGCGGACTCCTGGAGGATGTCGATCTCCGGCTCCGTCAGGAGGTCCCGCCGGATCTGGGATAGGTCTAGCTCGCGCCAGTCCCACTTCGTGGTCTCGAACCAGTCGAAGATCCGGTTGTAGGTGGCGTCGAGATAGTACTCGGGGATCAACGGGTTCGTCCCGAGGGCGCGGTAGGCGCGGAGGCCGTTCTCGACCGCGTGGGCGAGCGCCTCCGGCGTGAGGCGATCGAGGTCGACGATCCCCTCCACATCCCAGTCGTCCTCGACCGGCGAGAGGAGCCTGGCGGGGGCCCGAGCAAGGACGTAGGCGCGCGTCCGCAGACGTTCTGGTCGTGACCGGAGGACCCGGAGCGGACCCCGATCGCCCGCCTCGGCCACGACGACCACGACCGCGAGGGTCTCGCCACCGAGCCCGTCGAGGTAGGTGTCGAAGGCCTCGTCGACCACTCGGTCCACCAGGACGCCCGGCCACGGAGCCTCGGCGAGCGGCACGCCGTCGAGCTCGCGACGCGGACCGACGATCGCGACCCGATGAACGGCGCGTTCTGGACTTGGTGAGGCCACGGCATACGCACGCTCTGTCTTCATCGCGCGCCTCCTTGCCGGGCCGCTCAGGGCTCGCCGCCGGCGGGCTCGGGGTCGAACTCCACCGAGAGCGTGTAGCGGCAGTCGCCGCACTGAGCCATCTGGCAGAGTCCCACCTCTGGACTGATCTTCACCGGGAGGCGGAGCGCCTCGAACCAGCCGAGGACCCGCTCGAACGGGCCGCAGTGATAGACCTGAGCGACGCCCGCCTTGGAGACGCCGGTGAAGGCGAAGCAGCGCTTGACGTGGATCTGATGGGTCGTTCCGTCGAAGGCATCCTCGTAGTCGAAGAGGTCCCCAACGTAGAGGCCGACGGCGAGCTGGAAGACCCGATAGTACTGCGCCGGGGAGGTGACCTTCGTGAAGCCGAGGGTTCTCAGAAGCCGTCGCATCTCGAGGCGCCCGAACTCGCGAACGACGGCGGTGTTCCAGCCGTTGGCCGCGTCGGACCCGTTGTTGACAAAGGCCTGGTAGAACCAGAGCCCGTCGTTCGTCATCCACGAGCGGCGCAGCAGGTTCTCGCGCTGGGCGGCTGACAGCTCGGGGATCTCCTCGACGTCGATGACACTGCTGGCTCGCCGATCTTCCATGGCGGTACCCCCCTGTCGGTTCCTGAGTTGGCGTGGCCGGGGCCGGTTCGCGCCCGGTCCCGGGAGCTATGGTCGCGCCGGGCCCCGACGTTAAGCGCGCGTCGGCCCGGTGTCGGTAACAAAAGTCACAGGCCGGGCGGGGCGTAGGAAGGCGCGCGCCAGCGGGCGCTCTCGGCCGATCCTGTCGGCGTGGCCTTGGGCCGCTCGCGCAAGACCGGCGAGGTCGGGGATACGGATCAGCGCGCGGTCGAGGACGATCGTGCCCGATCGCACCAGGCTCCGGAGACTCCGCGAGACGTGGACCCGAACGGTCCCGACGCGGGCGGCGACCTCCTCTTCGCGGAGCCGCTCGCGGGCAAGCTCCACCCCTTGCCCGGAGCGGACCCCTTCGGCGACAGCCTGCTCGTAGAGCAGCCGCGCCACCCTGGCCCGTGCCGTGCGGAGGGCAAGGCTCTCGGCGAGGTCCATGATGCGCGCCGCATCGCGGCTCACGGTCTTGACCAGCTGGAGGGCCATCGCCGGGTTACGGCCGGCGACGTCGACGAACGTTCCCCGGTCGATCACGCCGAGCCTCGTCAGCGTGAGCGCTCGCGCGGTGACGAGGTTCTGGCCGGTCGCGAAGGCCGAGGAGATACAAAACGTGTCCCCGGGCCGATCGAACACGATCATGATCTGCTCCCGCCCCTCGACGCTCGACCGGTAGCACTCGACGCGCCCCTCGACCAGGACGTGGAGGTCCCGGCACGGGTCGCCCTCACGGAAGATGACCTGGCGGGGGGGAATCGACCGCCACCGGGCGCGGTTGGCGACCGCGGCGATGCTCAACGGGCTTACGTCTTGGAGGTAGGTGACCGTCCGGAGGAGTTGGACCCCGCCCTCGGCCGCCCCAGCGCCCCGGGTCCGCGCCGGCACGGAAGTATCGTGGCCATTCCGGCACGCCCCGGCGGGCTGCGTTCCGTTACCGGGACGGGGCATTTGGGGCCTCTTCGGGGATCGCGAGGAGACGGCAGGCGCGGAGGATCTGCCCTGAGAGCTTCCGGTCCTTGACCGCCCGCGAGAGCATGACGCCCCCAACGAAGAGGGCTATCGTCGCGAGCGCGCGCTCGCCCGGCGGTCCAAAGGCGCTCGGCATCCTCGCCGCGAACTCGGCCGCGAGGTCACAGAGGTGGGTCTCGAAGGTCTCCTGCGCGAGGGCGCCCGCCCGGCCGACGTCGGGCGTGAGGGCGGGCATCGGGCAGCCCTCGGCCACCGCGTCTCGGTGCGTGCGGCTCAGATAGCGGCGTACGACCTCCCGGAGCCACGCGAGCTCCCGCTCCCCCTCGAGCCCTCTGAGAAGCCATTGGCGCATCCGACGAAGGGCGAGCGGTAAGGTCTCCGCGAGGAGTACCTCCTTCGAGTGGAAGTGCGCGTAGAACCCGCCAGGTGTGAGCCCCGCCGCCTTCATGACCGAGTCGACTCCGACTCCCGTGAATCCGCCCTGCTTGAACAGACGGCTCGCCTCCTCCACGATCCTGGCGTGCGTGCGCTCCTTGTGGTCAGCCGTGTAACGCATCCGTGTTTATATTACGATCGTAATATAAAAGAAAGCGAATTTTTTCTGTCGGCCACCCTGGGGTCCGACAGCCCGGATGCCTCCGCGCTGGCCCCCGGCGGGTTCTGGCCGGAGATCGTCACGATCGCACCGGCCGGTGCGCGGAGACCGGGTTTGCGGCGTCGTCCGCCGGTCCGCCCGCCCCCGACCGCGCCCGGACCTATCGGGCGCGAGGGGACTTCATTGGCCGCGATCGCGTCCGGTCCGTCACAACGGCCACGGACGCGACCGCCGGCGGGACCGCACGTGGCCGGTGCAGGGGGTCATCCTCCAGGACGCAGCGCGTCCATCACGAAGATGATTCGCCGGCACGCGGATGTCGACGAACGGCGGACGGTGACGCACGGCCGCTTTGACAGCGGCGATTGGCTAGGGCATTGTCGCAGGCGGCGGCCGGATGCCGCGAGTCGATGAGCACGTCAGGGAAGCCATGCACTTCGGAATCTTTGTGGAGGAGCGGCGGCGGGAGACGAGCGAGACCACAGCCTTCCAGGAAGCGCTCGAGCTCGGGGAAGCGGCCGACGCGTGGGGACTGGACGGCGTGTGGCTCGGCGAGATCCACTTCAATCCGACTCGCTCCGTGCAGTCGGCGCCGATCGCGCTCGCGAGCTTCATGGCGGCCCGCACCCGGCGCGTGCGGCTCGGCCTGGCCGTGACCGTCCTCCCGCTTGCCCACCCGCTGCGCATCGCCGAAGAGGTCGCGACCGTGGACCAGCTCAGCCTCGGTCGCTTTGATCTCGGCATCGGTCGCAGCGGATCGCCGCGCGCCTACGACGTCCTCGAGATCCCGTACGGCGAGAGCCAGGCGCGCTTCGAAGAGGCACTGGACATCATGCGGCAGGCCTGGAAGGGCGAGCCGTTCAGCTATCAGGGCACGTTCTACCGGTTCCAGGACACGACGGTGGCGCCGCGCCCGTACCAAGTCCCCCATCCGCCCGTGCGGATGGCCGCCAATTCCCCCGAGACCTTCCCCTTCGTCGGCCGCATGGGATTGCCGCTGTTCGTCGGGCTCCGGGACCTGGACATCCCGGAGCTCCGCGTGCATCTCGTGGCCTATCGCGCAGCCTGGCGCCAAGCGGGTCACCCCGGCGACGGCGACGTCTGTCTCCGTCTTCCCGTGTATGCCGCGCCGACGGAGAGGGAGGCGCTCGAGGAGCCGCGGGAGAATATCACGTACTTCTTCCGTCGGCACGCCGAGCTGACGCGCTTCGGCCTGGGCCGAGGAGATACCGGACCCGCCGACCGGCGCCTGAGCCGCCTCGACCAGCTCGAAAAACTCTCGTACGAAGAGATACTGGAAAAGCGCGTGGCGTTCGGCACGACCGCGCGCTTGACCGAGCGACTGGCCGGGTTGCGGGACGAACTGGGCCTCGACGGAATGATCGCGGAGCTGAATCCCGGCGGTCTACTCCCGATGGACCGGATGCTCCGGACGCTACGCCTCCTGACCCACGAGGTGATCCCTGCGCTCAGGTGACCGAGGCCTTCCTGCCGCCGAGCCGCGTGCATGCAGTCGTTACGGCGTCGGCGCCATGGACCCGGCGGTGGCGGGTCCGCGACCGTGCGGACCCCCCGAGCCGGCGACGCCTCTAGGGGGAGATCGCTTCCTCGCGACTGGCATGCACCTCGAGCCGAGCCGTCAAGCCACTCGTCTCGAAGACCGATCGGACGTCGCCCTGGAGGCCGCAGAGCCGTAGGGTGCCTCCCGCCGCGCGCGCCCGCTTCATGGCTCCGACGAGAGCACCGACCCCCGAGCTGTCGATAGAGGTCACGCCCACCAAGTCGACAACCAGCTTCGCCCGGCCGTCCTCGAGCAGATTGTCCAGCACGCGCTTCATCCGCTCAGCGTCAAGCGTGTCCAGGCTGCCTTGCGCAACGATAAGCGTGGCGTCCTCGATCCGAGAGACGTTGATCGCCGCCCAGTGTCGGTCGCTAGATGTTTGGAACAGCTCAACGCTCGTTCGCACGGCCTGTGACAGGCGCTCCAGGTCAAACGGTTTCAGAAAATACCCGAGGGCTCCGGCCTCCAGTGTCTTGGCCACGACCGACTCGCTCTTGCCACTGACTACGATCACGCCAATCCCCGGATCCTCCCGGCGAATGCGCCGCAACACCTGGAGACCGTCCATGCCTGGGAGACCGACATCGAGCACGACGAGGTCCGGGCGAGTGCGGCGAACAGCCTGGAGGGCCTCCTCGCCGTCGGCCGCCTCGAGGACGACGAATCCCTCGCGTTGAAAGTGTTCGACCAGCAAGCTCCGGACCTGCTCCTCGTCATCGACGACAAGAATCTTGCCCACTAGCAGCTCCCCCTCCTGAACTCGTCGCACCCAAGCGCCGTCGTCCCGCTTCTGGCGTTTCCCCCCGGGCGCCCGTGTCGGAAAAGCAACCGGAGTGCCACCACGGGGACGCCTGGGAACGAAGGCACTTAGGCGCGCCCTGTCGAGGTCGCGAGCGCCCTTCTGGCACGGTCGGCTCAGGATGGCATGCCAACGGGACGCTCCGATGACACCATGGCCTTTGGCGCGCCGCGCGGCGAGACGGGCCCAGACGAACTCGTCGGGGGCTCTGCGCGGGGGGTACATAATCTTGGAAACCACTCGAGGTGCAGACGGAGACATCGCGCCCGGAGGGCCGTCCAGGTCGGGCCCGTGTGAGCCGGCGGTGATCGAACGGGACGATCACACGACGCGGAGACGACGGAGCCAAGCGCGGAGGAAGACAGGAAGCTCGCCATGGGTGACGTCGTCCTCGGGATCAACTCGATCGAAACGGTGGGGTCACGAATTCCGGTCGAGGGCCTTTCCGCACGCGGGCCTGAGATCGTTTCCGGCCCCCGCTGACTCGGTTCACGCTCATGACGGCCGACGAGGACCAGTCGAGGCAACGGCGGGTGCAGGCGGGGCCCGGACACGCCCTCGCCGTCGGCTTCGAGGGCACGCGGATTCCCGACGACCTCGCGGCGCTGGCGGAGCAAGCGGGCTTGGGCGGTGTCATTCTGTTCGCACGCAACTGCCCGCGCCTCGAGACCGTGCTGGCGCTCACGGCGGCCGCGCGGCAGCTCAGCCCCGATCTCCTCGTCATGGTCGACCACGAAGGCGGACCGGTTCATCGCCTGCCCCCTCCGTTTACGCGGTTCCCCCCACCGGCAGCGGTCGGGCGTTGCGGCGACCCTCGCCTGGCGGCGGCGGTCGCCCGGGCAATGGCTCGCGAGCTGCGCGCCGCCGGTTTCGACTCGGGGCTCACGCCGGTGCTCGACTGCCTGCTCAACCCCGCGTGTACGGTGATCGGTGACCGCGCGTTCGGAACAGCTCCGGACGCGGTCGCCGCGTGCGGCGTCGCGTTCGTCGAGGCCATGCTCGCCGAGGGAGTCGTTCCGGTCGGCAAACACTTCCCGGGCCACGGACGCGCGTCCGTCGACTCGCATCTCGCCTTGCCGGACGTCGACGCCACCCAGGACGAGCTGGAGGGCGCGGATCTCGTTCCGTTCCGCGCCGCTCTCGGAGCCGGCTGCCCGGCGGTGATGGTCGCGCACGTCCGATACCGAGCCCTCGACCCGGTGTTGCCGGCGTCCCTCTCCGCCGCTGTCATCGGCGGCCTGCTCCGGCGGCGTCTCGGCTTCTCCGGCCTCGTCCTGAGCGACGACCTGGAGATGGCCGCTGTCGCCAGCGCCTGGGGCGTCGCGGGCGCGGCTCGACACTTCCTGGCCGCCGGCGGCGATCTCGCCCTCATCTGCCGGAGCGCCAGCGCTCGAGACGAGGTGGTAACGGTGATCGGCGACGAGATCAACCGCGGGACCCTCGACCTCGCTCCGGCCGTTCGCCGGCGGCAGGCCGGACGCCGGCTCGTCGGCGCCGCCGGACCGCGGCCCGACGTCTCGGTCATCGGCTGCGCCGAGCACCGCGCCCTCGGCGAGGAAGTCGCTCGGCGCGCGGCCGAGCGGGGCTGAGGGATGCGGCCGCTCCGCGAGGGCGCGTCAGAAACCGGCGGCGGATCGGGGGCCTTGCGGGCCGGCGACGGCGCACCTGCGGTCGTGCCGCCGGCGCCGGTTTGAGCCGGGCGGCCCCGCCGTGCGATGCTACGGGCGATGGGTGGGGCGGGACTTGGACGGCGAGCGTTCGTCACGCTGGCGGCGAGGACCCTGGTGGGAGCGGGAGCCCTCGCGCTCGCGCGCCCGGAAGCCGTGCGGGGGCGCGAGCCCGATCCGATCGCCTTCAAGGGAGAGGAGACGTTCGAGCGGTTGCTGGCGCTGGCGCGCGAGCGCGCCTGGAGCGAACTGCCGATCGGTGAGCGGATTGGCGCCGTCGGGATGGCGCTCCGCCGGACGCCGTACGTCGCCGCGACGCTCGAGCTCTACGACGATCGCGAGGTCTGCTCGATCAACCTCCAGAGCCTGGACTGCGTGACCTTCTTCGAAGGCGCGCTCGCCTTCGCGCGAATGCTCAGGCGCGGCGGGCGTACACCGGAGGCGCTCCTGGCCGAGGTCAGCTTCACCCGCTATCGGGGCGGCCAGCTCACCGACTATGCGTCGCGGCTGCACTACCTCAGCGACTGGTTCGTCGACAACGACCGCAAGGGCGTGGTCCGTTTGATCACTCGCGAGCTTCCGGGGGCGACGCGCTTCAGCAAGCGGGTCAGCTTCATGAGCACACATCCCGAGGCCTACCGGCAGCTCAAGGCGAACGCCGACCTGGTCAGGAAAATCAGCGCCGTCGAGGCGCAGATCAGCGCACGCGAGCTGGAGTATGTGCCGAAGGCGAAGGTGGCGGACGTTCAGCCGCTCCTGATGACCGGGGACATCGTCGGCATCACCACGGCGATCGGCGGTCTCGATTGCGCCCACGCGGGACTCTGCTACCGGGACGCGGGAAGCGTGCCGAGGTTCCTCCATGCCTCGACCACCCGGCACGCGGTCGTCGTCGACGACGATCTCGCGACGTACCTCTTGCGGGTGTCGACGCACACCGGAATCATGGTCGCCCGCCCGCTCGAGGTCCCGTAGCGACCCGGCCGCCGGTTCCGACCGGGGTCATCGGGATCATTGACACTGGTCCCTCACCGCGGGGAGCCGAGTCCTCGCGGCCTCCTCGACGAGCCTGACGCCCAACGGCGGAAGTCGGTTCCTCCCCAGGCCTCCGGCCGCGCTGGTTCGTTCCGGGGCCCTTCACCCGCCGGGCGGCGAGCCCGTGTCCCTGACAGCCATCCCTGACCGGACACCGCGGGCCCAGTCGAGGAGACGCCGAGCGAGCGAGCGCCCGCGTCGACCCTCCACGGCGTCGACCGACGGCACCTCGATCGGCGATAGGATCGATCTGGCGAAGGTCAGGATCTCCTGGTTCACACGCTCCGGCACTTCAAGGAGCAGCATATGGCCGGCGCCCTCGATGGTTCTCAGTCGCGCCCGCGGGATCAGCACGCTGAGCTGCTCGGAGAGTGCCGGTGGAGTGAGTCGGTCGCGGCTCCCGCACAGGAGCAGGGTGGGCACCCCGAGCCGCGGTGCCTGGTCGGTCAGGTCCATGGTCCGGGCGGCCAGGACGTCCTTCAGGATCGTCTCCGGGCGGCAGGAACGGAGCTCTTGCATCCCGAGGCTCACCGCGCGGCTGGACGCGCCCGGTGCGAACAGGATCTTCTTCGCCATCGAAAAGAAGAGGACCTTCCGGAGGGCTCCGGGAAGGTACGCCAGCCACCGCTCCCAGGAATTGTCGACCGGCGGCAGCTTCGCGCAGCTCGAGAGGAGGACGAGGCCTGTCACCGCGTCGGGGTGCCGGGCGGCGAGCGCGATGGCGACGGCGCCGCCCAGTGAGTGTCCCGCGACGATGACCGGGCCCGCGCCCAGCAGTTCGAGAAAGTGTGCGGTAGCCTCGGCGTACGTCTCGACGCTCGCCCCCTCAATCGGATCGGACGCCCCGTGTCCGGGAAGGTCGATGGCCACGACGCGCAGCGCGCGCCCCAAGCCGAGGAGCTGGTCGACCCAGTAGCCCGCACTCACCCCCGAACCGTGGATCAGAAGGATCGTCGGCCCGGTCGCCCGATGCCGGACGGTCAGATAGGACACCCGGCACCCGTCCGGCCCGACGAACTGACGGGCCATTTCGGATCGGGCGGTCCGTGCGCGCCGACCCGACTCGAGATTCTCGGCGCCGCCGAGCGTCATCAGGTCTGACGCGCAGGGGGTTGACGAACAGCATCGGCCCTGCGCGTCGCGAGCATGAGGTCAGCCGTGGCCAGCGCCGTCGCGGGCAGACCGTTGCGGACGTCCTTCGCGCGAAGCCACGCCCGGAAATCGGAGCCGGGGAGTGGGCCCATGGCGGATCCACCACGCCGACCGTGCCCCCCGCCGCGCCGATGGGCGCGGGTCGCGATCGGCGCGTCAGCCGGAGGGTCGGGCTCGCTCAGCAGCTCGTCCACGTGTGGTTCCACTCCTGTCTCGCCCAAGTCGAGCGGTGTGCATCCTCCACAATACAACAGCCGAGGTGCTCTGCATGATCATCGACGGCTCCCTTCAGGCGCTGGCCGCGGCAGGTCGTGGTCGGAGGGGCGGGGCGGGCCACCCCGGCCTTCCCGCGCCCCCGACCTCCATGGTATGGATGGAGGGTTTCGAGCAGTGCACTCCTCACCTGGAGGACGGGCATGATCGTCGACCGCTACACCAAGGCCGTGCTGACCGTCATCGCCGTGGCCCTCACCGTGATCGCCGCTCACTCATGGCTTCCCGACCCGGGATGGCTCGGGGCCGTTCGGCCCGCTCCGGCCGACGCTCAGAGCCCTGCCAAATACGAGGTGAGCGTGCCGAAGGCCTGGGGGAAGTTCGTCAGCTTCAGCAACAACAATCTCCTCCTCGAGGGCCCGGACCAGACCATGCGCATCATCGATGTCGAGGGCAAGGCGCCGGAGTACCCAAAGCTGAAGGTGCTCATCCGCTGGCAGTAGCGGCGTGTTCGCTCCCGGCGTGCCCCCGTTCCTGGCTGAGGGCACTTCGGTTACTGCAGACGCGCCGCTCGCTCTAGTTGAGATGCGTGGAACACCGCGACCGTCTCCGCCGGGGTCCGCACGACGTACGCGGCGCCGACCGTGCCGTCGGGGAAAGTGTGGGTCCGCTCGAGCCTCTCCACCGTTCCAAGTGACTCCCCCGACATGGTCACGAGCTGGTCGCCCCGGCTGAAGAAGAACACGTGATCCGGCCTGTCGGTATCGCCGCGAGCGTCGGACGGCGCCGGCGGAGACACGGCGGTCGACGCCGGGCCGGCGGACCGTTCCGCCCGGGTGCCGCCGTCAGCGGGACCGCCGGTGCCGCCCGCCGGCGTGCGAATCGGGACCCCCCTGGGGGAGCGGAATCGCGCCAGGTCGAGGTAGCCAAGAACGAGCAGGACGAGGACCAGGGTCCCCATGACTGCCGCCACGATGGCGTCGCCGGCCGGCGTCTTGCCCCGCCGCGGGCGGCGGCGTGACGCCTCAGGCCGGGTCGGGCGCGCGGCCGGCGGCAGCGTCCGCGGCGCGCTGTTCTCGGGCATCTTTTGCGCGGGGACGCCGGCGGCGAGGAGCCGCGCCATCAGCGAGTTCGCTTGCGCCAGAGCCAGGCCACGCGCGATCGTGACGCCTCGGCCGTCGAGGGTCGGGCCGGTGTCCTGCCCGGTCCCCGACGGTTCCACCTCTTGCAGGATGGCCAGCAACGCCGCTCGGCGCTCGGGGGGCACCTGATCGACGACGAGGCGCCACCGGGGCGCGGCGCCGGGCAGCTTCGCCAGCTCCGCCTCGACCGTTTGGACCTCCCGGCTGACTGCCTCCTGATCGAACAGGTGGCCGCAGTAGCGGCAGACGAGCGCTTCGAGTTTTATGCGCTCGGCGCACATCGGGCATTTCTTCGTCATCTCGTCGATCGGCGAGCCGGGCGCGCCGGGAGACATCAGCGGCGGGATGGCCCGGGAACGGCCGTCCGCGGGTCGCGGGCGGAGGGAGCGGAGGGCACGGGCTCGAGACGCACACCGGCTTGTGCGCCGCCGCGCCGCCGTCGCCCTTCAGCGCGTGTTGCCAATCGGGACGGAACCTCCCCCTGGATGAGCGCGGCTCGCGTGGGGGGAACGGCGGTAGGCGGCCGGCGCGGCAGGCGATACCGCCGAGTGCGGCGTGTCGTAGGTGGAGGATTGGATCACGACGACTCGAGCCCGACCCGTCTACCGCGGAGGCGCCGAGAGGAGGCGCGCCCGCCGTCGCCGCGCCGGTCGGAGGCGGCACCGGCGGACCTCGTCAGGACCTGTCCCAGCTCGCCGATCGCGAGCAGTCTCTTCATCGGGCCCTCCCCGAAAGGCGCGGCCAGCAAGTACAGTACACCGCTTCCTTCGGTTCGGCGAGGGGACTCCGCGGTCGGTCGACCCCGGACGTCGGCAGACGGTCGCTCTGGGCTCGGCCGGCGGCCAGAGGATCAGGCTCGGTGGGACGCCACGCCGGTCGTCACTCCGCGCGCCGCCCGCGGAGCCGCGCGCGACACGCCGAGCAGGCACAGGCGCCGGAACCGCGAGGCTCCCCACCGGCGCTTGCATCGGGCATCTGCGGGCGGCGTTGGGACCACCGGCGGACATCCGACGAGCAATCTCGGAGCTTCTGGAGACCGGCGCGCACGGCACCGGCGATCGTGGCGCGAACCCCGCTGAAGCAGGCGCGGACGATGCGGGCGACGGCCGCCAAGCCGTCGCGGAGCCGCTGACTAACGGGCGAGATCCCGCCGCGGCGATACCGACGACGTTCGGAGTGTGGCGCCACGTCCGCCCGGCGCCAACGGCGCCGGGGCCAACGCGGACGACGCGTCTCGACTGCCTCGCCTGTTGCCTCGAGCGGCGAGCCGAGTTGGCTCGGGTTGTGAGACCGTGCCGCCCGCGCGTCACGGCCACCGGCCGTCGGCGGCGTCGTCGCTTGCGCGAGGGCCCTCGCGTGACGCGGGACGAATCGGCCCCCGACAATTCGCGCCGCCACGAGCGCCAGCGCCGCGATGAGCCCGAGCACCGCCAGGTTTCGGGCGAACACCGAGTCGGTCGCCGCCAATGCGGCGTGTTGCGGAATGCCGACGGTCACGGAGACGGTCTCCCCGCCGTCGCCGCTGCGAAGCGGCGCGAATCCGACGAACCGCGGGACCCCATCCGGCCCGTCCGTCTCGGTGGAGCCCTCACCCTCGACGAGCCCTCCGTCGGCGAACGGGCGCTCGCAGGCAAAGCTCCCGACCCACTTGGCGGGATCGGGATAACGGACCCGGATCCGGCAGTGCCGGTCACTGATCGTAAGGGTCGAGCCTTGGGGCAGCCGCGCAACGGCCGGAAGCTGCCTGAGCCACGTCAGGTCGATCGCGGCGAAGACGGCTCCCTGGACCGTTCCCGTATCGTCAAGGAGGGGATGGCTGACGTTGACCGTGGCCCGGCCCGTGGCGCGGTCGACCTGATAGTCGTCACTCTGGAACTCAGTCTTCTCCAGCGCACGCCAAAAGAGCGCTCTGCCCGAGGGGTCAGGGGGGCCCGCCACTGGCACGGCACTGCAGAAGACGCTCCCGTTGAGCGTCAGGCCGCCAAGGTTCGCGTAGCGCGGGTATCGGCGCCGGAGGTCGGCGACGAGGGCATTGCAACGGTCGGGCTGCTGCTGGCGAACGTCGGGGAGCTGAGCCAACATCGCCACGAGCTGGCGCGCCGCCTCGATCGCCCCTTCGTGTTCGCCGGCGATCAGCCGTGCCAGGCGCAACGCCTCCTGCTGGGCGCCCGAGGCATCCTGGCCGTGCTGCTCCTTGGCCGTGTAGAGCAGGAGCCCGGCTGTCGGGACGAAACCGATCAGGGTCAACAGCACGAGGTGGAAGCGGAGCCGCACGATGTGGAGCCGCCGCACAAACTCGCCCCGGCGAGGCCGCGCGTCGGCGTGGCGCCAACGCGCCCGCGCAGGGCGCGCGGGTTCACGATCCACGCGGTCGTCAAGAAGTGGCGGCGGCTGGCTCACCGACACGCGATCTCCCTCATCAGTCTACGCCCTCGTCGCACCTGCGGGCGTGCCCGAACGAGGAGCAAGACGGATGCCGCCGTGCCTAAATACCGCAATGGCTTGTCCCCGGAGCGAGTTCTTTCAATGCGGGGTAGCCTGTCTGGCATGCCAGCCGGGTCGCGGGTGCCAAAACGGCCTGAGACGGTCCCCGACTGTCTGGCGACTGTCTGGCCGACGCGGCCCGTCGAGCGGTCGTGCTCCGCTCAGCCCTTGAGCTGCTCCTCCGCGATTCGCTTGACGTCGGCGGCGTCGACCTGCCCCTTGTGCGTCTTCATGATGTCGCCCACGAGGCGCCCGACCTGCTTCACATCGGTGATGCCGAGCGCGCCCAGACGCTCCCGGACGAGTGCCTGCACGGCGACCTCGTCAAGCCCCTTCGGCAGGTAGCGCTCGCAGAACCCGACCTCGAAGCGGATCTGGGCGACTTGGGACGCCGCGCGGTCGCCCGCCTTCTCGAATTCGGGAAGGGCCTTCTGGAGCTGCTTGCGGTAGGCGCCGATCACGTCGAGGACGAGCGCGTCGTCGACCTTGCCCGCGAAACCCTTCGCGGTCCGCCGCTCCGCGAGCCGCGTCTTGATCATGCGCACGACCTCGGCGGTGCGGGTGTCTTTGTCTTTGATCGCCCGCGTGAGCGTCTGGTCGAGCTGTTGCTCGAGTCCCATGAGGTTGTCCGGCTCCCGTCTCGGCGGGTCGCCCCTCGTCAGGCGGCGGGAGCCAGGTGGAACCCGGCGAGGCCGACGATCGCGACGGCCGCGGCGAGCGCGCCCACGCCGATGACCGACCACGCGGTCCGGTTCGCGGTCCGGACGGGGTAGCGGGAAAGCATCACGGCCCGGACGCCGGAGCCCACATGGACGAAGAGGCAGCAGACCGCCAGGAAATAGTGGAGGACGAGCCGGACGTTCCAGGAGTCGAGAAGGAGACCGGCCGGGGCGCCGGAGGCAAAGGAGAAGTCCGTGTCGACCTTCATGACCGCCCGCCCCAGGACGAACACCGCGGTCAGATGGGAACTCAAGAACACCGCGAGGTAGCCCGCGGCGGCGGTCTGGAGCGTTCCGAAGAGGTCGCTCGGGCGCGCAGTCCGGCGCCAGAGGAGGACGACGCCGCTGCCGATCTGGAAGAGGACGACGGCCACGAGTACGGGCTCGACCACCGGGTTGCGGTAGATCCGCCGCAGCGCCTTCATGACGTGGACGTGGGTCGCCGCGCTCCAGATGCCCGCGACATGGTTTGCCACGTGCGGCAGGAGGAAGAGGAGAAGCGCCAGAGCGGTGAGCCCGTGGAGCTCCACGAGCCAGGGTGCGATCGCCGCGCGCGTCGGGCGCGCCGCCGGGACATCGGCACGGCCGAGCGCGATCGCGACCAGGACCCCGAGCCAGATCAGCGCCCAGAGCAGGTAGTCGCTGTTCGCCGGCGCGTGGAGCAGGTAGAGCGCGACCCCGATCAGGGTGAAGAGCGGCGGGCTCGCGACGGCCAGGTGGGCGAGGCGGCGGGCGCGGATCTCGCCGGCGGAGGCAGCCTCCGCGTGGCCGAGCAGGTAGGCGACGCGCACGGCCACCGCGGGGACGGCCAGGCAGAGCGAGAGCGAGACGAGAAAGGCCAGCCCTCCCGCCCCGACGGCGCGCTCGTGCACCAAGGTCGCGCTGCGAAACAGGGCGGCCAGGGCCAGGGGATAGAGCAGCGCCGCGAGCGCGGGGGAGCTCCAGACGTATCTCTGAAGGCTGCGAGCCTTTTCCAGGACCGCGGTCGTCATAAAACGCTCCCGGCGCGGAACCCTCGCCCTTCAGGGCGGGGAGGCGCGCCGATCTCCATGGTGGACTCCCCCCGGGTGGAGCTGAGCACGCGCTCCGCGAGCGGCCCTGGCGAGAACCAAGCCGTGGGCCCGGTCAGACAGCCGTCGAAACGACGGTGGGGCTGGACGGGGAGGCTACCGCGCAGCCGGGCGGGCCGACGAACCGTCAACCTGGAACCGCAAGGCCAGGCTCTCGGATTCAAGCACGGGCTCCTTTCTCTGAAAGCCCCGGACTTCAGTCCGGGCGATGTTTACGCCGTCACCTCTCCACCCCCGCCGCGGGGGGGGGAAAAAAGGGCCCTTCCCGGAGACGGAAGGCTCCCCTCGTCCCGAGGGAAGTATCCTCCTCGCCCCGGCTCCATGTCGAGCGAGGGGCCCGCGGCCTCCCGCCGGCGTGCCGGGTAGAATGGACCGGTGCGGGCGCAGGACCGGGCACGCGTGCGCGCCGGGCGGAGGTGGGTGATCACGACCGCGTGCGCGTTCGCGGCGGCGGCCGGCTGCTTCTTCCCCGGGAGCTCGGCCGAGCGAGGGCTCAGACTCGACGCGGTCACGCTGCCTCGCGGCTTCAGCATCGCCGTCTACGCCGATAACGTGCCGGGCGCTCGCTCCATGGCGCTCTCGCCGGGCGGCACCCTCTTCGTCGGCACCATGGGTGAGGGCGTGGTCTACGCGGTGGCCGACGCCACGCGGGCCGTCCGGGCAGGGCTGGTCCGGGTCATCGCGCGGGGCTTGACCCTGCCGAACGGCGTCGCCTTCCGCGACGGGGCGCTCTACGTGGCCGAGCTGAGCCGGGTGCTCCGCTACGACGACGTCGAGGCTCGTCTGGATGGCCCGTCCCCGCCCGTCGTGGTGAGCGACGCCTTCCCCAAGGACCGGCACCACGGCTGGAAGTTCATCGCCTTCGGCCCCGACGGCATGCTCTACGTCCCGGTGGGCGCGCCCTGCAACGTCTGCGAGCCGCCGGGGCCGCGGCACGAGACGATCACTCGGATGCGCCCGGACGGGAGCGGGCTCGAGGTGTTCGCGCGCGGTGTCCGGAACAGCGTGGGGTTTGACTGGGATCCGCGGACCCGTGAGCTTTGGTTCACCGACAACGGCCGCGACTGGCTCGGCGACGACCGCCCGCCGGACGAGCTGAACTACGCGCCCCGGCCCGGGCTCCACTTCGGCTTTCCGTACTGCCACGGCCGCAGCATCCCCGACCCCGAGTTCGGGGCGCGGCATACGTGCGCGGAATTCACGCCGCCCGCGATCGAGCTCGGGCCCCACGTGGCGGCGCTCGGCATGCGCTTCTACACGGGCTCGATGTTCCCCTCCGAGTACCGGGGTCAGATCTTCATCGCCGAGCATGGCTCGTGGAACCGGAGCCGCCCGGTCGGCTACCGCGTGACACTCGTCAGGCTCGCCGAGGGCCGGGCGGCCTCCTACGAGGTCTTTGCCGAGGGCTGGCTCCGAGACGGACGCGCGTGGGGGCGGCCCGTCGACCTGCTCGTGATGCCGGACGGGGCGCTGCTGCTGTCCGACGATCACGCGGGGGCGATCTACCGCATCACCTACCGACCCTAGCCGCTCGGCTCGGCGCCCTGCTCCCGGCCGCGCGCGGCGAGCCGTGTGCGCGGGCGGTCAGCGGTAGACGCCGGTGTGGCCGAGGCTGTACCGACCCGGCTGGGGGAAGAGCGCGAGCCCGTGGGGCTGGGCGCCGACGTGGATCGTGTGGAGCAAGCGCCCGCTGCGCGTGTCCACGACGTACACCTCGTGGTTATAGCGCCCGCTGACCCAGAACTGAGCGCCGTCGGGGCTGATGCCACCCATGTCTGGGCTCCCGCCGATCTTCCAGGTGCGGACGACCTCCCGCGTCGCGAGGTCGATCACCGAGATCGAGCCGCCGAGGCGATTCGTCGCGTAGAGAAGGCGCGTATCGCGGCTGACGTAGAGCCCGTGCGCGCCCCGACCGGTTGGGAGGAAGCCGGTCTCCTTCATCGCGAGCGGGTCGATGATCGAGACGCCGTGGCGGCCCTGGTTGGCGACGTAGAAGAGCTTGCCGTCGGGCGAGAGCTTGACGTCGACCGGCAGGCCGCCGACGTGGACCTCGCCGGTCACCCGCCGGGTCGGGACGTCGACCTTGACGATCCAGCCCGCGTACTCGCAGCTCACGAGCAGGTACCGGCCGTCGGCCGAGAAGTCGAGGTGATCCGCGCCGCTGTGCGGGATCGCGACGCTTCCGCGCAACGCCCACGTCGTCGGGTCGCGGAAGTCGAGGCGATTGTAGCGCTCCGCGACGACGATGGCGGTCGAGCCGTCGGGCGTGAAGTAGAGGTTGTAGGGGTCGGTCACGGCAATGGTGCCCGTGACCTTCCCCGTGTGCGGGTCGATGACCGTCAGCGAATCGGACTTGGTGTTGAGGACGTAGAGCCGCGAGAGGTCCCACGACGGGGTGACGTGGTGGGGCTCGCGCCCCACGGGGTAGTGGTCGACGATCTGGTAGGTCCGCGGATCGATGACGTCGACCGTGTTCGACACGGCGTTCGGCACGTAGACGAGAACGGGCATTCCCGCGACCGCCGGGCTCAGCTCTGGGCCCACGGTCGCCGCGTACACGTTGTCCGGCAACGCGGGGGTGACCTCGGCCGCCGCGGCGAGGGGAGCGGCGGCGAGGACGACGGCGAGAGCCAGGGCGGTCACGTCCCCCGAGCGTACCGCATTTCCCGCGAGGCCACAGCCAGGCATTTGGGGCCGCGCTCCGGCTGAGCCATTCGTTCCCGGTGGTAACAGCCAGAAAACACGCTTGCTCTGCTATGACGGGACCATTCTTGACATTGCCGATCGGGATAGGTATATTCCGTGGAACTCAGAGGGCAGGAGACGCCAAAGGTGGAAGCGAAGAGGAAAGCCGAGCGGCCGGATCCCGAGCGGCTCCCGCCCTCGGCTTTTTCGGTTCGGGGCCGGAGATGAGCGACCCAGTCAAGGAGACCAAGGCGCAGCGGGTCGAGCGGCTCAAGCGGGAGCTGAACCCGTGGGAAGCGTTCGGCGAGATCCGGCGCTTCGCCCGCGAGGGTCTCCCGTCGATTCCGCCGGAGTGGCTCGGCACGTACTTCCGGTGGTGGGGGATCTACACGCAGGGCGACGGGGTCGGCGCCGTCGGCGGCACAGGCGGAGAGGGCAGGGCCCTCCCGTACTTCATGGTGCGGATCCGGATCCCGAACGGCGGGCTCGTCTCCCACCAGGTCCGGGCGGTCGCGGACTTGGCGGAGCGGCACGCGCGCGGCATCGCCGACCTCACGGTGCGGCAGAACGTCCAGCTCCACTGGGTGAGGATCGAGGACCTGCCGGAGATCCTCGAGACCCTGTGGCGGGTCGGCCTCACGACGATGGGAGCGTGCGGCGACGACACGCGCAACATCACCGGCTGCCCGCTCGCAGGAGTCGACGCCGACGAGATCGTCGACGCCTCGCCGCTCGTCCAGGCGGCGACGCGGGTGCTCAACGGCAACCCCGAGTTCTACAACCTGCCGCGCAAGTACAAGATCTCGATCACGGGCTGCCGGGCCTGGTGCTCGTATCCCGAGATCAACGACGTCGGACTCACCGCCCTGCGCCACCCGCAGACGGGCGAGGTCGGGTTCTCGGTCCGCGTGGGCGGCGGGCTGTCGACGGACCCCCACTTCGCCCTCCGGCTCGACGCGTTCGTCCGCTGGCACGAGGTGCTGCCGGTGATCCGCGGGATCTCCGAGGTCTTCCGCGACAGCAGCGCGCTCCGCGAGAACCGCGAGAAGGCGCGCCTGAAGTTCCTGTTCCTGCGCCACGGCTGGACGGTCGAACGCTTCCAGACCGAGCTCGAGGGTCGGCTCGGCTTCCGCCTGGCAAGGGCCGTGACCGAGGATCCGCCCGAGGATGCCTACCGCGATCACGTGGGCGTCCACCCGCAGAAGCAGCCGGGGTACAGCTCGGTGGGGATCGCGGTGCTGCGCGGCAGGATGACACCTGCCGAGATGCAGGCGGCCGCACGGCTCGCCGACCTCTACGGCACGGGCGAGCTCCGGATCACCGCGATGCAGAACCTCCTGATCCCGAACGTGCGCGCCGAGCGGACCACCGACCTCGCCCGCGAGCTCGAAGCCGCCGGGCTGCGGATCGAGGCGTCGCCGTTCTGGCGCGGCACGATCGCGTGTACCGGGACCGAGTTCTGCAAGCTCGCGCTCACCGAGACCAAGGGCTTCGCGCGCCGGCTCGTCGAGGAGCTCGAACGTCGGCTCCCCGGCTTCGACCAGCACGTCAAGATCCACATCACGGGCTGCCCCAACAGCTGCGGCCAGCACTGGATCGCGGACATCGGGATCGAGGGTAAGAAGCTCAAGCTCGACGGCCGGCTGGTCGACGCCTACTACTTCTGCGTCGGCGGGGGGGTCGGCCGGCACCAGGCCACGGCGCGGCCGATCGGCTACCGGGTGGCCGCCGACCTGGTCCCGGATGCCATCGAGCGACTCGTCTCCGCCTACCTCGCCGAGCGGCGCGACGGGGAGCCCTTCCGCCGCTTCTGCGCCCGCCATACCGACGGCGAGCTGCGGTCGTTCCTGGCCGGCGAGCCGGCGGTGGCGGCGGTCGAGCGCGACCCCTCCCCAGGCCGGCCGCCGCGCGGCGTCGACGGCTGAGCCCGGGGGCCACAGACGGGAGAACAACGCATGTCCGACCTTCACCTCTCCGACTCCCCCGGTCTTCGCGACGAGACGCTCGAGGCCATGGACGCCGTCGAGCTGCTCGGCTGGGCACTCGAGCGGTTCCGGCCGCGGATCGCCCTCGCCTCGAGCTTCGGCGCCGAGGACGTCGTGCTGATCGACCTGTTGATGGAGTTGGACCCGCGGGCGCGGGTGTTTACCCTCGACACGGGTCGCCTACATTCCGAGACGTATGCGCTCGCGCAGGCGCTCCGCGACCGCTACGGCCTCGCGATCGACGTCTACTTCCCGCGGACCGAGGCGCTGGAGGCCATGGTACGCGCGCACGGCGTCAACCTCTTCTACGCGAGCGTCGAGAACCGGAAGCTCTGCTGCGGCGTCCGAAAGGTGGAGCCCCTCGACCGCGCCCTCGAGGGCCTCGACGCGTGGATCACGGGGCTCCGGCGCGAGCAAGCCGTGACACGTGGCCGGGTCCGGAAGGTCGAGATCGACGCCGATCACGGCGGCATCCTCAAGCTGAACCCGCTCGCCGACTGGAGCTGGGACCGGGTCTGGGGCTACATCCGGGACCACGCCGTGCCGTACAACGCCCTCCACGACGCGGGCTTCCCCAGCATCGGCTGCGCGCCGTGCACGCGCGCGGTGAGACCGGGCGAGGACCTGCGCGCCGGCCGGTGGTGGTGGGAGCAGGACGCGGCCGCGAAGGAATGCGGTCTCCATCCCGTGCGGTGACGGCGGTGGAACCGACGACGATGGCGATGGCGCTTGGTTTCCTGACTGGCATCCTCGTCGGCCTGACGGGGATGGGCGGGGGCGCGCTGCTCGGGCCCGCGCTGATCCTCGGCCTCGGCGTGCCCCCCGTGGTCGCCGTCGGCGTGGACCTCGTACACTCCGCCGTGATCAAGCTCGTCGGCGGGGCCATTCATCTGCGGCGGCGCACCGTCGACTTCCGGCTCGTCGGGCTCCTGCTCCTCGGAAGCCTCCCCGGGTCGCTCTGCGGCATTGCGCTGCTGGCGGCGGCGCGGGCGCGGGGCGCCAATCCGAACGCGATCGTCACAAAGGTCCTCGGCGTGGCGCTCGTCGCCGCCTCGCTCGCGATCCTGCTCCGCGTCTGGGTGCGGGGGGCGCCTCGTGCCGCCGCGGTGGACCTGGGGCGGCAGTGGGTGGTGGCGGCCGGCTTCGTCGTCGGCTTGCTCGTCGGGATCTCTTCGGTGGGCAGCGGAAGCCTGCTCGTCGCCTTCCTCACCGTGGCGACGTCGCTGCCCGGCGCGCGCATCGTCGGCACCGATGTCCTCCACGGCGCGCTGCTGACGGCGCCCGCGGGCGCCCTGCACGCCTGGCTCGGCCATCTGGATCCGCGCCTGACGCTGACGCTTCTCGCCGGCTCGGTCCCCGGTATCCTGCTCGGCACGCGGCTCTCGATGTGGAGCCCCGAGTGGCTTCTGCGTCCGGTGCTCGCCGCCGCACTGATGACCACGGGGCTCCGGCTGATCCGGTAGGGACGATGACGATCGTGCGAGAGGACATCCGACCGATCCCGCCCCATGGCGGAACCCTGGTCGACCGTGTGCTCGCCGAGGAGGCGCGGGCGGAGACGCTCGGCCACGCGGCCGAGCTGCCGCAGGTCGTCCTCGACGCGCGCGCCATGTCCGACCTCGAGCTCTTGGCGGTCGGCGCCCTGAGCCCGCTCGACGGCTTCATGGGCTCGGCGGACTACCGGGGGGTGCTCGAGGATATGCGCCTTGCCACCGGGCTCCTGTGGACGCTCCCCATCACCCTTGCGGTCAGCCGCGCGGAGGCCCGCCGCCTGCGGGAGGGCCGCCCGGTCGCGCTCACGGCGCCGTGGGGGGAGACGCTCGGCCTCCTCGAGTTCGTGGAGAGGTTCCCATGGGATCGCGGCGAGGAGGCGCGGCTGGTCTACGGCACCGAAGACCCGGGCCATCCCGGCGTCGCCGACCTGGCGGGGCGCGGCGAGGTGCTGCTCGCCGGGCGGGTCGACCTGATCACGCGGCCGCCGCTCCCCGGCCTCGAGAAGTTTCGCCTCGACCCCGCCCAGACGCGCGCCGCCCTCGCCGAGCGCGGCTGGCGCACGGTGGTCGGCTTCCAGACGCGGAATCCCGTCCACCGTTCGCACGAGTACATCCAGAAATGCGCGCTCGAGCTGATCGAGGGCCTCCTCATCCACCCGCTCGTCGGCAAGACGAGGCTCGACGACGTGCCGGCCGACGTGCGCTTCCGCTGCTACCAGGCGCTCGTCGAGAACTACTTCCCGCCGGACCGCGTCCTCCTCGCCGCGTTCCCGGGCGCCATGCGCTACGCCGGACCGCGCGAGGCGGTCTTCCACGCGCTCGTCCGGAAGAACTACGGCTGCACCCACTTCATCGTCGGGCGGGACGCGGCCGGCGTCGGCGCGTATTACGCGCCGTACGCCGCCCACGACCTCCTACGGTCGTTTCGCCCCGGAGAGCTCGGGATCGCGCCGCTCCTCTTCACCGAGACGTTCTTCTGCCGGCGCTGCGGCGCCGTCGCCTCGACCCGGACGTGCCCGCACGGCGCCGCGGAGCAGGTGGCGCTGTCGGGCACGAAGGTGCGCGAGTCGCTCCGCGGCGGCGACGGGCTGCCCCCCGAGTTCACGCGGCCCGAGGTCGCCGCCATCCTGGCCGAGTGGGCGCCGCGTGGCTGAGCGGCGCTACTACCCGATCTTCGTCGACATGACGGCCCGCCCCTGCCTCGTGGTGGGCGGCGGTGCCGTCGCCGAGCGTAAGGTCGAGGGGCTCCTCGAGGCGGGGGCACGGGTGACGGTCGTGAGCCCGACGCTCACCGCGCGGCTCGAGGCGTGGGCGCGCGCCGGCGCGATCCGCCACGTGCCGCGGACGTACCGGCCCCCGGACCTCGCGGGGCAGGCCTTCGTCTTCGTCGCCACCGACGGCGCCGAGGTGACGACCGAGCTGTCCCGAGACGGCACGGACCGGCCCGCACTGGTCAACGCCGCGGACGACCCGGACCACTCGGACTTCATCCTGCCCTCGGCGCTCCGTCGCGGGCCTCTCGTCGTGGCGGTCGCGACGGGCGGCGCGAGCCCGGCGCTCGCGCGGGCGATCCGGGAAGAGCTCGAGTCGTACTTCACCGACGACTACGCGGTGCTCGCGCGGATCGCCGCCGAGGTGCGGGCGGAGCTGCGCGCGCGCGGCGGCGCCGCGTCCGGCGCGGAGTGGCGGCGCGCCCTCGCCGATCTGCGCCCGCTGATCGTCGCCGGGCGGCACGCCGACGCGCGTCGCCTCCTCCTCGAACGGCTCGAGGCCGCTCGATGCGCGTAGGCACCGTCTACCTGGTCGGTGCGGGCCCGGGAGACCCCGGCCTGCTGACGGTTCGCGGCCTCGCGCTGCTCCGGGGGGCGGACGTGGTGATCTACGATCGCCTGGTCCATCCAGACCTGCTCGCGGAGGCGCCCCGCGAGGCGCTCCGCGTGTTCGCCGGGAAGCGCTGCGGCTCGCACGGCCTGCCCCAGGGTGAGATCAACGCCCTGCTCGTCGCGCACGCCCGCCGGGGCGCGCGCGTGGTCAGGCTCAAGGGCGGCGATCCCTTCGTGCTCGGCCGCGGCGGCGAGGAGGCCCTCGCGCTGGCGGAGGCGGGGATTCCCGTCGAGATCGTGCCTGGCGTCAGCTCGGCGATCGCCGTCCCCGCCTGCGCGGGCATCCCGCTGACGCACCGGGGCCTGGCGTCGTCGTTCGCCGTCGTGACCGGCCATGAGGACGCGTGCACGGGGAGGCCCGCGGTCGACTGGGGACGGCTCGGGACCGCGGTCGACACGCTGGTCGTCCTCATGGGCGCGCGCGCGCTGCCGCGGATCGTGGCCGAGCTGCTCGCCCACGGCCGACCGTCGGCGACGCCGGTCGCGCTCCTCCGCCGCGGGACGACCGAGGGCCCGCTGACCATCACCGGAAGCCTCGCCGACATCGTCGACAAGGCGCGCGCGGCGGCGCTCGAGCCCCCGGTCGTGGTCGTCGTGGGCGAGGTGGTGGCGCTCGCGGACCACCTGCGCCCGCACCGGGACCACGTCCCCCGTGCGCTGGCCCTTCGGTGACCGTCCGGGCGAGGCCATGAGGCGACTCCTCGACCGAGTCCGGGACTGGATCCGGCGCCCCGTCACGCTGCGCGAGACATACTTCGACTGATCAGGATCCCGGGGCTCCGGCCGGCGCCGCCGGGAGGAGGCTCGCGACGCGCGGAGGAGCCGGCGCCGCCGGACGGTCAGGCGTGGGCCGCGCCGGAGAGGGCCTTGACCATCTCTCCGACGACCGCCTTGGCGTCGCCGAAGAGCATGAGCGTCTTGTCCATGTAGTAGAGCTCGTTCTCGACCCCGGCGAAGCCGGGGCTCATGCTCCGCTTGATCACCATCACGGTCTTCGCGCGGTCGACGTCGAGGATCGGCATGCCGTAGATGGGGCTCGAGGTGTCGTGGCGCGCCGCCGGGTTGGTCACGTCGTTGGCGCCGATCACGAGGGCCACGTCAGTCTGGGGGAACTCAGGGTTGATCTCCTCCATCTCGACGAGCCGGTCGTAGGGAATCTCGGCCTCGGCGAGGAGCACGTTCATGTGGCCGGGCATCCGGCCCGCCACGGGATGGATGGCAAAGCGCACCTCGATGCCCCGCTTGGTGAGCGCCTCGTACAGCTCGCGGACCTTATGCTGGGCCTGCGCCACCGCCATCCCGTAGCCGGGCACGATGATGACCGAGGTCGCCACCGCGAGGATCGACGCGGCTTCCTCCGGGGTCGCGCTCCGGACCGTGCGCTCACCGGCCGGCGCCGCCGCCCCGGCCTGGACCGAGCCGAACGCGCCGAAGAGCACGTTCGTGAACGACCGGTTCATCGCCCTGCACATGATGACGGAGAGGATGAACCCGGAGGCGCCGTCGAGGGCACCCGCGATGATGAGGAGCTTGTTATCGAGGACGAAGCCCATGGCCGAGGCGGAGAGGCCCGCGTAGGAGTTGAGGAGCGAGATGACGGTCGGCATGTCGGCACCCCCGATCGGAATGATGAGGAGGACGCCGAAGACGAGCGCGAGCCCCGCGAAGACCGGAAACAGCGACGTGGCGCCGGGGTCCCAGACGAGATAGATCGCGATCGCGACGGCCAGGCCGAGGAGCGCGAGGTTCACGACGTTCTGGCCGCGGTAGGTAATGGGCCGCGTCGGCAGGAGCTCCTGGAGCTTGCCGAAGGCCATCAGACTCCCCGTGAACGTGAGGAAGCCGAGCAGCATCTCGAGGTCGAGCGCGCTCATCGTGAACGCGTCCAGGGTGGGGGTCCGGAGGTAGTACTCGGCGGTACCGACCAGAGCGGCGGCGAGGGCGCCGAACGCGTGCGAGAGCGCGGTCCGCTGCGGGACCGCCGTCATCGGCATGAAGACCGCCATCGGAATGCCGACGGCCGAGCCGAGGAAGAACGCCACCAGGATCCATTGGTAGCTGACGATCTCGTGGCGGAGCAGGGCGCCGACGACGGCCAGGACCATGCCGATCTCGCCCGCCCGCACCCCCCGACGGGCCGTGGCCGGCGCGCTCAACCACTTGAGCGCCAGGATGAACAGGACGGCGGCCGCGATGTAGGCGACGGCGATCGCGTCGGCGAGCACCGGCTCGGTCATCGCGCCTTCGGCGGCCGCGTCTTGAACATCTTGAGCATCCGGTCGGTGATGAGGAACCCGCCGACCACGTTGATGACGGAGGCGGTGACGGCGATGGTCCCGAGCACGGTCGAGAGGGTCGAGCGCTGCTCGCCCGTGATCGCGATGGAGCCGACGACCGCGATGGCCGAGATCGCGTTTGTGAGCGACATGAGCGGCGTGTGCAGAAGCGGCGACACGCGCTTCACCACCTCGAAGCCGACGAAGCCGGCCAGCACAAAGACGTAGAGGTCGGTGATGAGGTCCGGCGTCATGGTCTTCCCCCTCGGTGTCCGCGGTCAGCGCGACCCCGCCGCCGCGTCACGCGGGGGCGGCTCGGCGGCGAGGAGGGCCTCGCGGACCCTCGGGTGCACGACCTCGCCCCCGCGCGTGACCAGGGTTTCCCGCGTGATCTCGTCGTCTAGGTCGAGCTGGAGCTTGCCGCCCCGCGTGAGGTGCAGGAAGAACGCGGAGACGGTCTTCGCGTACATCTGACTTGCGTGATAGGGGACGGTGCCCGCCAGGTTCACGGCTCCGATGACCGTCACGCCGTGGGCGACGATGGTTTCGTTCGCGCGCGTGAGCTCGCAGTTGCCGCCACGCTCGGCGGCCAGGTCGATGATCACCGAGCCCGGCGCCATGGCGGCGGCCATGTCGCGCGTGATGAGCACCGGCGCCGTCCGGCCCGGCACCACGGCGGTGGCGATCACGACGTCGCTCTCGGCGACGACGCGGGCCATCAGCTCCCGCTGGCGCCGGTAGAAGCCTTCGTCCTGGGCGCGGGCGTAGCCGCGCCTGTCTTCGGCGTCGGCGGCTTCGAGCGGCAGCTCGACGAACCGGGCCCCGAGACTCTGCACCTGCTCCCGGGCGGCCGGCCGGACGTCGTACCCCGAGACCACGCCGCCGAGCTTCCGCGCCGTCGCGATCGCCTGGAGCCCCGCCACGCCGGCGCCCACGATCAGCACCCGGGCGGGGGTGACGGTCCCGGCGGCGGTCATGAGCATCGGGAACATCCGCGGCAGCGTGGCGGCCGCGAGCAAGGCCGCCTTGTAGCCGGCGACCGTCGACATGGCGGACAGCGCATCCATGCTCTGCGCCCGCGTGATGCGCGGCATCAGCTCGACGGCGAAGGTGATGGCGCCGGTGGCGGCGATCTCCCGGACTGCTTCCGGGGCCCCGAGCGGCCGGACGAAGCCGATCAGGACGGTCTCGCGACGCAGCAGGGCGAGGTCGGCGCGGCCCGTCTTGTCGTTGGCTCCGTGGCAGAGAACCTGGAAGATCGCGTCCGCGGCCGCGAAGACCTCGGCCCGGGTGGGGACGAGCCGCGCGCCCTTCTCGACGTACGCGGCGTCGAGGTAGCCGGCCTCAAGCCCGGCGCCGGCCTCGACCACCACCTGGCAACCCGCCTTGGCGAGCGACGGGATGACCGCGGGCACGAGGGCGACGCGCCGCTCTCCGGGGAACGCCTCCTTCACGATGCCGACGATCACGAGTCGCGCTCCGTGCCCGGCGTCGTCCGGGTCAGTATCGCGGCCGGCGGGGGCGGGGGAAGTATAGCAGACCGAGCCCGCCGGGCTGCCCGGCGGGCCTTCGCGCGTCCGCCGATCCGCTCAGGGGATGGCGGCGCCCGCGCGCGGACGCGGCCTCAGGTCGTGTGGCCGATGTCGAGCCAGGTGCAGGGGCCGCTCGAGTACGTCATGGCTTCGCGCCCGGTCATCGACCGCACGACGCGGAAGGTGGCGGCGGGCTGCCCCTCGTCGGCCTCCGTCGTGGCACCGAACCACACGTAGTCGGGGTCGGTCGTGCGCTCCCGGGCGCCCTCTTCGCTGATGCGGACGAGCACCCAGCGGCCGGGCTTCGCCATGAGGACATAGTAGCGGCCCGCGAACAGGAGCACGTAGCGGTCCATCGGCTCGCCGGGCGTGCCGGGGCAGGCGAACACGCCGTGCTCAACGGCGAACGGCGCCGCGTCGGCCAAGGTTTTGAACGGCGGCAGCTCGTCCGCCCGCGCCAAAGCGGCGAGCCCGAGGAGGCTCGCAGCGACCACGAGGCCGGTCAGGATCCGTCTTGCCATTGTGGGCTCCTTACTTCTGCGCCCGATCGCGGGTGCAGACCGTCTCTCTCATCGACCGCAGCAAGGAGCGTGCCGGCTTGACGGGGCCCAACGGCGTGCCCCTTCAAGGTGCGGGAATGACGGTGATCCGGTGAGTCAGCCTAGATCGCACGCGAACGGGCCGCGATCGGCGGGCGCCAATGCGGCATCGCGCTGCCGATTCCGGTCGCAGCCCGGCCCTTCCCGGTCCGCCCTCTGAGCGAGGATCACGACGCTGTTGCTCATCCAGTGGAGGGGCCGCCAGCGTGCGAGCGCGGCGTCGAGCAGGGTGAGTCGCCGGTAGAGCCGGGCGAGGGTGCGTCCGAGCCGGTCGCGATGGAGGATCGTCGACGGGATCACGTTCGTCACCGAATGAAGACCCCAGCGCCGCAGGGGCGCGAGCCCCGCCGCACGGAGCATGGCCTCGAGCTCCGGAAGCGTGAACAGGCGGAGCCGCCCGTACCCCGGGTAGTGGCTCAGGACGCCCGCGCGCGGCGAGTGTGTCGCTTGCCGCCACGCGGCGGCCGGCGGCACGCCGTAGCCGAGCGAGTCGAACGTGAGACTCGAGAGGAGGGCCCACGCGAGGTCGAGGCTCCATCGGTGCTCACACTCGACGAGCAGGCGCCCGCCCGGACGCAGCACCCGGCCGAGCTCGCGGAGCGCACGGGCGGGCGCGTCGACGAAGGAGAGCGTGCTGCCGCAGCAGGCGGCGGCGTCGAAGTACCGGTCTGGGTACGGGAGCGCTTCGACGCTCCCGAGCACGAAGGTCGCGGACGGAAGCCGGCGGCGCGCCACGGCGAGGAGACCCGCGGAGACGTCGAGGCCGTGGCTCGCGTAGCCGAGCGCGTCGAGGAGGGCCGTCTGCAAGCCCGTCCCGCAGCCGGCGTCGAGCGCCCGCCGCCGCCGCCCGTCGGGCGGCGGCTCGAGCTCGCGCCGGAGGATCGCGGCCAGTGCCGCGTAGAGGTGCACGTACCAGGGCTCGAGCACGTCGTACGAGTCCGCCATGGCGTCGAAAAGACGTGCGACCGCGGAGCCCATGGTGCGATCCTTTCTCGACCCTCGGCTCCCCCAGTCTACGCGGGCGCCGGGCATCAGCGAGGATTCCCTGACGAAGGAGGCGCGAATGGCCGGAGGACCCGTCGGGCCGAATGCCGAAGACTCCCCGGGACCCGTCCGGATGCCGTTCCGGCTCAGGACCGGCGGCCCTGCGGGCTCCGGCACCAGCGGGCTCCTGGCGCAGCTCAGGCAGTCGGCCTTCCAAGGCCGGAAGCTCGGCGAGGCGTTCGACGTCTGGAAGCGGATGATCGATGGCGGGAGCCTGATCTGCCTCGGGCTCGCCGGGTCGATGAGCAGCGCCGGGATGTGGCCCCTCGTCACCTGGCTCGTCGAGCGCGGCTACGTCGACCTCATCGCCTCCACGTCGGCGAACGTGACCGAGGACCTGCTGGAGCAGCGCGGCGTGAGCTTCTACCAGGTCGACCCCGACCACGTGGACGACGAGGCGCTGCTCGCCAAGGGGTTCTACCGCTTCTACGACCATGTGGTGAGCGCCGCCGAGTACGACCGGATGGAGGACCTGACGGGCGAGTTCTTCGACGACCTCGCCCGGAGCTGGCCGGGGTCGACCATCGCCGGCGTCCGGTTCATGCGCGAGTTCGGCCGCTGGCTCGACGCGCGGGGCCTCGGGGGCTCGATCGCCGCCGCCTGCTACCGGCATCGCGTGCCCCTCTTCGTCCCCGCCGCCCCCGACGGTCCGCTCTCCGAGGGCTACCGGACGGCGCGGCGCAAGGGGCCCGTCGTCGACTTCTTTCGCGACTACGAGATCGTGCTCCGACTCATGAGCCGCTACATGGCCCCCGGGCGGGGAACCTCGGCGGTCTTCGTCGGCGGCGGCGTGCCGAAGGACTTCATCCAGATCACGGCGACGAGCGTGTCGGCGCTCCGGGGGGCGGCCGACGCCAGCCCGCATCTCGCGGCCATCCAGATTACGACCGACAACACGGTCTTCGGCGGGCTGAGCGGCGCCGGGGTCGGCACCGAGTGCATCTCGTGGGGGAAGGAATCGCCGACGGGGTGGAACGTCATGGTGTTCGCCGACTTCACGATCGCGCTGCCGCTCCTCTGCCAGGGGCTGCTCGAGCACTACGGGCCGGCGCACGCGCGCGCCGCGCGCGCCGGGATCGTCGCCGAGGTCACGGCGCTCCTGGACGACTGACGACTGACGCGGCCCGCCGCGCGTCGGCGGGCGCTCCGTCTAGGGGAAGCGGAAGGGGTGGTCGTCGGCCGCGATCCCGAGACCGGCGCGTGTCGTCCCGCTGCTGTCGTTGATGACTAGCACGGCGGCGCCGTCGGCCGCGACACCCGTCGCGAGGCGAGACGTGCCGGCCCGGTCGAAGACCTGCAGGTTCGACCAGCCGTAGGGGCGGGCGGAGATCCACACGCCCCCCTTGTCGCCCTTGGTCGCGAGCGAGAGCGTCGCCGACCCGTCGGTGGCGATCCCCATCGCCACGCGGCGGTCGCCGTCCTTGTCGTAGAGCTCGAAGATCGAGCCGTCGGCGGTGGCGCCGAGGATGGCGCGCGGCTGGCCGGCCGCGTCCTTCACGACGAAGCGCTGCGACTCGACCGTCCCCGCCGTGGGCTGCACCTGCCCCATCAGCCCGCCGGCGGCGGCGACGACCACGAGCACCGCTCCGATGCGCTTCAGCCAGCGGTTCTCCCGCTCCAGGCGCGCGAGGCGCCGGGCCAGACTCTCGAGGGTGGGCTCGTCCATGCGATCCTCCGTCTCGGGTGCGGCGCCGCCGGGGTTCACACGAGACCCATCTGGGCGCGGATTGTGCGGCTCAGCTTGCTCGCCCGCTCGTTGAGCTGGGCGACGATCGAAAAGTGGTCGAGGCCGGGCATCTCCATGACCGTGCAGGCCACGCCCCGCGCCCGCCACGCTCGGGCGAGCTCGTCGGTCTGCCGGTGATACTCCGGACCCTCGAGGCCGCCGACCGTGAGGAGGAGGGGACCGACGCGGACGGGCGCGAGCTCGACGGGGCTGTTGCGCCGCGCCTCGGCGGGCCCGAGCGTGAGCGTCTCGTTCAGGTAGCAGAGGCGGATCGGCTCGAGATCGTAGAGGCCGCTCACGGCGGCGCCGCCCTTGACGAGGTCCGCGGGCAAACCGGCGAAGGCGCGCCAGTCGGTCGCCATCGACATGGCCACGAGGTGGCCGCCGGCGGAGTGGCCCGATACGAAGATCCGTGCGGGGTCACCGCCGAACATCCGGGCGTTCCGATAGACCCAGGCGAGCGCCTGGCGGCACTGGCGGACCAGCTCGTCCATGTCGACCGCGGGGATCAGGCCGTAGTTGATCACGACGACCACGGCGTCCAGATGGAAGGCCCGCGCCACGAAGCTGAAATCCGACTTGTCGAGCGCCCGCCAGTACCCGCCGTGGATGAAGACCTGGACGGGCGCCGGCTCCGCTCCCGCGGCCGGGAACACATCGAGCGTCTCGGGTGGGCTCGGGCCATACGGCACGTCGAGGCGGCCCGGAAGCGCCGCGCGCGCCGCCGCGCTCTCGCTCGCGTACCAGGCGAGGTAGCGCGGCGAGTCCGCGACCTTGGCGCGGTTGTCGTACTCTCGGTCGAGCGCCTCGCGGTCGTACGTGCGGAAGATCGGCTGGCCCATGACCCACCTTTCCCGTGGTCCTCCGTGGCCGTGTCGCAGAGCGTATCCGTGTGAGCATAGCCCCGGAGGGGGCCGCGACGGAAATCGCGCCCGGGGACGGTCGCCCCGCTCGGCTCAGCACGCGCCCGCCGGTCGGCGGGGCTGGACCAGCTCGATGCGGACCTCGTCGGGGGCGCGGAGGAACGCGATCCGCGGGCCGCCGGGGACGTCGATCGGTCCCTCGAGGAGCGTCGCGCCGAGCCGCTCGAGCCGCTCGATGTCGGTCTCGAGACGCTCCGAGTCGAAGCCGAAGTGCTCGAGGCCGTGATGGGCGCCCGCCTCGCCCGGGCCGAGGCGTTCGCCCGTCCGCGCTCCCGAGATGTTCACGATCATGCCGCCGTCCGCGCTCTGGCACCGGATGAAGCGGTCGCCGAAGACCCGGACCTCGTCGCCGAGGATCTTGAAGGCGAAGGCCTCGACGTACCACTCGGCCGTCTTCCGGGGATCCGGGGCCTTCAGGTGGATGTGATTGATCCGGTACGCCATGGACGCCTCCTGGGGGAGATGTGGGGTCCGTTCACTCTAGTGGAGCCACCCCCACCTGTCGAGGCCGCGGCGCGAAGGGAGGCGACGGCCGAGCCGCGGGCCGGTTACACTGTGACCGCCGCCGGGGCGCTCCCCGCGGGCGCCGCCGCCGGCGTCGACTGGGAGCTTGTCGGAGGACCGGCCGAGGATTCCTCGAGGAGGACACGATGAGCGAGCAGAGCCGACCCAACGTGATCCTTCGGCTCGGCCGACCGGGGGGATGGGCGTGAAGCTCGTGCTGCTGCCGCCCCAGCGCGACCTCACCCGCGAGTGGGCGGCCGGGCTCGCGCGCGGCGTCACCGGGCTCCAGGTGGTGGCGCCGGAGACCGCGGCCGAGGCCGCGCGGGAGGTGGTCGACGCGGACGCGGCCTTCGGCACGATCCCGCCCGACCTGCTTCGGCGCGCGGGGAAGCTCCGGTGGCTCCAGGCGCCGGCGGCGGCGCCCCCGGCGGGCTACTACTACCCGGAGCTCGTCGCGCACCCGGTCGTCGTCACGAACTTCCGCGAGATCTACAACGACCACATCGGCGCGCACATCCTCGCCTTCGTGCTGGCCTTTGCGCGGGGTCTCCACCACTACGTCCCGCTCCAGCTTCGGCGGGAGTGGCGGCCGCTTCCGCTCGACGAGGGGGTCGTGCACCTGCCGGAGGCCACGGCGCTGATCCTGGGGGTCGGCGGCATCGGCAGCGAGGCGGCGCGGCTCTGCGCGGCCTGCGGCATGCGCGTCATCGGGGTCGACGCCCGGCGCGCAGAGGCGCCGCCGGGCGTGGCCGAACTCCACCGGCCGGAGGAGCTCGATCGGCTCCTGCCGCTGGCCGACTTCGTGATCATGACGATCCCGCATACGCCCGCCACCGAAGGGCTGCTGAACCGGGCGCGCCTTCGGCTGATGAAAAAGACCGCCTTCCTCATCAACATCGGCCGCGGGATGACGGTGCGGCTGGCCGACCTCGTGGACGCGCTCGCCACCGGCGTGATCGCGGGCGCCGGGCTCGACGTCTTCGAGGTCGAGCCGCTGCCGCCGGACCACCCCCTGTGGACGCTGCCGGGCGTGCTGCTGACGCCGCACACGGCGGGCTACGGCCCCTATCTCGACGCCCGCCGGTTCGAGATCCTGCTCGACAACTGCCGCCGGTTCGTGGCCGGGCAGCCGCTCCGGAACGTGGTCGACAAGCGGAACTGGTTTTGAGCGCGGGGCAGACTCGCCTGGGGCGATGAGGGGCCGGAGAGGGAGCGGATGCTGAAGCGGGCGTCGGTCGGGAGCGTGGCCGAGGCGTACCTCGAGCTCCTGGCGGCGCGGGGCGTGGAGTACTTCTTCGCCAACGCGGGGACGGACTTCGCGCCGATCGTCGAGGCCTACGCCCGGCGCGCGGCCCAGGGCCAGGCGCTGCCGCGGCCGATCACCGTGCCGCACGAGACGACGGCCGTCGCCCTCGCCCACGGCTATGCGATGGTCACCGGACGCCCACAGGTCGTCATGGTCCACGTGATCGTCGGGACGGCCAACGCGCTCGGGGGGATCATGAACGCCGCTCGCGCCAACGTGCCGATGCTCGTCACGGCGGGCCGGACGCCGATCACCGAGGCAGGGATGCCGGGCTCGCGCAACCTGCACATCCACTGGGCCCAGGAGGCGTTTGACCAGGGTGCGATCGTGCGCGAGTTCGTCAAGTGGGACTACGAGCTCCGGCTCGGCGCCCAGCTCGAGACCGTGGTCGACCGGGCGCTCGCGATCGCGCGGAGCGAGCCCGCGGGCCCCGTCTACCTGACGCTGCCGCGCGAGGTGCTGGCCGAGCGACTCGACGAGTTCGAGTACTCGGCCCCGCCGCGTCTAGTCGACGGCGGGGCCGCCGTCGCCGCGCCGGCGGCCGTGGCGCAGGCGGCGCGGATCCTCGCCGCGGCCCGGAGCCCGATCCTCATCACCAAGGCTGCCGGCCGCGATCCGGAGGCCGTACGGCCGCTCGTGGCGCTGGCCGAGGCGCTCGGCATGCCGGTCTTCGACCAGTGGCACACCTACGTGAACTTCCCGCACGACCACCCGCTGCATGCGGGCTTCGATCCCGCGCCATACCTCGGCGAGGCGGACGTCGTCGTCGTCCTCGAGTCCGACGTGCCCTGGTTCCCGGCCGTGGGGGCGCCGCGGCCCGAGGCGGCGGTCGTCCAAATCGGCCACGACCCGCTCTTCTCCCGCTACCCGATTCGCGGCTTCGCGGTGGACGTGGCGCTCCCGGGGCTACCACGCCTCACGCTCCAGGCGCTCGCCGAGGCGGTGCGGGCGGAGGCCGACGCGCGATCCGTGGCCGCCCGCCGCCAGCGCTGGGAGGCCGAGCACCAGCGGCTGCGCGAGGCGTGGGCGGCGCACGCCCGGGCGGTCCGGCCGGCGCGGCCGATCGACATGGCGTGGCTCTCACGCTGTATCGGCAACCTCGCGGACGAGCGGACGCTCGTGGTCAACGAATACGACCTCGATCCGACGCAGATCTGTCGGCGGGCGCCCGGCAGCTACTTCGGCTCGTCGCCGGCGTCGGGGCTCGGCTGGGGACTCGGGGCCGCGGTCGGCGCCAAGCTCGCCGCGCCCGAGAAGACCGTCATCTGCTGCGTCGGCGACGGCGCGTACTACTTCGGGGCGCCGGCGTCGACCCACTGGGTCGCCCGCGCCCAGGGCCTCCCGGTCCTCTTCGTGGTCTTCAACAACGGGGCCTGGAACGCGGTGAAGCAGTCGGTCCGGCACCACGCGCCGGACGGCTGGGCAGTCCGGACCGAATCGATGCCGCTCACCGCGCTCGAGCCCGCGCTCGACTACGAGCTGATCTGCCGCGCGGCCGGCGGCTACGGCGAGCGCGTCGAGGACCCCGCGGAGCTTCCCGAGGCCCTCGGGCGGGCCCTCCGGGCGGTGCAGGACGAGAAGCGCCAGGCGCTCTTGAACGTGATCTGCCAGAGACCCTAAGCCCGGGCTCAGTACCCCTGGCGTTTGTCGATCAGGGCGAGCAGCGGCCGGCCCGTGCGCAGGCGGCGGAGGTTCTCGGAGAAGACGGCGACCGCGCGCTCGGCGCGGCGCGGGGAGCCGCCCGCCGTGTGGGGCGTCACGATCACCCGCGGGTGGGTCCAGAGCCGGTGACCGGGCGGGAGCGGTTCGGGGTCGGTGACGTCGAGCCCGGCTCCCCAGATGAGGCCCTCGTCGAGCGCCGCGAGCAGGTCGGGGCCGTAGACGATCTCGCCGCGCGTCACGTTGATCAGGACGGCGCCCGGCCGCATCTGCCGGAAGAGGTCGCGCGTGAACAGGTGGCGCGTCGCCTTCGTGAGCGGCAGCGCGACGACGACGACGTCGGACGCGCCCAGCAGCTCGGGCAGGCGGTCGGGCTTCCAGACCGCAGGGACGCCAGCCTCGGGCGCCACCGCCTCGACGTCGACCGCCAGCACCTGCATCCCGAAGCCGAGCGCGCGGCGCGCCACCTCGCGTCCGGTGCCGCCGAAGCCCACGATGCCCATCGTCTGCTCGTAGAGCTCGCGCTGCTCGCGTCGGATCGGCTCCCGGTGCCGGTAGTCGGGATCGCGCAGCGCCGTGTGGAGCCCGCGCGTGAGGCCGAGGAGGAGGGCGAACGCGTGCTCGGCCAGGTGGACGCCGACCTGGCCCTTCTCGCTCGCCAGGATCACGTCGCTCCCGACGAGCTCCGGCGTGAGGATGCTGTCGACGCCGGCGCCGAGGGCGTGGTAGTAGCGGAGCCGGCGCTGGCACGCGAAGACGTCGGGCGGCACGCGGCCGAACAGCACGTCGGCGTCGGCGACCTCCGCGCGTTGGTGGGCCAGGTCGCGCGCCTCGACGAGGACGGCGGCCGGGCCGGCCGCCTCCAGGATCCCCGCACGTTGCTCGGCGCCAAGCGCGGGAACGCTCAGGGTGGGCGTGTAGAGGATCTTCATTCCGCGCCGTAGTGTAGCAGCGATCGGCCCCTGGGGGGGCGGGAGGGAAGGTCGACACTCGATGAGCAGAGGAATGCGGCCCGGCTCGGTCCGGCTCGCGGCGGCGTGCGGCGTCGTCGTCCTGCTCGGTCCGTCGGCGGCCCCCGCCCTGACCGGCACCGAGTGGCGCCGACTCGCGCCCGCCGCCCGGGCCGCCTACGTGACGGGCGTGGTCGACGCCTGGCAGGGGCTCGTGGCCGTCCAGGAGTCCGTCGGCAGCAAGGACGCCGGGATCACCGTCTTCGCGGAGCTCGTGTCGTGCCTGCGGGACCGCCTCGTGTCCGAGGCCCAGATCGGCGCCGTCGTGGCGAAGTACGTCGCCGACAACCCGGGCCAGTCGGGCAAGGACATGACCGACCTCGTCTTCGCCGCGCTGACCCAGGACTGCGCCCGCTGACCCGGACCTCCTGGCCTACCGTTCGAGGGCGGCCCGCATCTCCTCCACGCTCGCGAACTTGACGCGCGGCCGGCCGGCCAGGCGCCCCCGTGCCACCTCCAGCGCGTCCAGGCGGAGCCAGTCCGCATAGGAGAAGTACCCCGGCTGGCGCGCGCGGACGAGCCGCTCCGCGGCCGCGGGATCGGGCTCGTCGGGATGCAGGAGGCGGCCCTGTCCGAGATCCTCCAGCATGCACGCCACGGTCTCGGCCGCGTCGGGCTTGTTGGTCCCGATCACGCCCGTGGGCCCGCGCTTGATCCAGCCCGCGGTGTACTCGCCCACGCGGGGCTGCCTCGTCTCGGGATCGAGCACCCGCCCCCGCTCGTTCAGGATGACACCCCAGCTGTCGTTGAAGGGGACGCCCGGGAGCGGCACGCCCCGATAGCCGACCGAGCGGAAGACGAGGCCGACGGGCAGCTCCTCGAACCGCTCGGTGGGTCTGGCCTGGAGGGCGCCGGTGGCCGTGGCCTGGAGCGTGTTCTGCACGAGCCGCATCGCCACGACCTCGCCGGCGTCGCCGCCGCGGAGCTCGACCGGCGAGACGAGGAAGCGGAGGATCAGCCGCTTCGACCGCCCGGTCGGCGCCCGGCGCGCGTACTCGCGGAGGATCTCGACCTTCTTCTGGGTCGCCCGATCGGGGCTCCGCTCGAGCGCGGCCCGGCTCAGCTCGTCCAGCTCGACTTCCGCGGGGAGCGCGCTGACGTCGGCGTCGGCCAACTCGCCGAGCTCCTTGATCTCGGGATTGGTGAAGGCGGCCTGGGCGGGCCCGCGCCGTCCGAGGAGATAGACCTCCTTGACCCGGCTCTTCCGGAGCGCGTCGAGCGCGTAGTCGGCGATGTCGGTCGTCGCGAGCTCCTCCGGTGACCGGCAGAGAATGCGGGCGACGTCGATCGCGACGTTGCCGACGCCGACCACCGCCGCGCGCTCCTGGGACAGATCGAACTGGCGGTCGCGGTAGTCGGGATGGCCGTTGTACCAGGCGACGAACTCGGTCGCGGCGTGGCTGCCCCGGAGGTCCTCGCCGGGAATGCCCATGCGCCGGTCGGTCTGGGCGCCCGTCGAGTAGAGGATCTGGTGGTAGTGCCGGCGGAGGTCCTCGACCGGGACGTCTCTACCGAATTCCACGCCGCCGTAGAACCGAAAGCGGGGGTGGGCGGCGACCTTGTCAAAGGCCGCGGTGACCGACTTGATCTTCTGATGGTCGGGGGCGACGCCCGCGCGCACGAGCCCGAAGGGCGTCGGGAGCCGATCGAAGAGGTCGACGGCGACGACGGCAGTCTGCTGCCGGAAGAGATGGTCCGCCGCGTAGTATCCGGCCGGGCCGGCCCCCACGACGGCGACCCGCAGGGGCTCCTCGGCGGTCCCAGCTCGAGCGGTCACCGTGGCGGGGCCTGAGATCAGGCCCGATCGTCCAAGAGCTGGGTCTGCAGCGTCTCCACTTCCCCCTGGTATCGGTCGCGCTGGGCTTTGACCACGTCGCCGATGGAGACGATCCCGACGAGCCGGCCCCCGTCCATGACGGGCAGGTGGCGGATCCGCCGCTCGGTCATGGTGTGGCCGACGGAGCTCAGGTCGTCCTGAGGCTGGCCGAGAATGACGTCCTTCGTCATGATGGCGGCGACGGTCCGGGTAAACACCCGCTCGTTCCGCGCCGCCTCGCGCACGATGTCGCGCTCGGAGACGATGCCCACCGGTCGGTCGGCCTCGCCGACCACGACGAGCGCGCCGATGTTGTGGGCGACGAGGACCCGAAGCGCTTGCCGCACGGTCTGTCGTGGCCCGATCGTCACCACCTCGCGGCCCTTGCTGGCGAGAATGCTCGCGATATTCATCCCGTGGTCCTCCCGTGGCGTCTCGTTCGGACAGGGAGCGGGTTCTGGTCGGTTCGAGTGTATCATCGTCAGGCGTGACGAGGCATGGTGCCGGGGCCTGATCGCACGAGCCTGCGCGACCGGATCGGGTTCGACGCCGGGGCGACCCGGCTCGAGGACGCCCTCGAGTGGGCGGTGCACCACGGGTTCCGCCATGTCGACTTCAACGCCGATCGGCTCCACCGGCTTGATCCGTGGGAGGCCGAGCGCGTGCGCGCCCTGCGGGAGACGTGCGCGCGGCACGGCATTCACCTCGGCCTGCACACGCTGTCGGGCGTCAACGTCGCGGAGTTCTCCGCCTGCGTCTCCGCGGGCGTCGATGCCTACCTGCGCGCCAACGTCGACCTCGCCGCGCGGCTCGGCTGCGAGTGGGTCGTGGTCCACGCCGGCTACCACTTCAGCAGCGCGGTCGAGGCGCGGAAGGCCGCGTCCCTCGAGCGGCTCACCCGGCTGACCGCGTACGCCGAGACGACCGGCCCGCGGCTCCTCCTCGAGAATCTCAACGCCGAGCCGGCGCGCGCGGAGGTGCACTACCTGGCCCACACGGTGGAGGAGTGCCGGCCGTACTTCGAACAGATCCAGTCCGACCACTTTGGCTGGGCGTTCACCGTCAACCATGCCCACCTCGTCCCCGAGGGCGTCGACGGGTTTCTCGATGCCTTCGGCGTCGAGCGGATTGGCGAGGTGCGGCTCGCCGACAACACCGGCGAGTACGAGGTCCACCTCCGGCCGGGCGAGGGGACCATCGACTTTGCGGCGCTCTTCGCGCGCCTGGAGTCGTCCGGCTACCGGCACCACTACACCCTGGCCTTCGGGGGGAAGGCCGACAAGCTGGCCGCGCGCGACCTGTTCGCGCCGCGCGCGTAGGGCGCCGCGCGACCGCGCGCCGCGGGAGGAGACGCCGATGCGACGCCGATTCGCGGTTCTGGCGGCGCTGCCGCTCATGCTCGCCGGGTGCGCGGCCGCCACGCTGCAGAACGCCGAGACCGGGAAGACCCTATCGTGCGGGACGGTCCCGCTGCCGTTCTTCTATACCTTCCGATACGCGGAGGCCAAGGTCTTCGCGGAACTCCGCTGCCTGGAGGACGCCCAGCGCCGAGGCTACGAGTACGTGCCGGTGGCCGGCGGCCGCTAGGCGGCCGGCCAGGGCCGTCGCTCAGCGTCGCCGCTTCCGGGCCCGGAGGTCGAGCGCGCCGGCGAGGCGGCGCGGGTCCTCTCCCCGCGGGAAGATCTGGGTCTTCTGGACCTTCTGGGTGCCGGTCGTGGGGAGCCCGTCGAGGAACACGAGCCAGCCCGGTGCCTTGTAGTAGGCGAGCCGGGCCAGGCACCAGTCCACGAGCCGTTCGGCGAGGGCCGCGTCGGCCGTCACTCCCGGCATCGGCACGACGCAGGCCAGGATCTCCTCTTCTCTGACCTCGTCCGGCACCGCGAGCACCGCCACCTGCGCCACCGCCTCGTGCGCCTGCAGCGCCGCCTCGACCTCGGCGGCGGCGATGTTCTCGCCGGCGCGGCGGATGATGTTCTTCTTCCGGTCGACGAAGACCAGCATCCCGTCCGGCGTCTGCCGCACCACGTCGCCCGTGTGGAACCAGCCGCTCTGCCAGGCCTCCTCGGTCGCGGCGGGGTCTTTCAGGTAGCCGGCGAAGAAGCCCCGGCGCGGGTCCGGCCCCGCGCAGCGGACGACGAGCTCGCCCTCGACGCCGCGCGGCACCTCGCGATCCTCGGCGTCCACCACCCGCGCCTCGAGGTCGCCCTGCGGCCGGCCGAAGGCGCGGGTCGTGATCTGCCTGGGCTCGACGTTGTCGGCGAGGATGCGGCCGGTCTCCGTCATCCCCCACACCTCGACCAGCGGAAAGCCGAAGCGCTTCTCGAACAGCGGGTGCAGGTCCGGTTCGATGCCGGCGCCGAGGCCGAACTTCACCGTGTGCCGCCGCTCCTCCGGCACCGGCGCTTGGTTCAGGAGCAGCGGCGGGACCACGCCGAGGTAGTGGACGATGGTCGCCCGCGCGGCGACGACGTCGGCCCACCAGCGACCCGGGCTGAAGCGCTCGGGCAGGATCAGGCAGTTGGCGGTCAGAATCGCGCAGGTCGCCGTGACCGCTTGGTTGTTCATGTGGAAGAGCGGCAGCGGGTTGAGGATGCGCTCCCGCCCCCGCTCGATCGTCACGAGGCCGCCGAGGTCCCGGTACCAGGCGCCCGCGGTCAGGTAGTAGAAGTTGGTCAGGATGCAGCCCTTCGGCCGCCCCGTGGTGCCCGAGGTGTAGAGGAGACTGCACTCCGTATCGAGTCCCGCCCGGCCCGCGCGCGGCGGCGGGCCCGGACGAGGGAGGCGGGCCGGGAGCGCCTCGGCCTCGACCACCGACAGCGGCTTCAGCCGCGCGCGCGCGACGGTCTCCAGGTCGGCGCGGCGGCTGCCGACCACCACGGCGAGGTCGGCCTCCGCATGCGCCATCTGGTAGAGCATCTCGTCGTGCCGGTAGTCCGGGTTGATCGGCACGATGCCGCAGCCGAGCCCGTTCAGCGCGAGATAGTGGAAGAAGAACTCCGGCCGGTTCTCCAGCAGCAGCGCGACGCGGTGGCCGTG
>QHRX01000071.1 GCA_003221455.1 Candidatus Rokuibacteriota bacterium
GGGTCGCCTCGAGCGCCGCTTCGGACAGGGTCGGGTGGGCGTGGATGGTGTGGACGATCTCCTCGAGCGTCGCCTCGAGGGTCCGGCCGACGGCGAACTCGTGGATGATCTCGGTCGCCTCGGGGCCGATGATGTGCACGCCGAGGATCTCTCCGGTCGCCTTATCGGCGACGACCTTCACGAACCCCTCGGTCTCGCCGAGCGCGACCGCCTTGCCGCTCGCCGTGAAGGGGAAGCGCCCGATCGCGACCTCGCGTCCGTTGCTGCGGGCGGCCGCCTCGATCATCCCGACCGACGCCACCTGGGGTCGCGCGTAGGTGCAGGAGGGGACATTGCCGTAGTCGACCGGGCGCGGGTGCTGGCCGGCGATCGTCTCGGCGGCGACGACCCCCTCCGCCATCGCCTTGTGGGCGAGGAGCGGCCCGCCCGCCATGTCGCCGACCGCGTACAGCCCCCGGACCGACGTCTCCATCGACGGCGAGACGCTGACGAATCCGCGGTCGACGGTGACGCCGAGCGCCTCGAGCCCGAGGCTCGTCACCTTCGCCGCCCGCCCGACCGCCATCAGAACCTGGTCGGCCTCGATTCGCTCGCCGTCCGTCTCGACGGTGACGCCCGCCGTGGCAACCTTGACCCCACTCACCTTGACCCCGGTCCGGACGCCGATGCCCCGACGCGAGAAGGTCTTCGCCATTTGGGCGGAGACTTCCTCGTCCTCGACCGGCAGGATGCGCGGCAGCGCCTCGAGCAGCGTGACCTTGACGCCGTAGGACGCGTACACGTCTGCGAACTCGACGCCCACCGCGCCGGCGCCGATGATCACGAGCGATCGCGGCGCCTGCTCGTTCCGGACGGCGCCGTTCGACGAGATCACGCGACCCTCGTCGATGGTCACACCGGGCAGTGACCGCGGTGCCGAGCCGGCGGCGAGGATCACGTGCTTCGCTTCGAGTGCCTGAGGACCTTTGGGACCGGCGACCTCGACGGCCGTGGCCGACCGCAGGACGCCGCGCCCGGAGAAGAGCGCGATCTTGTTCTTGCGGAACAGGAATTCGACGCCCTTCGCCATCCGGTCGGCGACCCGGCGGCTCCGCTGAATCGCGGCGGCATAGTCGGCCTGGAAGCCACTGAGCGTGATGCCGAACTCGACCGCCCGCTGGAAGAGGTTGACGACCTCGGCGTTGCGCAGCAACGCCTTGGTGGGGATGCAGCCCCAGTTGAGGCAGACCCCGCCCGGGCGATCGTCCTCCACGGCCGCCACCGAGAGGCCAAGCTGGGCGCAGCGGATCGCCGCCACGTACCCGCCGGGCCCCGTCCCCACCACGACCACGTCGAACTTCTGGCTAGTCGCCATGCAAACGCTCCTGCGCCGCCGCGAGGAGTCCGGGCGATTTCGTCACGCACCCCATCATCGGCGTCATGCGTCCTCCACGGGACGGCCGCCGCCGGCTCCCATCATTAGATCAGGAGCCGGAGCGGCTCTTCGAGCAGGCGCTTGACCGTCTGGAGGAAGCGCGCGCCCATGGCGCCGTCCACCACGCGGTGGTCGCACGAGAGCGTCACATTCATGCGCCGTCCGACGCCGAGACCCGGTCCGGCGACGACCGGGACCTGGCGCACGGAGCCGACGGCGAGGATCGCACCCTCGGGCGGGTTGATGATCGCGGAGAACTCCGCCACGTCGTACATGCCCAGGTTCGAGATCGAGAACGTGGCGCCGGAGAGCTCCTGGGCCCTCAGCTTTCGCGCCCGCGCCCGCTCGGCCAAGTCCCGCGACTCGACCGCGATCTGCGCCAGCGCCTTGGACTCGCAGTTGCGCAGCACGGGCGTGATCAGGCCGTCGTCGAGCGCGACCGCGATCCCGATGTGGGCCCGGTGGTAGACCCGCACCGCATCGCCCTGGAACGAGGCGTTGACGTGCGGGTGCTCCGTGAGCGCCAGCGCGCAGGCGCGCACGACGAGATCGTTCACCGAGATCTTCGGCTGTCCCTCGAGCGCGTTGAGTTCCTGCCGAAGCTCCCACGCGGGATCCATGGCCACCTCGCTCGTCACGTAGAAGTGCGGGACCGGCGCCTTGGAGAGCGGCATCTGCTTGGCGATCGCGGCCCGCATGGGGGTGAGGGCCACGACCTCGTACTCGGGGCCCGCGACGTCTGGCCGCACGGGCCGGAGCACCGGCGCCGGGGCCGCCGCCGCGGCGGCCGGAGCCACCACCGTCCCGGCCTTCGTCGCCACCTCCACGTCACGGCGGATGATCCGTCCCCCCGGGCCGGTGCCCTGGATGAGCCGCAGATCGAGCCCCGCCTGGGCGGCGACCTTCCGCGCGAGCGGCGAGACCCGGAGACGCTCGGCGACCGGCGCGGCGGGGACCGCCGCCGCGGGGGCGCCCACGACCGGCGCCGGCGCCGCGACCGGGGCAACACTCGTCGGGGCGGGCGCCGCCGGCGCCGGCTAGACCGCCGGCGCGGCCTTGGCGGCCGGGGCGGGCCGGCCCGCCTCGGCCAGCACGGGCGCGATGTCCTCGCCCGGCTCGGCGATGACGCCGATCAGCGTGCCGACGGGCGCCCGCTCACCGGCGGGAACCAGGATCTTCCGGAGGACGCCGGCCCCGAAGGCTTCCATCTCGACGTCGGCCTTGTCCGTCTCGATCTCCGCGACGATGTCGCCGCTCTGGACGCGGTCGCCCTCGTTCCGCAGCCACTTGATGACCTTGCCGGTCTCCATGGCTTCGGAGAGCTTGGGCATCACTACCTTGGTGACGGCCATGTCGGTTAGCCCCCGTTCGTGTGAGAGTCTCTGTGGGTCCCGTGGGTGTCGGCGCCCGTCATGTCGGTCAGCGCCCGTTCGCGGAGCAGACTTTGCGGATCGCCTCGGCGATGCGCTCGTTCGAGGGCGTCTTGGCGCGCTCCAGGTTCCGGGCATAGGGCATCGGCGCGTTGGCGCCGGTGACGCGCTCGACCGGCGCGTCGAGGTCGTCGAACGCCTGCTCGGTGATGAAGGCGGCGATCTCCGACCCCATCCCGGCGAAGCCCGCGCCCGCCTCGACCACGACCGCGCGGTGGGTCTTCCGCACCGAGCCGATGATCGTCTCGGTGTCCATCGGGCGCAGGGTTCGCGGATCGACCACCTCGACCGACAGACCCTCCGTGTCCAGCTCGGCGGCGACCTCCATCGCGCGGTACATCATGCCCACATAGGCGACGACCGTCACGTCCCGTCCCTCCCGGCGCACGATCGCCTGGCCGAGGGGAATCGTGAAGTCTGGGTCGTCGGGAACCTCGCCCTTGACCGGGTAGAGCGTCTCGGCCTCGATGAAGACCACCGGGTTATCGTCGCGGATCGCCGACTTCAGGAGCCCCTTGGCGTCGGCCGGGGTCGTGGGCCGCACGACCTTCAGGCCCGGCACGTGGTAAAAGTAGCTCTCCATCGACTGCGAGTGCTGGGCGGCGAGCTGGTGCGCGGGACCGCCCGGTCCGCGGATCACGATCGGGATGTTGAACTGGCCGCCGGACATGTAGTACATCTTCGCGGCCGAGTTGATGATCTGGTCGAGGGCGAGGATGGAGAAGTTGAAGGTCATCATCTCCACCACGGGCCGGAGCCCGACCATGGCGGCGCCGATGCCGATCCCGGTGAACCCGGACTCGCAGATCGGCGTGTCGACGACGCGCTTGGGCCCGAACTCCTTCAAGAGCCCCTGGGTGACCTTGTAGGCGCCGTCGTAGAGACCGACCTCCTCGCCGAGGATGAACACCCGGGGATCGCGCTGCATCTCCTCGCGGAGCGCCACGTTGAGCGCCTCGCGATAGGTCATCACCGCCATCCTCAGCCCTCCTTGTAGATGTCGGTGAGCAGCCACTCGAGCGGCGGCTCGGGCGACGCGTCGGCGAAGGCGACGGCCTCGTCGATCAGGTCGTTGACGTCCTTCTCGACCGCCTTCACGTCGGCCTCGGTGAGCCACCCCTCCTGGAGACACCGGGTCCGGAAGAGCAGGATCGGATCGCGCTGCTTCTCGTGCTCGACCTCCTCCTTGGTCCGGTAGATCGCGCCGGCGGGGTCGCGCATCGAGTGTCCGCGGAAACGGTACGTGCGCGCCTCGAGGAGGGTGGGCTCCTGCTCGCGCCGCGTCCGATCCACCGCGCGGCCGACCGCCTCGCGGACGGCCAGCACGTCCATGCCGTCGACCGCCTCGCCCGGAATGCCGTAGGCGTGGCCGAAGCGCCAGATCTCCGTCTGCGCGAGCGCGCGCTCGATCGAGGTGCCCATCGCGTAGCGGTTGTTCTCGCAGATGTAGACAACGGGGAGCTTCCAGAGCGCGGCCAGGTTCATCGACTCGTGGAACTCGCCCTGGGCGACCGCCCCGTCGCCGAAGTAGCACACGATCACCTGGTCACCGCCCCGGTACTTGATCGCGAAGGCCACGCCCGCCGCTAGCGGCAGATGGGCGCCGACGATCGCGTGGCCGCCCAGGAAGTTCGTCGTCTTGTCGAAGAGGTGCATCGAGCCGCCCTTACCGTGGCAGAGCCCGTCGCGGCGCCCGAACAGCTCGGCCATGACCCGACGCGGGTCGGAGCCCTTCGCCAGACAGTGGCCGTGCTCGCGGTACGCCGAGATCGCGTAGTCGTCGGGGCGCAGCACGGACGACGCGCCGACGGCCACCGCCTCCTCGCCGATATACAGGTGGAGGAAGCCGCCGATCTTGCCGAGCGCGTAGCTCTCCGCAGCCTTCTCCTCGAAGCGACGGATCAGCATCATCTGCGACAAGAGCTGCCGCGCTAGCCCGGCATCCACTCCGGGCGCCGCCGTGTTGAGCTGCGCCATGACGCCTCCCGCTACCAGCGCATCGCGCTGAGATCGTCCACCGACAACCGCCGCCGCAGGCGGAAGATCGCGACAATGATGGCGAGGCCGACCGCCACCTCGGCGGCCGCGACGGTCATGACGAAGAACACCAGCACCTGCCCCTCCGCATTGCCGAACTGGGCGCCGAACGCCACCAGCGCCAGGTTCGCGGCGTTCAGCATCACCTCGATCGACATGAAGATCACCAGCGGATCGCGCCGCACGATGACGCCGACCGCGCCAATCGCGAACAGGACTGCCGACAGCCCAGTGTAATAGGAACCGGGGACCAACTCACGTCACCCGTTCACCGTGCCGGGTCCCGGCCCGGTCGGGGCGGCTCCGTCAGCTCCGGCCGCGCCGCGGAGCGGCCGGCCGCCGCCGGCCCGCTCGAACCGCCGCCGGCCCCCTGCCCGGCCGCGTCCAGGGCTCCCTGGATTCGTCCGCTCGGCGCGCCGGCGGTCGCGCCTGCCCCGGCCCCCCGCTTGGCGAGTGCCAGCACCCCGACCAGCGCGGCGAGCAGCAACACCGACGTCAACTCGAAGGGGAACAGGTAGTCGGTGAAGAGCAGGCGGCCGATGGCTTGCACGCCGCCGGCGGCCCGCACCCGCCCGCCGGGATGCGCCGGCCGGGCGACCACCATCAGCAGAACTTCGAGGAGCAGGAGCGCCCCAAACGGGATGGCGAGGAGCCGGACCGGCCGCCGGGGATCGGGGCCGGTCTCCTCCTTGCCGGGGATCAGCATCATGATCGCGAACACGAACAGCACCATGATGGCGCCGGCGTACACGATCACCTGCGCGGCCGCTAGGAACTGCGCGCCCAGCGTGAGGTACAGGACGGCGATGCTCCCGAGGTTGACGACCAGGAAGAGGGCGCCGTGGACCGGGTTGCGCCGGAGGACGAGCCCGAGCGCCGAGCCGACGCCGATCAGGGCGGCGAGCACGAAGACCCCGACCTGCACGTCAGGGCGTCCGGTCCGCCGGGATCGGCACCGGCGACCGAGGCTTGCCGTCGGGCCCGGCGGGCTCCAGGGAGAGGAGCGTCTCCTTTGTGTAGATCATCCCCCCGCGGCTGTAGGAGGAGAACTCCAGGATCCCGGTGTCCATCCGGATCGCGTCTTCCGGACACGCCTCCACGCAGTAGCCGCAGAATACGCACTTGCCGAGGTCGATCGTGAACTCCGTGCACACCTTCTCGATGTCGGGGTTGGGATGCTCGCCGGCCACGATGTAGATGCAGTGGGCGGGGCACACGGTCTCGCACATCATGCAGGCCACGCAGCGGGGCGAGCCGTCCTCGCGCCGCACCAGCCGGTGCAGGCTCCGGAGCCGCGGGGCATAGGGGCGGCGCTCCTCCGGGTACTGGATCGTCACCGCGCCGCGGGCCTCGGTCCGCCCGAGCGCGTGGGCGAGGTGCCGGCCCATGTTCACGAAGAAATGCCGCGCGGTCAGCACGAGTCCCGAAGCGACCTCCCGCAGGTAGACGCGCTGGACGGGCTTCACCGGGGCCCCCACAGGAGCAGCGCCCCGCCGGTCAGCACGATGTTCGCGATCGAGAGCGGAAAGAGGCCGAGCCAGCCGAGGCGCATCGCCTGATCGTAGCGGAAGCGCGGCAGCGTCCAGCGGATCAGCATCAGGAACCAGATCATCGCGACCACCTTCGCCATGAAGGCCAGGACCTGGAGCAGGGTGACGAGGACACGGGGCAGCGCGAACGCGGCGCCCCAGGGGAAGGCGAACCCGTCGCGGACGAGGTACGGCACCTGCCAGCCCCCGAGGAAGAGGGACACCGTCATGCCCGCGATCACGACCGTCTCCAGCAGGTCGGCCATGACGAACAGCCCGAATTTCATCCCGCTGTACTCCACGAAGTAGCCGATGATCTCCGACTCCCCCTCGGGCATGTCGAACGGGATGCGCTTGGTCGCGGCGATCCCCGCGGTGAGGAAGAGCACGAACGCGAGCGGTTGGGTGAGGATCCCCCACATGGGAAGCCAGCCCCCGAGCACGGCCCCCTGGGCCCGAACGATGTCCATCATGTTCAGCGAGCCATAGACCATCACCACCCCGACGATCGAGGCGCCGATCGCGACCTCGGCGGTGATCATCAGCGCCGCCGCCCGCTGCCCGCCGAGCAGGGCGTAGTTGTTCGCGGAGGACCAGCCCGCCATCATCACGCCGTACACGCCGAGGGAGAGCATCGCGAACACGTAGAGGAGCCCCACGTTGAAGGTCAGCGCCTGGAGCGGCACCTCCCGCCCCGCGACCGACAGGGTGTCGCCGAACGGGATCGAGGCGAAGGCCACCAGCGCACAGAACACGGACACGAAGGGCGCCAGGCCGAACAGCACCCGGTCGGCCCGGGCGGGATAGAACTCCTCCTTCGTCAGCATCTTGATCGCGTCGGCGAGCGGGTGGAAGAGCCCCCAGAGCCGGAGCCCGAAGATCGACGCGCGGTTGGCCCCGATCCGGTCCTGCATGATGGCCGACTGCTTCCGCTCGACCCAGGTCAGCAGGCCGCCCAGGTTGAGGACAAAGAGCATCACGAACAGGACGCGGCCGACGGCGACCCCGACGTCGGTCATGGTCGGGCGGTCTGGACCAGCTGCCCGGCGTCGCCGATCGAGCGGTAGCTCATGCCGGCGAAGGCCGGCACGGTGGCGGCCAGGTCGCGGAAGCAGTCTTCCGCCCGGGCCGGGCGCGGCGCGCCCTGCACCTCCTGCAGGAGGCGGCCGAGGATCTCCCAGTCCGGAAGGGCACGGCCCAGCGGGGGGAGCGCTTGCCGGAAGCGCTGGACGCGCCCCTCGAAGTTCGTCCACGTGCCCTCCCGCTCGGGATAGGCGGCAGCCGGGAGCACGAGATGCGCGTAGGCGCTCGTCGGGTTGGCGTTGGTCCCCTGGAAGATCACCGTCTCCGCTCCCAGGAGCCCGTCCAGCACCTCGCCCTCCGGCCACGCGGAGGCGAGCAGGTCGTGGCAGAAGATCCAGAGACACTTGACCCGGCGTTCGCGAGCGGCCGCGAGGATCGCCCGCGAGTCCGCCCCGCCGAGCCCGACCAGTTCCGCGCCCCGGGTATTCGCGTTCTTGTCGGCGCGGATCAGGAAGTCGTCCTCGTCGCCCGGCCGGGCCGGCGGCACCCGGTAGTCGACGGCGCCGACGCCGAGGGCGTCGCAGAGCCGCCGGAGAAGGAACAGGTCTTCGTTCGACAGCTTCGGCGAGGCGAGGATGCCGATCTCGTCGGCGCGGTAGCCGCGCAGCCGTCCGGCGGCGAGCGGAATCATCTCCGTCCAGGCGACCTCGAGCGTCTTCTCGCCGTCGCGGCGGGCGGGTGCCTGGAGCCGGGTGTCGCCGTCCACGAAGGCAGAGCCGTAGCGGCCCGCGTCGCAGATCCACCACTTGTTGACGGCCTCGTTGAAGCGCGGCTTGAGCCGGACCACCCGCCGCCCCTCGGCGTGGTGCACCCGGCGGCGGCTCACGTGCACCTCGATGTTGCAGCCGCGGGCGCAGCCCGGACAGATCGACTTCTGGGTGTCGAGGTACCAGACACGCACCTGGAACCGGAAGTCCCGGTCGGTGAGGGCGCCCACTGGGCAGATGTCGACCACGTTGCCCGAGTACTTGTTGGCGAGCTCCTGGCCCGGGAAGAGCCCGATCTCGGAGCGATCGCCGCGGTGGAAGATGCCGAGCTCGCTCGTGCCCGTGACCTCGTCGCAGAACCTGACGCAGCGCGAGCAGAGGATGCAGCGCTCGGCGTCGAGGATCACGTGCGGCCCGAGGGGCACCGCCTTCGGCTTGTGAACCTTCTCGTCGACCATGCGCGGGTCGTAGAGCCCGTGCTTCATGTAGTAGATCTGCAGCCAGCACTCGCCCGCCTGGTCGCACACCGGGCAGTCGAGCGGATGGTTGATCAGGTGGAACTCCATGATCGACTTCCGCGTCTCGAGCACGCGCTCGGTCTCCGTGTGCACGACCATGCCCTCGGCGACGACCGTGTTGCAGGCGACCTGCGGGCGGGGGACCTTCTCGATGTCGACCACGCAGAGCCGGCACTGGCCCGCGATAGACAGCGCGGGGTGGTAGCAGTAGTGCGGGATCTCGATCCCGAGCCGGCGGGCCGCCTCGATCAGGTTCGTCCCCGGCGGCACCTCGAGCGGCCGGCCGTCAATCGTGAGCTTAGGCATGCGGGATCAGGGCCTCGAACTCGGCGCGGAACTTCTCGATGTACGAGATGTACGGCCCCACCGCTCCATCGTAGAAGGCGCAGATCGTGGTGCCGGTCCCGCGCCGGGCGACGTCGAGGATCGTGTCGAGATCCTCCTTGCGTCCCCGCCCCTCGACGATCCGCTCCGTCATCCGGTAGATCCAGCCCGTGGTCTCGCGGCACGGCGTGCACTGCCCACAGGACTCGTGCGCGTAGAAACGGGCGACCACTCTCAGCGCGTCCGGGATCGACACGGTCTCGTCCATCACGATGACGCCGGCCGACCCCGCCATCGTCCCCGCGTTCCTGAGGCCGTCGACGTCCATCGTGACGTCGATCTCGTCGGCCCGCAGGATGGCCGCCGAGGCCCCCCCCGGGACCACCGCCTTGAGCCGCCCGTTCCCCGTGACGCCGCCGGCGTGCTCGTAGATCAGCTGGCGGAGGGTCACGCCCACCGAGGCCTCGTACACGCCAGAACGTCTCACGCGACCCGACACCGAGTACAAGCGGGTGCCGCCCTGCGTCTGGGTCCCAAGGGCCGCGAACCACTCTGGGCCGCGGTTGACGATATGGGGGACCTGGCAGATCGTCTCGACGTTGTTGACGATGGTCGGGGCGCCGAACGCGCCCTTGATGGCGGGGAACGGCGGCTTGAGCTTGGGCCACCCCTTCCGACCCTCCAGCGAGGAGATCAGGCCCGTCTCTTCGCCGCAGATGTACGCGCCCGCGCCCCGATGGACGACGACGTCGAGGCCGCGGCCGAGGTAGCCCGCATCGTATGCCTCGCGGACGGCCGCGCTGAAGCGCCGCCACGGAGCGACGTACTCACCCCGGACGTAGACGAAGGCGAGCCGCGAGCCGATCGCACGGGCCGCGATCAGCATGCCCTCGATCAGCGCGTGGGGATCGCGCTCGAGCAGGTAGCGGTCCTTCACGGTCCCGGGCTCGCCCTCGTCGGCGTTGATGACGAGGTAGATCGGACCCGCGTGCCCCTTCGGGACGAAGGACCACTTGGTACCGGTCGGGAAGCCCGCGCCCCCCAGGCCCCGGAGGTTCGAGCGCTTCACGGCGTCGGTGATCGCGGCCGGCTCCAGGGCGAGGGCCTTGGCCCACCCGGTGTAGCCGCCCGTCTCTCGGTACGCCGTGAGCGTGTGCGAGTCGGGCCGCCCGAAGTTGCGGGTCAGGATCGGCTCGATCGGCTCCGCCGCCGACTGGCTCATTGCAGCTGGTCGATCAGCCGGTCGACGGTCTCCGGCGTCAGGTTGCCCTCGTACCGGTCGTCGACCTGCAGCATCGGTGCCATCTCGCAGGCGCAGAGGCATTCGACGGCGAGCAGCGTGACCCGGCCGTCGTCGGTCGTCCCGCCGGGCTCGATGCCGAGCCGCCGCCTGAGGTGGTCCAGGATACCCGGGGCACCCGCGAGATGGCAGGACAGGTTGTGGCAGACGGAGACGATGTGGCGCCCCTTCGGCTCACGGAAGTACATCGTGTAGAACGTGACAACCTCGTGCACGTGGGCGGGGGCGAGACCGAACAGCCCGGCCACGTACTCCTCGACCTCTTCCGAGATGTAGCCAAACACGTCCTGCGCGAGGTGCAGCACCGGCAGGAGCGCGCCCTGCGGGTCTGGGTAGAGCCCCTGCAAACGCCGCACCTCTGCCTGCTGCTCCGGCGTGAATTGCGGGCGGCTTGGGGTCACCTCGATGGCCTCGTCATCCGCGACGCTGCTTCGGCGAGCTCGAACTCGCCGCCCGCGTTGATTGACCCGGACCCTGGCCCCGGCGCCGCGCTGCTTCGATCATCATCGGTCGAGCTCGCCGCCGATCATGTTGACCGAGCCAAAGGTGGGCACGACGTCGGCCACCATCCCGCCCTCGAGCAGCCGGGGGAGCGCCGCCAGCGGCGGAAGGCACGGCGGCCGGCAGTGGACCCGGTAGGGCCTGTCGCTCCCGTCCGACACCACGTAGAAGCCGAGCTCACCGTTGGCGCCCTCGACGGGGACGTAGACCTCGCCGGCCGGCGGCCGGATCCCGTAGCCCTCCATGATCAGCATGAAGTGGTTCATCAAGCCCTCGATCGAGCCGTAGGTCGTTTCCTTCGGTGGCAGGGCGACGCGCTTGTCGTGCGTGAGGACGCGCTCGAGCGCCCTCCGGTTCTGGCCCTCCAGGTTCGGTGAGAGCGTGACCGGCAGCAAGAGCAGCCCCTCGGTTTTCCCCTGCTTGCCCCGGTCGACGTAGCTCGCCGGATCGATCGGCCGGCCCTCGAAGTCGACGTTGATGGCGCCGCCGGGCATGTCCGCCAGCGCCTGCTCGGCGATGCGCATCGACTGCTCCATCTCCGCCATGCGAACGAGGTACCGGGCGTAGTTGTCGCCGGTCGGCCGCGTCGGCACCTCAAACTCGACCCGATCGTAGACCCAGTAGGGCTGCGCCTTTCGCACGTCGTAGGCGACGCCGGCCGCCCGGAGGAGCGGGCCGGTGATGCCGTAGGCGATACTCTGCTCGGCAGAGAGGGCGCCCACCCCGATCATCCGGTCCATGAAGATCCGGTTGCCGGTCAGGAGCCGGTCGACTTCGTCGAGCACCTCGCGCGTTTCCTGGAACGCCTTCCGCGCCTTCTCGGCGAACCCGTCGGGCAGGTCCGCACGAACCCCGCCCACCCGGCCGTACGAGATGGTGAGCCGCGCCCCGGTGACGTCCTCGACCAACTCCCACAGAAACTCGCGCGCCTTGATCATGTAGAGGAACACCGTGATGGCGCCGAGCTCCATCGCGGAGGCCCCGATGCACGTGAGGTGGTCGCAGATCCGCGAGATCTCGCTCATGAGAACACGGATGTACTTGCAGCGTTCGGTCACCTCGATGCCGAGCAACTTCTCGACGGCCGCCGCGTAGCCAAAGTTGTTGATCAGCGGCGAGACGTAGTTCAGGCGGTCGGTGAACGGGATGGCGTTGTTGTACCCGCCGGCCTCGCACTCTTTCTCGAAGGCGCGGTGCAGGTAGCCGATCTCGACGTCGGTCTTGACGACGGTCTCCCCGTCCAGCTCGGCCAGGATGCGAATGATCCCGTGCATCGCCGGATGCTGGGGGCCGATGTTGACGTGCAGGTTCTGCCCTCCGCTACCGGTCCCGCTCCCCTCGCCGAGGAAGATCTCGCGCGTGGCTGTCTCCGCCATGCCCCCTCAGTTCCTCGGCCCGATTAGCGGCTGCCGCCGCTGGATGGGGTAGTCCTTGCGCAGGGGGTGCCCCTCGAACTCCTCGTACATCAGCAAGCGGCGGAGGTCGGGGTGCCCCTCGAAGCGGATGCCGAACATATCCCACACCTCGCGCTCGAGCCAGTTAGCGATCGGCCAGAGCGGCGTCGCCGACGGCACCACCGCGCCCTCCTCCTCGACCCGTACTTTGAGCCGCAGGCGCTGATTGTGCGGCAGCGAGTAGAGATGGTAGACGACCTCGAAGCGCGGGCCGTCCTCTCGCCCCGGAAACTTGAGGTAGTCCACTGCGGTGAGGTCGACCAGCATGTCGAAGCCCAGCTCGGGGTCGACCTTGCAGAAGTCGAGTGCCTCGCGGAGCACCCCGCGGTCAAGGACCGCCGTGGGCTGGCCGAAGGGGCTCCCGGCCTCGAGGACGGCGGGCCCGAACCGCTCCCTGAGCCGTGCGAGGATGCGCTCGCCGTCCACCTCTAGTATCTCTGGGCCCCGGCCGCGATCCTGTCCTGGAGCTTCATGAGCCCGTCGAGCACGCTCTCGGGACGCGGCGGGCATCCCGGGATGTAGACGTCGACGGGAATGATGGTGTCGATCCCCATCACCGTCGCGTAGTTGTCGTAGAAGCCGCCGGTGCACGTGCACACGCCGAAGGCGACCACCCATTTCGGCTCGCACATCTGGTCGTAGACGCGCTTGAGCACGGGGGCCATCTTGTGGCTTATCGTCCCGACCACGAACAGCACGTCGGCCTGCCGAGGCGAAAACCGGGCGAGGCCGGCCCCGAACCGGTCGATGTCGTAATGCGAGCAGGCCGTCGCCATGTACTCCATCCCGCAGCAGGCGGTCACGAAGGGGTACTGGAAGATCGAGTACTTCCGCGCCCAGCCGATCGCCTGATCGAGCTTCGTCGTGAAGAAGTCGCCTACTCCCACTCGAGCCCTCCCTTTTGCCAAACGTACAGAAAGCCGAGCATCAGGATCCCGAGGAACACGAGCATCTCGACGAAGCCGAACCATCCGAGCTCCCGGTAGAGAACCGCCCACGGCCAGAGGAAGATCAGCTCGATGTCGACCACGATGAAGAAGATCGCCGTCGTCGAGAACTTGATCGCGAAACGCCCCTCCGGCAGCGAGATCGGGTCCTTGCCGCACTCGAACGGCTCGAGCTTGATCGGCGTCACCCGGCGCGGTCCCAGGAGGGAGGGGATGTACAGGAGGGCCCCCGCGACGACGGCCGCGAACCCGAACACGCTGACGATCGGCAGGTACTCCATGGCCCCGCCTACGGCTGGCGCGCCGGCGGCTCTGCGGCCAGCTGGACCTGCTTCTTGGCGTGGTACGAGCTGCGCACGAGAGGGCCCGACTCCACGTGGGCGAAGCCGAGGCCGCGACCGATCTCCGCGAGCTCCGCGAACTCGTCCGGGTGGTAGTAGCGGGCCACCGGCAGATGCTGCGTCGAGGGCCGCAGGTACTGACCGAGCGTGAGGATGCGCACGTCGACCCGCCGGAGGTCCCCCAGCGTCGCGACCAGCTCGTCTCGGGTCTCGCCGAGACCCAGGATGATGCCGGACTTGGTCAGCAGCCCCGGCGCCGCCGCCCGCGCTCGCCGGAAGAGCGCGAGCGTCCGCTCGTAGCGGCCGCCGTGGCGGGCGACCTTATAGAGCCGCGGCACCGTCTCCGTGTTGTGGTTCAGGATCTCGGGGGCGGCGTCGATCACGGTCCGAAGGGCTTCGGCCGAGCCGCGGAAGTCCGGGATGAGCACCTCGACCTGACAGGCGGGTCGCTCGTGGCGGATGGCGCGGATCGTCGCCGCGAAGTGGGCGGCGCCGCCGTCGGCGAGATCGTCGCGGTTCACCGAGGTGACCACCACGTGCTCGAGCCCGAGCGCCGCCACCGCGCGCCCGATCCGCTCGGGCTCTTCACGGTCCTCCCAGCGGGGCTTGCCGTGCGTGACGGCGCAGTAGCCGCAGTTCCGGGTGCAGACGTCGCCGAGGATCATGAACGTCG
>QHRX01000072.1 GCA_003221455.1 Candidatus Rokuibacteriota bacterium
TCGCCGGACGAGTCTCAGACGGCATCCTGCCCCTCCTTCTGGCGTGGGTGACCACGGCGACGAGGCGTCCCTGCGGCGTTCATTTCATTCTACTCTGCTAGCCCAATATTATGTGGTGAAGGCGAAAGTAGCACACCATATTTGGGGGTCGTCAAGGAAAAAGACATCCACACGCCGTCAACTGGATATCCACCGCGCCCCTTCTGGTGAACGAGTTCACAACAGGGTCGTAAGCTCTCGTCTCCGTGCACAACATTTCATCCCGTCCTGCCCCGGGTAGTATGATGAGGCCGGCGTCGTGGCACCGAGACAGCAGCGCTTTGCTCGTGCCCGTGAAGATGCACCGCAGCGCACCGTCGCTCGGCCTCACGCGGCGACGGGCCGCGCACGAATTCACGCCGCGGACCCCGTGCCGTAGCACCGCCTCGGAGGAGGTTCGAGGCCGATGACGAGGATCGCCGGCGTTCTTGTCGGGCTGTTGCTGGCAGCGGGCTCCCTTCCCGCGGCAGCGCAGAATTCCGGCCAGCCCGCACCGGCCCCCGTCCCAAAGCCGACGCCGAAGTCCGCCGAGAGACCCGCCGAGAAGGTCCCGGTGACGTCCGGCACGCCGGCAGCGCTCCCCGACGTGCTCGGGCGCCTCCTCACACTGCCCGAGGTGATCCAGATCGCCCTCGTCACCCAGCCACAGATCCAGTCCAGGCTCTACGACTACGCGGCCGCACGCTTCCGGGTCGATCAGGCCATCGCACCCCTGCTGCCTCAGCTCAGCGCGACGTGGACCGCCACGCGCGACCGCCTCATCTTCGGCGTGAGCTCCACCGCTCCGACCATGTACGTCACCCAGAACGCCGTGCGTCTCGCCCTGTCGCAGGTCCTGTTCGACTTTGGCAAGACCTTCGCGGCGACGGAGGTCGCCAAGCGCCTGGCCGACGTCGCGAAGGAGGACGTCGAGGTCCAGCGGGACCTGATCGTCCTCGCGGTCAAGCAGGCCTACTTCAACCTGCTGTTCGGCCAGCGGCTCATCGTGGTCAACGAGGCGGCGCTCAAGCGCGCCGACCTGAACCTGCGCTCCGCGCGTGGCTTCTACGAGGTCGGGACCCAGCCGAAGCTGGCGGTCTCCCGCGCTGAGGTCGACGTCGCGAACGCAAAGGTGGCGCTGATCCAGGCACGCAACGCGGAGCAGCTCGCCCGGGTCGCCCTCGACACGGGCATGGGCATTCCCGTTACGACCCCAATCCAGATCGTCGACATCCTGAGCGAGCACCTCCCCTACCAGGTTGACCACCCCGGGCTTCTCGCCGAGGCGCTCCGGGGCCGGCCGGAGTACAAGCAGGCGAAGCTCCGGGTCGACGCCGCCGAGGCGACGGTCAAGCTCCAGGTCCGCAACTTCTACCCGGACATCACCGGCAACGCCTCTGTGGGCCGGCAGACCACCGACTTCCGCGAGATCTGGGAGCTCGGCGTCGCCCTGAACTGGAACATCTTCGACGGCGGCAACAAGATCGCGCGATACCGGGAAGCCCTCGCGAGCCTGCAGAGCGCCCAGGCCCAGATGCGGTCGGAGGAGCTAACGATCGCGCAGGATGTCGAGCAGGCGTACCTCAACGTCGGCGCGGCCGACGAGCAGATCCAGGCGGCGCGAGCGGCGGTCGCCGCCGCCGACGAGAGCTTCCGCCTGGCTCAGGGCCGGTTCGACGCCGGCGTCGGCACCATCCTCGAGCTCACCGACGCCCAGCTCGCGCTCACGCAGGCGCAGTCGACCGAGGCGCAAGCCCTCGCCAACTTCCACATCGCCATCGCGACCCTCGAACGCGCCCTCGGGCGCCGCTAGCGCAACCTCGAGAGACTCGGGCCGTCAGGCTCCGGGCTTCGCTCGGCGCCGTGAGCGCGCAGCCGTCTCCGTATTCCGTCGGGACCCACGCCGCCGTACGGACGCCGGTCGTCCGCGCCGCCCGACGCGCCGGGAGGCGCGCCCCCCTCTCGCGCCGCCCCCGGGGCGGCGTCATGCCCGGAGGCTCACCTCGTCACCGTGAACCGTGAGGGGCTCGATTGGCGGAGGGGGCGGTCAGGAGTTGTCTGCCGTGGTGCCGGACGCGGTATGTTTAGCAGACATGTCCCGCCGACGCCGAGCCCGGAGCCGGCCGCGCGCGGCCGGGGCGCTGCCGGTCGAGACGCGCATCCTCGCCCTCGCGCGCGAGGTCGCGGCGATCGCCGCCGCCCCCGATCCGCCGCGAGTCCGGCGCGATCTGGCCCTCGCGAAGATCGCCGCCGCGTTCGGCGAGGACGGCGCGATCCCGGCGCTCCTGCCGGCGGCGCGCGAGCGCGCGCGCTCGGACGAGGCGCTCGGGCTCGCGCTCGCGTGGATCCGCGAGCAGCTCCGGGCCTCGCTGGAGGAGATCCTCGAGGCGGGCGTCCGGGTCGGGACGATCCGGAAGGATCCGCCGCCGGCGGTGCTCGCCTGGGTGCTCCTGGCCGGCTGCGAGGCGCTCGTGCACGAGGCGCCGGGCGGCGGCGCGGTGCCGACCGCCGACATCCTCCACGCCCTCGCGCGCCTTACCGAGGCTTGAGCTCGATCCGGTAGCCGTCGGGATCGCGGAGGTAGAGCGACGGGCCGCGGCCGAAGGCACCCCGGCGCTCCGCCACCTCGCCGTCGACGTCGACGCCCCGCCCGCGCAGCTCCGCGGCCAGCGCGGGGAGGTCGTCGCACCCAATCGAGAGGCAGAAGTGATCGAGGCCGCTTCCCGGCTCCCCCGTTCCCGGGAGCAGGTCGATCAGGTGGTCCCCGAAGCGCAGCTGGACGAGCGAGATGGCCGCGTTGACGTGGTCGACGGTGCAGCCGAGGACGTCCGTGTAGAAGCGGGTCGAGGCGGTCTGGTCCCGGACGCGGAGGACGACGTGATCGAGGCCGAGCGGCCGGAAGGACGCGGGGGCGCTCATCGGACGCATCATGCGGAGGTCACGGAGCGCCGTCAAGCGCCGCGTCGCCGTGCTACGCTTTCAACGGTGGCTCCCCTCGCCCTCGCCCTCCTGCTCCTGGTCCCGGCCCTCAGCTGGGCGAGGACGCCGGTGGACGAGGCGCTCGCCCTCTACGCGAGCTACCACGTGGATCTCGGCAACCTCGACCGCGCCCGCGACCTCCTCGAGGCCGACCTTCGGAAGGCGCCGACCCTCCCCGCCATGCTCGCGCTGGCGCGCGTCTACTTCACGGTCGGGGACGTAGAGGCCCGGACCGACGAGGAGAAGCTCACGGCCTACGCCCGCGGGCGCGAGGTGGCGAAGCGGGCAATCGAGCTGGCGCCGCGCAACCCGGACGCCCACTTCCTCTACGGCGCCACCATCGCCCGCTGGGGCCAGACGAAGGGGATCTTCCGCTCCCTCTTCCTTCTGCCGACCGTCAAGGGAGAGCTCCAGACGATCTTCGAGATCGATCCCAATCACGCCGCCGGCCACGCGCTCGCCGGCAACGTGTACCTCGAACTGCCGGCCATCGCCGGCGGCAGCGTGGCGACGGCCGAGGAGCACTTCCGGAAGGCGCTGGCGACGGCGCCGCGCTACACGGCGATCCGGATCGGTCTGGCCCGCGCCCTCATGCGGCGGGGCCAGTACGCGGCGGCTCGCGAGCAGCTCGAGGCCGTCCTGACCGAGCGCGACCCCGCCTTCGTCGCCGACTGGACCGTGAAGGATCTGCCACGCGCCAAGAAGCTGCTCGCCGAGATCCAGGACAAGCGGTAGACATCGCGGCCGTCATCCGCCGGCTCCGCCGGTCGGCGCCGCGCTGGCGCCCGACCGCGCTGGCGGAGATCGCGGGCGCGACGCGCGATCCCTTCCGCGTCCTCATCGCCTGCGTCCTCTCCCTCCGCACCCAGGACCGGACGACCGGCCCCGCCGCTGCACGTCTCTTCGCCGTCGCCGACACGCCGGCGGCGATGCAGCGGGTCACTCCCGGGCGGATCGCACGCCTCATCTACCCGGTCGGGTTCTACCGGACCAAGGCGCGCGCGATCCGGGCGATCTGCCGCGACCTCCTCGGGCGCTTCGGCGGGCGGGTGCCGGACGAGATCGACGCGCTCCTCACGCTCAAGGGCGTCGGCCGCAAGACGGCGAACCTGGTGGTGACGATGGGCTACGGCAAGCCCGGCATCTGCGTCGACACCCACGTGCATCGCATCTCGAACCGGCTCGGCTACGTCCGCACGACGACGCCTGAGGCGACCGAGATGGCGCTGCGCGCCAGGCTGCCGCGCCGCTACTGGATCGGTTACAACGATCTGCTCGTGGCCTTCGGCCAGAACGTCTGCGCGCCGCTCCGGCCCCGCTGCTCGGCCTGCCCGGTCCGCCCGCTCTGCCGCCGCGTCGGCGTCACCGCCTCCCGCTGAGCGTCCGGAGCGTCCGGAGATTCGCGATGTCTGCCGCCGGGTCGGGCGTCTTCGGTGTCTCGAGCACCTTCGGGACCCGCCGCCAGCGGGGGTCGCGCAAGAGGAGGCGGAACGGCAGAAGGCCGAGCTGCCCGCGCCCGATGTGCTCGTGGCGGTCGAGCCCCGACCCGAGCCCCGCCTTGGCGTCGTTCAGGTGAAAGGCGCGGACCTGCTCGAGCCCGACCGTGGTCGCGCACTCGGCCATCGCCGCCTCGTATCCGGTGCGGCTCCGGAGGTCGTAGCCGGCCGCGAAGAGGTGGCAGGTGTCGAGGCACACCCCGAGCCGCTCGGGGTGGCGCGCTCGGTCGAGCAGCCAGCCCAGTTCCGCGAACGTCCGGCCGAGCGTGTCGCCGGCGCCGGCCGTGTTTTCGAGGACGATCCGCACGCGGGCGCCGCGCGTGCGGCGCGTGAGCTCGTCGAGTGCCGCCGCCACCCGCGCGAGCCCGGCCCGGCGCCCCGCGCCCCTGTGGGAGCCGGGATGGATGACGACCAGGGACAGGCCGAGCGCCTCGGCGCGCTCGAGCTCGTCCTGGAAGGCCCCGACCGCCCGCCGCCACTCGGCCGCGTGAGGCGTCGCGAGGTTGATCAGATAGCTCGCGTGGGCGAACGCGTGCCGGATTCCGGTCGCCCGCCGCGCCGCCGTCCAGAGTCGGACGTCCTCGTCCGTGAGGGGGCGGGCCCTCCACCGCAGCTGGTTCTTCACGAAGATCTGAACCACCCGGCACCCGACCGCGTGGCCGCGCTCGAGCGCCCGGTAGAACCCACCCGCCACCGACATGTGGGCGCCCAGGAGGTCGGCCGGCGGCCCGGCGCCCGGACGGGGCCTCACCCGGGCCCGGACGCCCCGAAGCGCGCCGTGAGAACCGCGGCTCGCTCGCGCCAGGTCCGCTCGAGCTGCCTCCCCACGAGCGCCAGATGGGCGAGGCGCCCAAGGGGACCGAGCGGGAGCCGGTACACGAGCCGGTCCTCGACCCGCGTGCCGCCGCTCTCCTCGAGAAAGAGATGGCGATGTTCCCAGCGCGCGTACGGGCCGCGGAGCTGCACGTCGAGGAACCGGAACGGGGGATCCCACTCGCGAACGAACATACGGAGCCCGAGCGGGAGGCCGAGCCAGCGGATCCGGTAGTCGAGCACCGTGCCGGCCCGCATGCGGATCGGGCTCGGCGTGAGGAGCTGCGGGGCGCGCCAGACGGGGGTCAGCCGCACCAGGTTCGCGGGGTCGGAGAGGAACGCGAAGACCTCGGGTCGCCGGCCCGCGAGCCATTGCCGCGACTCGAAGCAGTAATCAGCCGAGCTTCTTCACCTCCGCTAGGATGCGATCGGGGTCCGGCAGCTCGCCCTTCCCGTAGCGCTCGACGAACCGGACCGTGCCCTGCCGGTCGACGATGAAGGTCGCGCGGACGTTGGCGTTCCAGTCGGGCCAGTAGACGCCGTAGGCCTTGCTGACGTCCCGATGGACGTCCGAGAGCAAGGGGTAGTGGCTGATCCCCACGGCCTTGGCCCAGTTCTCGTGGCTGAACGGGCTATCCGTGCTGATGCCCAGCACCTGGGCACTGGCGGCCTCGAAGTCGCGAGCGCGCCTGTCGAAGGCCGGCATGCACGTGCTTCACCCCGGCGTCCAGTCGAGCGGGTAGAAGAGGATCACGACGTGTCGACCGCGGTAGTCCCGGAGCTTCACCTCCGAGAGCCCGATCGTCTTGAGGGTGAAGTCCGGCGCGGCGTCGCCGACGCCCAGGGGCTTGGTCGCGGTGGTCGTGCTCACGGCCCGGTTCCTCCTCGCGCGTATCTGACCGGCGGTTTCCGCGCCACTATAGCACGCCCGGTCGCCGTGATCCGGGCCGGCGGCCTTCGCTGCGCCGCCCACAGGATGTGGCGTCGCCCCTCGAGCGCCGCGACCGGGGTGCCCACGTAGCCCGCCGCGGTCACGACGCCCGCGTCCCAGAGCGAACGGAAGCGCTCGCCGGCGTTCCCGTCCCGCAGCGCGTAGTGATCCATGATGACGCGGGCGCCGGTCGCGTCGATGACGCGCCGGAGGTTGTCGATGCCGCGGTCGACGGCAGCGGGTCCGAGCTGCCGCTCCAGGTACGAGGGCGGGCCGGAGAGATAGAGCAGGTGCGGCCGCTCGCGGATCAGGTACGCGGCCGCGACCGCCGACATCGGCCCCTGCACGTCGGAGGCGAACACGAAGCGGAAGCCCTCCGCGCGATCGACGAGGGTGATCGCGAGGACGTAGCCCAGCGTCGTGCCCTCCGTGCCGTGCGCCAGCGGCGGCGACACCCGGAACGACACGTCGACCCCGTCGTGCTCGCGCCCGTCCGCCGACTCGAGGCGCGCTCCGCGGCCGATCGCCTGCCAGAGCTCCGAGGCCCGCCGCGCCTGGGCCCCCGCGATCATCCGCCGCGGATCCTTGGCGAGCACCCAGCGCCCGGCGTAGGCGGCCGGGTCGTGGCGGAAGTGCTCCTCGTGGTAGTGGCTGACGAAGATCAGGTCGGCCCGCGCCGCGTAGGCGGAGATGCGATCGTTGGCCCGCCGGAGCGCCTCCCATTCCTCGTCGGCGGGCGGCAGGTTGAACCGCGACGCCGCCAGCGCCGCCCCCGGGTCGATCAGGATCCCCGTCCGGCCCGCCTCGACGTACGTCGCCATCGACCGCACGCCGAGTGACTCCGCCGCCAGCGGGACGACTCTCATCCGGCGACGAGCACCTGGAAGACCACGAACTCCTGTCGATACCCCTCGAACCGATGCTCGGTGCCGGCCGGGACCAGCCAGAAGTCGCCAGGCGCGACCGGATGCCGGTCTGCCCCGATCCTGAGAATCCCCTCGCCGCGCAGCACGAGGTAGAGTTCGTCCCGGTCGTGTTCCGTCTGCGGGTCGTGCTGGCCTGGCTTGAGCTGCAGCACGCCGGCCGCCCAGCCGGGCCCTTCGTGGAAGCGCAGGGCGTGCTGGTCCGCGAACCGAGCCTGCTCGAGGAGGCCAGCCAGCGTGAAGAACTGGGGGGCTCTGCCGGTCGGCACCGGCTCCCGCCCCCGGGTCAGAGGACGAGCTCCGCCATGAGGTGCAGGGCCTCGGGCTGTCGCAGCGCGACCATCAAGGTCGTCACGCCCGACGCCTGCCAGGCCTGGAGGCGCTCGGCGATCCGCTCGCGGGGGCCGCAGAGGGCGACCTCGTCCACCAGCGCGTCCGGCACCGCCGCCTCTGCCTCCCCCTTGCGTCCCGAGAGGTAGAGCTCCTGGATCGTCTTCGCCGCGGTCTCGTAGCCGTAGCGGCAGGCGAGGTCGTTGTAGAAGTTCCGGTCCCGGGCGCCCATCCCACCGACATAGAGCGCGAGCCCAGCCTTGACGACCGCCCGGCAGGCCGCCACGTCCGGGCCAGTCACGACGGTGACCATCGGCATGATGTCGAACCCCGCCGGCGGCGAAGCCCGGCCGCCCGCGGCGAAGCCGGCGCCGAGCCACTCTCGGAAGATCCGCATTCGATCGGGAGAGAAGAACACCGGAATCCACCCGTCGGCGACTTCCGCGGCCAGCGCGACGTTCCGGGGTCCGATCGCGGCGAGGTAGACCGGCAGCTCCGGCCGCCCGTGGAGGATCGACTTGAGGGGCTTGCCGAGGCCCGTCGCCGCCGGGCCGGCGTAGGGGATCTGGTAGTACTCGCCGCGGAACTCCACCGGCTTCTCGCGCCGGAGGATGGCCCGCACGATCTCGACGTACTCGCGCGTCTTCCGGAGCGGTTTGCCGAACGGCTGCCCGTGCCAGCCCTCCACGACCTGCGGGCCCGAGACGCCGAGGCCTAGCCGGAAGCGGCCGCCCGACAGCGCGTCCAAGGTCATCGCGGTCATCGCCGTCATTGCCGGCGTGCGGGCGGCGATCTGCATGATAGAGGTCCCGACGTGAATGCGCTCCGTCCGCGCGGCGATCCAGGCCGCGGGGGTGACGGCGTCCGACCCGTACGCTTCGGCACTCCAGACCGAGTCGTAACCGAGCCGCTCGGCCTCGAGCACGAGCGGCATGTCGAGCGAGTACCGCGGGCCCGAGTAGCCGAGATTCAACGCGAGTCGCACGGGTCTCCCTTCCCGTTCTGGCCGAGACGGACGCGAGCGGCCCTCGTCGCGCGCCGGATCTCCCGCCACCCGTGGCGCACCAGCGAGACCCGCCCGCGCTGCACCGGGACCCCCTCCTGCTCCAGCAAGAGCCGCTGTGTCAGCATGCTGCCCGCGTTCGGCCGGCGACTGATCCCGCCGCGCGCGTTGACGACGCGGTGCCAGGGCACCCCGGCCGGGCAATGCCGCATCGCCCAGCCCACCGCGCGCGCGGCGCGGGGGCGGCCGAGGCTTGCCGCGATCTGGCCGTAGGTCACGATCCGCCCGCGAGGGATCCGGCGGACGAGCCCGTGCACGGCGCGAATGAACGTCACGCCGACCGCGCGCCGAACTGCAGCTCGTACAGGCGGGCGTAGAGGCCGCCGCGCTGGAGCAGTGCCCCGTGCCGGCCATCCTCGCGGATCCGTCCGCGGTGCACCACGAGGATGCGGTCGGCCCCCTGGATGGTGGACAGTCGGTGGGCGACGACGAGACTGGTGCGGCCGGCCATCAGACGGCCCATCGCCTCCTGGATCAGCGCCTCGGATTCGGGGTCGACGCTCGACGTCGCCTCGTCGAGCACCAGCACGGCCGGATTGTACACAAGTGCGCGCGCGATGGCCAGCAGCTGGCGCTGTCCCTGCGAGAGGTTCGCGCCGCGCTCGCTGATCTCCTGCGCCCAGCCGCGCGGGAGCGCCTCGATGAACCGGCGCGCGTTCGCCATCTCCGCGGCACGCTCGATGTCCGCCCGCGCCGCCTCGCCGTCGAGGCCGAGCCGGAGGTTGGCCTCGATCGTCCCGGTGAACAGGACCGTGTCCTGCTGCACGAGCCCCACATGGCGCCGGAGGGCCTTGAGGTCCCACTCGCGCACGTCGACTCCCTCCACGAGCACCTGGCCCTTCGCCACGTCGTAGAAGCGGTTCAGCAGCCGCGCGATTGTGGTCTTGCCGGCGCCGGTGGCGCCGACCAGCGCCACCCGCTCCCCGGACGCCACGGTGAACGAGCAGTCGCGCAGCACCCAGTCCTCGTCCGCGTACGCGAACCAGACGTCACGGAACTCCACCGCGGCGCGGGGCGGGGCGCCGTCCGGGCGGCGGGGCATCCGGCCGGCGCCGGGGTTCCGGATGGCGGGCTCCACGTCGAGCAGCCCGAAGATCCGCTCGGAGGAGGCCATGGCGGCCTGCATGACGGCGTACTTCGCCCCGAGGTCGCGGATGGGCAGGAAGAACCGGTTCGTGTACTCGATGAACGCCACCAGCCCGCCGAAGGTCAGCATCCCCCGCCAGATCTGCCCGCCGCCATACCAGAGGAGCAGCGCGACCGCCGCCGAGCCGATGGCCTCCACCGAGGCGTAGAGCGACGCGTCGTAGATGGTCGAGCGGAAGAGGGCACGTCGGTGGTCGGCGTTGAGCTCCTGGAACTTTCCGAACTCCTGCGCCTCGCGCGCGAAGGCTTGCGTCACCACCATCCCCTGGAGCGACTCCTGCAGGAACGCGTTGAGCCGGGCCAGCCGAGTGCGCACGACCCGGTAGGCGTCCCGCGCGCTGATGCGGAAGTAGGCGGCGACCGCGAACAGGACCGGCACCACCGAGAACGTGACGAGGGCGAGGCGCCAATTCATCCCGAGCATGATGACGATGACGCCCGCCAGCGTCACCACGTCGCCGAGGATCGCCACCAGCCCGCTCGAGAACATCTCGCTCACGGCCTCGACGTCGTAGAGGACGCGGGTCATGAGCCGGCCCACGGCGTTCCGGTCGAAGAAGCGCGCGTCGAGGCCCTGCAGGTGCTCGAAGAGCATGCGCCGGAGGTCGTGCATCACGCGCTGGCCGGTGACGTGAGTGACGTAGCTCTGGACGGCGCGCAGGCCGTAGAGCGCCGCGAGCGTGAGGAGGAAGAGGAGGGCGATCCGGCTGAGACCTGGCCAGTCCGCCTTGAGGATGTGGTTGTCGATGGCGATCTTGATCAAGTAGGGTTGCACCAGCTCGACGCCGGCGATGAAGGGGAAGAGCACGGCCGAGGCCAGGATCAGACCCCGCTGGGACCGCGTCGCCGCCCACAGGCGCCGGACGAGGCGCTGGTCGTAGGCCCGGCCGAGGATCTCGTCGTGCTCCGGCTCGCTAGGCACGGGCGATCTCGTCCTCGAGCTGCTGCACGCGCCAGAGCCGCGCGTAGACGCCGCCGCCGGCGAGCAGCGCCGCGTGGGACCCCTGCTCGGCGACGCGGCCGCCCTCGAGCACGACGATGTGGTCGGCCGCCTCCGCCGCCCGCAGCCGGTGCGTGATCAGGAGCGTCGTGGGCCCGGACGCCCTGCGGAGGGCGCCGGTGATCTCCGCCTCCATCGCCGCGTCCACGTTCGCGAAGATCTCGTCGAGGATCAGGATCCGGGCGCCGGTCACGAGCGCGCGCGCGAGCGCGACGCGCTGGCGTTGGCCGCCGGACAGGGTGAGCCCGCGCTCGCCGACGACCGTCTCCCACCGAGCCGGGAATGATCCGACCTCGCCCGCGAGCCCGGCCGCCCGGGCCGCCTCCTCCACGCGGCCGTCGGGGCCGTCGTCGGCGGCGAACGCGATGTTCTCGCGGATCGAGCGCGAAAAGAGGAACGCCTCCTGCGGCACGTGCGCCAGGTGTCGGCGGAGCGTCGCGCGGTCGATCCGCCGCACGTCTACGCCGTCGACGAAGACCGTCGCCGGCGGGGGCTCCCAGAGCCGGAGGAGCAGGGTTCCCAGGGTGGACTTCCCGCTCCCGGTGGGGCCGACCACGGCGACCCTCTGGCCGGGCTCGACCGTGAAGCTCACGTCCTGCAGCACGGGCGCGCGATCCGCGTAGGCGAAAGTGAGCCGGCGGAACTCGATCCGACCGGGCGCGGGCGTCGCCGGCAGGACGGCCGGCGCCGGGCCCGGCGGCTCCGCGTACGCCATGGGTTCGTCGAGGATCTCGCCGATGCGTTCGAGCGAGGTCATCCCCCGACGGACCAGCGAGAGGGTCCACCCGAGCGCGATCGTCGGCCAGGCCAGATAGGCGAGGTAGCCGTTGAAGGCGACGAAGGCGCCGAGGGTGAGCCGGCCCTCGCTCACGGCCGTGCCGCCGACCCAGAGGATGACGAGGGTGCCGATGCCGGCGACGAGCCCCATCAGCGGCGCGAATTGGGCCTGGACACGCCCGAGCGCCAGGCTCCGGTGGAGGTACTCGGCGTTGAGCCGGCCGAACGCGGCCATCTCGCGCGGCTCCAGCGTGTAGGCCCGCACGACGCTCATGCCCGAGAGGTTTTCCTGGACCTTGGCCGCCATCACGCTCAGCTGCTCCTGGACGGCCTGGCTCTGGACGTGGACGCGCTCGTTGAACCGCGTCGCCAGCACGACCAGCAGCGGGTACGGCGCCATCGCCCACAGCGTGAGCGACCGGGAAATCACGAGCATCGCGATCAGCGTGCCGAGGAACGCGAGCGTCGTGCCCGCCAGGCTCAGGCCGCCGAAGCCGACGAGCTGCTTGACGGCCGCGATGTCGCTGGTAGAGCGCGACATCAGGTCGCCGGTGCGGTGGGCGTGGTAGAAGGCGGGGGGCAGCGACTGGAACCGGGCGAAGAGGTCGTTGCGGAGGTCGTAGTCGACGTGCTGTCCCGCGCCCAGGATCGCGAAGCGCGAGCCGAGCCGGACCACCCCGTGCGCCGCGGCGAGAATCAAGATGAGGATCACGTAGCGGCCGATCGGGGCCTCGGTCGGGCCCCGGGCCGACAGGGCCTCGATCGCGCTCTTGACCATCCACGGGATCAGGAGGGAGAGCGCGTTGGCGACGACCAGGAAGGCGAGACCCCACGCGTAGCGGGCGCGATACGGCGCCAGGTACCTCCAGAGCAGGCGGTACGGCATGCGGTCAGGCCGGCCCGGCGTGGGGCTTGAGGGCGGCGTACACGGCGAACAGCGTCGGCGCCGGGAGACCGTGCCGCTCGGCCAGCCGAAGGGCGTGGCCCTGGAGCGCCTCCAGCTCGAGACGCTTGCCGTGGGTGAGGTCATGGTACATCGACGAGGTCGTGTCCGGCTTGAGGCCGGCGACACCCGTGAGGATCCGCTCGACGATGTCGGCGGCGAGCGAGACCTTCTCCGCGGCCGCGATCGCCGCCAACTCCTCGAGGAGGAGTCTCCACATCGTCCAGCACTCGGGGATCGCGCGGAGCACACCGGTCGGCTTGCGGGTAAGCGCGGTCATGCCGGCCTGGGCCGTGATCGCGAGGTACTTGTCCCAGAGCGCGCGCCGGATGTCGGGCGAGAGCTCGGTCGGAACGCCGGCGGCGGTGAACGCGTCGCGCAGCCGCTCGGTCCGCGGTCGGGTCTGGCCGTCCAACTCGCCGAGGACGATCCGGCCGCCCTGGGTGTGGGCGATGACGCCGGGCCCCTCGATCGTGGCGAAGACGTAGGCGACGCCCCCCACGGCGCGACCCGCCCCGAGCGCCGCGTCGATCTTCTCCTCGTTGTCGACGCCGTTTTGGAGGGACACCACGGCCGTGTCTAGCCCGACTACGGGCCGGATGGCCTCGACGGCCTGCTCCGTGTCGAAGGACTTCACGCACAGCAGCACTACGTCGGCCGTCGGCCGGCCCTCGAGGTGCTCCACGGCGGTCACGGGGACGCTCCACTCGCCCTCGTTGGCCGAGCGGATCGTGAGCCCCCGCCGGCGGAGCGCCTCGAGGTGGGCGCCGCGGGCGACGAAGGTGACGGCCGTCCCCCGGCGCTGAAGCTTCCCGCCGAAGTAGCCACCGACCCCGCCCGCGCCCACCACGACGAGCTTCATAGAACCTCCCGGCGTGGAAACCCCGTCCCTTCAGGGCGGGGAGGAACGCCGATCTCTGTTGTAGACTGTCGCCGCTTGGAGCTGGGCACGCGCTCCGCGAGCGGCCCTGGCGATAACCAAGCCGTGGGTGCGCTCAGACAGCCGTCAAAACGACGGTGGTGCTGGCCGCTGAGGCTACCGGGCAGCAGGCCGGTCCGATGAAGCGGCAACGTGGAACCGCAAGGCCACGCTCTCGGGCTCAAGCACGGGCTCCTTTCTCTGAAAGCCCCGGACTTCAGTCCGGGCGATGGTTACCGTCGCCTCTGTGTCGTCGTCGTCGAAGATCCCCTGAGGTCGCGCGTGCCGCCGGCTCGCCGGCGCGCACCGCTTTAATTCTATGTTACGCTCGGACGTTGGCAATGACCTCAGCGGAAAAGACCGTGGCGGTCGAGCTCGCGGAGGCCACGGGGGCGATGCTGCGCCAGGAGCTGGGGCGGGCGCGGCGGATCGAGGCGAAGGACAGCCCCATCAACCTCGTGACCGAGATGGATCGGCGCGCGGAGGCGATCATCGTCGACCGCCTCCGGCGCGAGTTTCCCGACGACGCGATTCTCGCCGAGGAGAGCGGCGCGAGCGGGGGCCGCTCCGGGCGCCGCTGGATCGTCGACCCACTCGACGGCACGACCAATTACGCCCACGGCGTGCCGATCTTCGCGGTGTCGATCGCGCTCGAGGAGCGCAACCGGATCGTCTTGGGCGCGATCCACGACCCGAACCAGCGCGAGACCTTCGTCGCCGAGCGCGGCGGGGGTGCGCATCTCAACGGCGCCCGCCTCGCGGTCTCGGGGACGAAGCGGCTCGGCGAGAGCCTCCTCGCCACCGGGTTCCCCTACGACATCCGGGCGACGGACGATCCGAACCTGTCCGAGTTCGGCGTCTTTAGCCTGCGCGCCCGGTCGGTGCGCCGTATGGGCTCGGCGGTTCTCTACCTCGCCTACCTGGCGGCCGGCCGCCTCGACGGCTACTGGGAGCTCCGGCTCGGGCCGTGGGACGCCGCCGCAGGTTGGCTCATGGTCGAGGAAGCGGGCGGGCGCGTGACCGATCTCGCGGGTGGCGCGTTCGACCTGGCCGCGCCCCGCATCGTCGCCAGCAACGGCCTGATCCACGACCAGATGCTCGAGGTCCTCCGGGAGGCCCGGTCCCGCCGCCCCTGAGCACGGCCCCGGCGCCACTCGAAGCCCTCGAGTACGGGCGGCACCTGACTCACGCCGATGCTCGGCCTGCTCTCTCAGGCGGCGGGGCTACGCCGCGGATTCGGCGGCGGCCTCCGTGGGGAACCCTGCGCGGATCCAGCCGCCGAGTCCCCCCTTGAGCACCGAGACCGCCGTGAACCCCTTTGCCCTGAGCTGGAGCGCCGCCCGGACGCTCGAGACCTCGTTTGGTCAGACGCAGTAGGCGATGATCGGCCGATCGTGGGGCAGGGTCGTCGCGAGCCACTCGAGCTGCTCCCGGTCGGCCGGCACGGCGCCCGCGATCCGGCGCGGGTTCTCCCGCACCGCGAGCGGGGACCGGACGTCGATGACCAGCACGTTCGCGCCGGACGCCTGGAGGTCGTGGAGCTCGGTCGGCGTCAGTCCGACCGTCCGGAGGGCACGCCGGACGCGGAGTCTCAGCGCGAGCCGCCAGGCCACGTAGCCGCCCACCAGCGCCGACATCCCCCAGCCGAGCACGGTCCCCAGCCGGGCCAGGTGGGCGGTGGCCGCATCGAGGAACTCGCGGCCCAGGAGGTAGCCGGCCCCGACCGCGACGATGGTGTAGAGCGCCGCCCCGCCGAAGTCCCAGGCGAGGAAGGAGCCCAGGCGGGCGCGCAGCACGCCCATGAGCGGCGGCACGATCGTGTTGACGCCGGGTAGGAACTTGGCGACCAGGAGCGTCCGCTGGCCATGGCGGAGGAAGAAGCGCTCCGTGGTGCCGATGCACGTGTCCGGGTTCAGTGACACCCGGCAGAGGAAGCCGAGCACGGGGCGACCGCGCCAGCGGCCGAGCCCGTACCAGACGAGATCGCCGAGGAGCGCTGCGACGACCCCGAGGAGCCCGACCGTCGCCAGCCGGAGGTGGCCGCCGCCGGCGAGCCCGCCCGCCACGATCAGGACGGCGACGCCCGGCACCGGCAGGCCGAGGTTCTCGAGCAGGACCACACCGAAGACCACGAGGTAGCCGTACCGCAGCAGAAGGGCGAGGGCGTCGTTCATTTCACCTTTTGATGCCGGCCCGTCCCCGGCCGGTTCACAGCTCCCAGGGCGGCTCGACCGCCATCGGGAGCTCGAGGACCGTCGGTCCCTCCGTGGCGAGGGCGCGCACGAGTAGCCCACCGAGGGCGTCGAGCGACTCGACCCGCTCGCCCGCGGCCCCGAAGGCACGGGCGAGCGCGGGGAAGTCGGGGTTCGCGAGCTCCGTCTCTCCCGACCGGCCGTGGAGCCGCGCCTGGAGGTACTGGATCGCGCCGTAGCGACCGTCGTTGAGCACGAGGAAGACGATCCCGAGGCCGTACTTGACCGCGGTCGCCAGCTCGTTGACCGAGAAGAGGAACCCGCCGTCGCCGACGACCGCCACGACCTGCCGGTCCGGGTTGGCGAGCCTGGCGCCGATCGCGGCGGGCACGGCGTAGCCGAGGGTCGCCGAGCCGACGGGGTAGAGGAAGGTGCGCGGGGCCAGCACGGGGAAGCGCCACTCCATCCAATAGTTGATCCCGGTCTGATCGTTGACGACGATCGCGTCGTCCTCGAGCGCCCCGCGCACGATCGCGATGAGGCGGGCCACGGCTGCCGTGTAGCGCTCGTTGGCCGCGGTCCGCGCGGCGGCCAATGGCGGCCCCGCCCACCCCGCGCGGCTCGGTCCGGGTCCGAGCGCCGCGTGCAGGCGCGCGAGCCCGTCCTTCGCGTCGCCGACGAGCGCCAGGCGGGGCTTGAAGAGCTTGCCGATGACCGACGGGTCGAGGTCCAAGTGGATCAAGGTCTGGTCGGGGGCGAACGCGAGGTTCAGCAGGAGCCCCTGAGTCGACCGGTGAGCGAAGCGGCACCCCACGGCCAGGATCACGTCCGCCGCGCGGATCGCCGACTCGGTCGCGCGCTTGTTGGGCAGGACGCCCTGCCAGAGCGGGTCCGTCTCGGGGAGGGCGCCGCGGCCCATCACCGTCGTCACCACCGGCGCGCCCAGACGGTGCGCCAGCTGGCGCAGCTCGCCCGAGGCCTCGGCCGCCACCGTCCCGCCGCCCGAGATGATCAGGGGCCGGCTCGCGGCGCGCAGGAGGCGCGCGGCCGCCTCGATCTCCTCGACGTGACACGGCGGGCGGCCCCGCCCCCGCCCCTCGACGAGCCGTCCGGGGACGCGCCCACCGAGCAGGTCGGTCGGGATCGAAAGCGCGATCGGTCCCGGGCGGCCGGAGGCGAAGAGGTCGAAGGCGCCCTGGACGTGACCGGCGATGTCGGCGCCGTCGGTGATCGCCTCCGCCCACCGGCAGACCGGCCTGAAGCAGTCGATCTGGTTCGGGACCTCGTGGAGCGCCCCCAGGTCGCGCCCGACGAGGGCGGCCGGGATGTCCGACATGACGACCAGCACCGGGATCGAGCCGGCGTAGGCCTCGGCGAGGGGCGTGAGGGTGTTGGTCGCCCCCGGCCCGGTCGTGACGAGGACGACGCCCGGGCGGCCGGAGGAGCGCGCGTACCCGTCGGCCATGAAGGCCGCGCCCTGCTCGTGGCGGGCCAGGATGTGGCGGATCGCGGACTGCCCGAGGAGCGCGTCGTAGACGGCGAGGTTATGCACGCCCGGGATGCCGAACACGTGGCGCACGCCCTCGGCGCGGAGCGCCAGGACCACCCACTCGCCGCCCGTCCGGCTCGGCCCGATCGCGCTCATGGCCCCCTTGTACCACGTCGCGGCCGTGCTACGGTGGAGGGCCGATCACGCCCGACTCCGAGGAGGCACGCATGCGACTCCCGCGCGAACGCTTCGAGTACTCCGCGATCCGCGACCGCCAACCGTGGAAGCTGCCGCGGGGGGCGCGCATCGCCGTGTGGACGATCGTCAACGTCGAGGAATGGGACATCGAGAAGCCCATGCCGCGGCAGGTCATCCCGGCGCCCGCCGGCGCCACCGTCCTGCCCGACGTCCCGAACTGGGCGTGGCACGACTACGGGATGCGCGTGGGCTTCTGGCGGCTCCACGCGGCGCTCGCCAAGCGCGGCATCCGGGCCACGACCGCGATCAACGCGAGCGTCTGCACGGCGTACCCGCCGGTCGCGCGGGCGATGCTGGACGCGGGATGGGAGTTCATGGGGCACGGCCTCGTCCAGGGGGCGATGCACCTCCTGCCGGACCAGCGCGCCGCCATTCGCCGGTCGGTGGAGACGCTCCGCGCGTTCACGGGTCGGCAGCCCCGGGGCTGGCTCGGGCCGGGGCTCACCGAGAGCTGGGAGACGCTCGAGCTGCTCAAGGCGGAGGGCATCGAGTACGTCTGCGACTGGGTCAACGACGATCAGCCCTATCTGATCGACACGGCGGGCGGCCCGCTCGTCTCCGTTCCGTACACGATGGAGGTCAACGACCTCCCGATGATGCTGCTCCAACACCACGCGGCGGGCGAGCTCTACCGGCGAGCCAAAGACCAGTTCGACCGCCTCTACGCCGAGGGGGCGCGGCAGCCGCGCGTCATGGCGATCGCCGTGCACCCGTACATCTCCGGCGTGCCCCACCGGATCAAGTACCTCGAGGCCGCGTACGACTACATCAGAAAGCAGAAGGGGGTCTGGCTCACGACGGGCGAGGAGATCTCCGAGTGGTACCGGACTCAGGGGGAGCGGGGGCCGGCGGCCGGCCGCGCGCCTGCTCGATCAGCGTCCACAGGCGCGCCGGCGTCAGGGGCAGCTCGGTGACGCGGACGCCGAGCGGCGCGAGCGCGTCGCTGACCGCGTTGGCGATCGCCGCGGGCACGGTCATTGCGCTCGATTCCCCGATCCCCTTCGAGCCGAGCAGCGTGAGCGGAGAGGGCGAGGACAGGTGCACGATGTCGAGCGTCGGCGCCTGGGTCGCGCACGGGATCGGGTAGTCCATGAGCGTGGCGGTCAGGCACTGGCCCGTCGCGTCGTACTGGAGCTCCTCCCACAGCGCGCCGCCGAGGCCGTGGAGCGCGCCACCGTAGATCTGCCCCTCGGCGATCGCAGGGTTGATGACCGTGCCGGCGTCGTGGACGCTGACGTAGCGGAGGATCCTGACGCACGCCGTCTCTGGATCCACCTCCACCGCGATCACCTCGGCGATGAAGCCGTAGGTGTTGGACGAGTTGACCCGGTCGTCGGCGTCGACGGCGGTCGCCTGGGGAAAGCCGAATACCGCCGTCGCCTGGAGCCCGGGCTCGAGCCCCCCGGCCGCGGCCGCGGCGTTCCAGTGGGCCCGGCCCGCCAGCTCCTTGAGCGAGTAGCTCGGCCCCCGGCCGTCCCGCGGCCGCACGGCGCCGTCGCGGAACTCCAGGGCCTCCGGCGACACCTCCAGGAGCCGCGCCGCCTGGGCGACCAAGGTCGCCGTGAGCCGGCGCGCGGCGAGGGCGACGGCGCTGGTCCCGACGGACCCGAAGCGGCTCGAGTACGTGCCCGAGGAGACCGACCAGACCCGCGTGAACGTGTCCATCTCGTCGACGACGGTAATCTCCGCGGGGTCGACGCCGAGCTCATCGGCCAGGATCTGCGCGACCACGGTCTGGTGTCCCTGCCCCTGGGGCGCCGTGCCCAGGATCGCGACCACGCGACCGGAGGGGTCGATCGTCACCGTGCAGGCCTCGGTCGCCCCCGACTTCGGCAGGTACTCCGGCTTGGCCCGGTGCTGCGGGTCGAGCGCGATCGCCACGTAGCCCATGTTGGAGACCGAGGGGTCGACCGCGAGCGCGATACCGACGCCCAGGTAACGCCCCTCGGGGCGGGCGCGGGCCTGCTCGCGGCGGAGCTCCCCGTACCGCGCGACGTCCAGGGCGCGGTCGAGCGCCGCCCCGAAGTCGCCGCTGTCGTAGAGCCCGCCCGTCGGCGTCCGGTACGGAAACGCGTCGGCCGGGATCAGGTTCCGGCGGCGGACCTCGGCGGGGTCGAGCCGGAGCTTCTCGGCGAGGAGGTCCAGCATCCGCTCCGTCTCGAAGTAGAGGTGGCCGCAGCCGTAGCCACGGTTCGGACCGGTCGGCGCCTTGTTCGTCATCACGACGGCGGCGTCGACCTCGAGGTGCTGGAAGCGATAGGGACCGACGTAGTTGCCGACCGGCCGGAAGGTGCAGCCCGGCTCCGGGCTCCGGATGTAGCCGCCGACGTTGTCGTACCAGCGGCAGCGCATGGCGAGGATCGTGCCATCGCGCCGGGCCGCCAGCTCCCGGTACGCGATCCGGTCGGTGCCGCTCGAGGACGCGAGCAGGTGTTCCCGACGGGTCTCGATCCACTTCACGGGCACCCCCGCCCGCATCGCCGCCAGCCCGACCAGCGCGATGTAGGGGTAGAGGCTCGACTTGATGCCGAAGCTACCGCCGATGTCGCCCGCGACGACGAAGCGGAGCCGGTTCTCGGCGAGCCCGAGGGCGCGCGCCACGAGCGTGTGCATCGCGAACGGTCCCATGAAGTTGGACCAGACGGTCAGCACCTGCTCGAAGGGATCCCAGCGGGCGATGACACCGTACGTCTCGATCGGGGTGGAGGAGTACTTGGGGTAGCGGAAGCGCTCGGCGAGCACGACGTCCGCCTCGGTGAACGCCCGATCGGGATCGCCGTACACGAGGCGCCGGTGACACGCCAGGTTCGAGCCGACCGCGTCGTGGAGCACGGGCGCGTCCGCGTCGAGCGCCCGTTCCGGATCAACGACGGCGGGCAGCGGCTCGTATCGCACGACGAGACGCTCGGCCGCGTCCTCGGCGAGGTAGCGGTCGCGCGCGATCACCACCGCGACCGGCTCACCGACGAACCGCGCCCTGTCGGTCGCCGCGCAGTAGTACCGGACCGGCGCCTCCACCCCGACCGAGAACGGGCGCGTCCGCTCGACCACGTCCGCTCCGGTGAGCGCGGCGGTGACGCCCGGCATACCGAGCGCCGCCGCAAGGTCGTACCCGCGGATCCGCGCGTGGGCGTGGGGGGAGCGGACGATCGCGGCGTGGTGGAGGTTCGGGATCGGCAGGTCGTCGACGTACTGGCCGCGGCCCGTGAGCAGATGCGGGTCCTCGACCCGCTTCATCGCTCGGCCGATCCAGCCCCGGGGGCCCGCCACGGGTCACCGCCCCCGGTACTGCGGCGGGCGCTTCTCGAGGAACGCGGTCACACCCTCGGCGTAGTCGTGGGTCGACCGGAGCCACGCGTACGCCTTCCGCTCGAGCTCGAGCGCCGCCTCGACCGAGGCGTCGGCGCCCCGGTTGAGCACGGTCTTGAGTGTGCGGAGGGCGAGCGGCGCGCGCTCGGCGAGTTCGTCCGCGAGCTCGCCGACGGCCCCGTCGAGGGCGTCGTTCGGCACGGCCTGGGTGATGAGTCCCCACACCTCGGCGCGCGCGGCCGAGATGCGCTGGCCGGTCAGCATGAAGAGCTTCGCGCGCGTCATGCCGATGAGCCGCGCCGCCCGCTGGGTGCCGCCGCTGCCCGGGATCATCCCGAGCCGGATCTCCGGGAACGCGAACTCTGAGCGCAGGGTGGCCAGGCGGAAGTCGCACGCGAGCGCCAGCTCGAGGCCCGCGCCCAGGGTGTGCCCGTCGATGGCGGCGATCACCGGCTTTCGGCAGCGCTCGGGCGCGCCGAGCGTGTCCCCCCACTGCTCGAGGTCGGCGGGGGCCTGCGCGAGAAACTCCGAGACGTCGCCGCCCGCGCTGAACGCGGCGCCGCCGGCGCCGCGGACGACCACCACGCGGACGGCGTCGTTCGCCTCCAGGTCGCGGAAGAGCTGCGGCAGCTCGTGTCGCATCGCCACCGTGATCGTGTTCATCTTGGGGGGACGGTCGATCCAGATCGTCGCCCGCGCCCCCTGCCGCTCCACGCGCCAACCGTCGCTCATGACCGGATCTCCGTGTACTGGCCCTCGCGGAGCAGCCGACGAAGGATCTTGCCCGACGGGGTCTTGGGGATCTCTCGGACAAAGACGATGCGCCGCGGCCGCTTGAAGCTCGCAAGCGCCGCGCTCTCCCGGCAGTAGCGGTCGAGGGCCTCTGCGGTGAGCTCCGGCGAGGCGGGCACGACGAAGGCCAGGACCCGTTCGCCCCACCGCTCGTCCGGCTCGCCGATCACGGCGACGTCGGCCACCGCCGCATGGCGGGCGAGGACCTCCTCGACCTCGATCGGATAGATGTTCTCGCCGCCGCTGATGATCATGTCGTCCACGCGGCCGGCCACGTAGAGCTCCCCCTCGCCGTCCCGGTAGCCCAGGTCGCCGGTAAAGTACCACCCGTCGCGGAGCGACTTCTCGTCGGCGTCGGGGCGGTTCCAGTAGCCCCGGAAGGCCTCGTCCGAGTCGAGCGCCGCGATGACCTCTCCGATCACTCCCGGGGGAACCACCTCCTCGGGCCTCACCCGGCGCTCCGGGCTCGCGACCACGACCCGGAGCGCGCCGTGAACGCCGGAACGGCCGGCGCAGCCGGGTTTGTCCTGCACGTCCGGGCGAACGGAG
>QHRX01000240.1 GCA_003221455.1 Candidatus Rokuibacteriota bacterium
GTATTCGACGGGGTCCTCGGCGGTCATGATGTTGATATCGGGGGAGTTGACGGTATGGACGGCGGAGTAGAGGGTGGTGGTCTTGCCCGAGCCGGTGGGGCCGGTGATGAGGACCATGCCGTAGGGGGAGCGGATGGCTTTCTGGAAGTGTTCGAGGGCGTCGGGGTCGAAGCCGAGCTTGGTGAGGTCGAGCTGGAGGGATTCTTTGTCGAGCAGGCGCATGACGGTTTTCTCCCCGTAGATGGTGGGGAGGGTGGAGACGCGGAAGTCGATTTCGTGGGTGTTGTAGCGGAGCTTGATGCGGCCGTCCTGGGGGAGGCGGCGTTCGGCGATGTCGAGGTTGGCCATGATCTTGACCCGGGAGATGAGGGCGGGCTCGAGGCGTTTGGGAGGGGTCATGATCTCGTGGAGGACGCCGTCCACCCGGAAACGGACGCGGAAGACCTTTTCGTAGGGCTCGAGGTGGATGTCGGAGGCGCCGCGGCGGATGGCGTCGACCAAGACCATGTTGACGAGCTTGACGATGGGGGCCTCGTCGGCCGACTCCTTGAGCTCAAAGATGTCGACCTTGGCTGCTTCGTCCTCGTCGAGGACCTCGACGTCGCCGACCTCGCCCTCGAGCTCGCTGAGGACCTCGCCGATCGCGCTCATCTGGACGTCGTAGTTGCGCTCGATGGCCTTCCGGATGGCGCCCTGGGGGGCGACACTAGGCTGCACTTGGAGGTTCGTCAGGAAGGTGACGTCGTCGAGGGCGAAGACGTTGGTGGGGTCGGCCATGGCCAAGGTCAGCACGTTGCCCTTGCGCTCGACCGGGACGATCTCGTACTTCCGCGCCATCTGGGCGGGGATGAGCTTGAGGACGTCGGGATCGATGTCGAGCTGGGAGAGCGTGACCGCGGGGATGCCGTACTGCTTGGAGAGGAAGCCGACCAGCTTGTCTTCGTCGACCAGGTTGAGCCGCACGAGGAGCGAGCCGAGCTTCTCGGCGGTCCCCTTCTGCGCCAGGAGCGCCCGTTGGAGCTGGTCCTGGTTGATCAGCCCTTCGGCGACGAGGAGGTCGCCGAGGCGGCGGCTGACACGGGTCTTCGCTTGCGCCATACCGCGCGCTAAGCAGAGCAAACGAAGTGCCACTTATACTGCTTTGTAAATCAAGGACATAGGAAGGTCTCGTCGCCACGGGGTGCCACACCCGGATGCCAAATAGGCAGGAGTGACACAATTGTGCACGCAGGCCGCTGAGCCAGGGCCTGCACGACGCCCCCCGCGCGCGGCGTCAGGCCCAGTGCTAGGCTGGTCACCGGATGGAGGCGCTCGTCGAGGTGCGGGGTCTCACGAAGGTCTACCGGGAGGGTGACGTGGAGCACGTCGTTCTCCGGGACGTCGACGCCGTCATCCGGCCAGGCGAGTTCGCGGTCCTGCTCGGGCGCAGCGGGTCGGGCAAGTCGACCCTCCTCAACCTGCTCGGCGGGATCGACGTGCCCACGGCGGGCGAGGTGATCGTCGACGGCACGTCGGTGACGGCACTCTCCGAGCGGGCGCGCACGCTCTTCCGCCGGCGTCACATCGGCTTCGTCTTCCAGTTCTTCAACCTGATCTCGACGCTGACCGTCGAGGAAAACCTCCGGCTGCCGCTCGAACTCAACGCCGGCACGCGGCAGGACGGCGCGCGCCGACCCCGCGACCTCTTGGAACTGGTCGGGCTCGCGGATCGGGCCCAAAGCTTTCCCGATCGCCTCTCCGGCGGCGAGCAGCAGCGCGTCGCGATCGTGCGGGCGCTGGTGCACGACCCGCTGCTGATCCTCGCTGACGAGCCGACGGGCAACCTCGACCTCGAGACTGGCCGCCAGGTGCTGGACGTCCTCGACCACCTCGCCCGCGGCGCCGGTCGGACGCTCGTGATGGCGACCCACAGCCGCGAGGTCATCGGCCGGGCGGACCGGATCTTCGCGATCGACCGCGGCCGGCTGGTCGAGACCTCGTGAGCCGCGCGGCGCCCGTCGCCGCGGCGTCACCGGTCGCCGCGGGGGCGCCCGCGCCGGCAGCGCCGGCGCCAGCGTCCGCGCCCCGCCCCGAGGGCGCGTAGTGCTCTGGCGCGCGAGCCTCCGCGGGCTCCTCGACCACCCGTGGCAGACGGGTCTGGCGATCCTCGGCATCGCGCTCGGCGTAGCCGTCGTGGTCTCGATCGATCTCGCCGACGCGAGCGCGCGGCGAGCCTTCGGGCTCGCGACGGAGAGCGTCGCGGGGCGCGCCAGCCACCAGGTGGTCGGCGGCCCGGACGGCCTTCCCGAGGAGGTATACCGCCGCCTGCGGGTCGACGCGGCGGTGCGGCCGGCAGCGCCGGTGGTTGAAGCCGACCTGGCCGCCGCCGACTTCCCCGGCCGCACCTTCCACCTCCTCGGCGTCGACCCGCTCGCCGAGGGCCCGTTCCGCGGATACCTCCGCCCGTCCGGCGGGCCGCCCGGCGCCGCGCTGACGGCGCTCATGGCCCGGCCGGGCGCCGCTCTACTCTCCGCCGCGACCGCCCGGGCCCTCGGGCTCTCGCCCGGCGCGAGCCTCCGCCTGCGAGTCGGCGGCGCGCGGCGGTCGGTGACCGTCGCTGGACTCCTCGAGCCCGCCGACCCGCTCAGCCGGCAGGCGTTGGAGAGCCTCCTGCTCACCGACGTCGCGAGCGCGCAGGAGCTGCTCGACCTGCGCGGCCGGCTGAGCCGGATCGACCTCATCATCCCGGACGGCCCCGCGGGGGACTCGATCCTCGCGGGTGTCCAGCGCCTCCTCCCGCCCGGGGCCGAGGTGATCCGATCCGCGGCGCGCTCCCAGGCGATCGAGCAGATGCTGCGGGCCTTCAGCCTGAACCTCGCCGCGCTGAGTCTGCTCGCGCTGCTCGTCGGCACGTTCCTCATCTACAACACGGTGACCTTCTCGGTCGTGCAACGACGGACGTCGATCGGGCTGCTCCGCGCGCTCGGGGTGACCCGGCGGGAGATCTTCGGGCTGGTCCTGACCGAGGCGCTCGCGATCGGCGTGGCGGGGAGCCTGGCGGGGCTGGCGTCCGGGATCATCCTCGCCCGCGGGCTCACCCAGCTCGTGACGCGGACGATCAACGACCTCTACTTCGTCCTCTCGGTCCGGGACCTGGCGATCCCGCCCTGGGTCCTCGTCAAGGGCGCGGCCCTCGGCCTCGGGGCGACGGTGCTGGCCTCGCTTCCGCCGGCCGTGGAGGCGACGACGGCGCCGCCCCGGGCCGTGCTGAGCCGGTCCGCGATCGAGTCGCGCGCGCGACGCGCCGTCCCGCGCTTCTTCCTCGCCGGCGTCGGCTTGCTGGGCGCGGGGGCGGGGCTCCTCGCCGTCTCGGGCCGGAGCCTCGTGGGAGGCTACGTGGCGCTCTTCGTCCTCATGCTGGGGTTCGCCAGCCTCACGCCGGGCTCGATGGTGGTCCTGATGACGGCGCTCTCGCCGCTGGCGGGCCGGCTCTTCGGCGTGCTCGGCCGGATGGCCGCGCGCGACGTCGTGCGGGCGCTGAGCCGCACCGCGGTCGCGACGGCGGCGCTGATGATCGCGATCGCGGCGACCTTGGCCGTCGGCATCATGGTCGAAAGCTTCCGCGCGACCGTGGAGCGCTGGCTCGAGACCACGCTCCAGGCCGACGTCTACGTGTCGGCGCCGGGCTCGGTCGGCGGGCGCCCGGCGGCGCCCCTGCCCCCCGCGCTCATCGCGCGGCTCGCGGCAGTTCCCGGGGTGGGACGCGTCAGCACGCACCGGACCGTGACCGTCGAGTCGCCGGCGGGGTCGACCCGCCTGGTCGTCCTGGGCATTCCGTCCCCGCGATACTTCACGTTCCGCTTCACGCGCCGCCCCGCCGCCGCGGTGTGGCCGGCGTTCGAGGCGGGCGGCGCCGTGATCGTGTCCGAGCCGTACGCCTACCGTCGCCGCCTGGGTGTCGGGTCGACGCTTCGGCTCCGCACCGACCGCGGCGAGCGCACGTTCCACGTCGCGGGGGTGTTCTACGACTACGCGACCGATCAGGGCGTGGTCGCGCTGAGCCGGCGCACGTACGAGCGCTTCTGGGACGATCGCGGCATCTCGGGGCTGGCCTTCCGCGCGGCGCCCGACACGACCGTCGCCGCGCTGATCGAGGGGCTCAGGCGGGCGGCCGGCCCGGCGGACGTGCTCATCCGCGACAACCGGGCCCTCCGCGAGGCCTCGCTCGTCGTCTTCGACCGCACGTTCGCGATCACGGAGGTGCTGCGCCTGCTCGCGGCTCTCGTCGCGTTCGCCGGCGTGCTGAGCGCGCTGATGGCACTCGGGCTCGAGCGCGTCCACGAGGTGGGGGTGCTGCGGGCGCACGGGCTCACCCCCGCCCAAGTGTGGGGCCTGATCACGTCCGAGACGGGTCTCATCGGTCTCGCCGCCGGCTTGTTGGCGATCCCCGCGGGCGTGGCGCTCGCCCTCGTCCTGGTCCTCGTCATCAACCGCCGCTCGTTCGGCTGGACCCTCGAGGTCGACATCGGCGCCGGGGTCCTGGTCCACGCCCTGTCGCTGGCGCTCGCGGCGGCGCTGCTCGCGGGGGTCGTTCCGGCGGCGAAGATGGCGCGCATGTCACCGACCCAGGCCCTTCGGGACGAATGACCGGGCGTCGGGTCCGCGCGGTCTTCCCGGCCCTGGTGGCCCTGACGGGCGCCGGGCTCATCGCGGCGGTCTACGTGGTGAGCCGGCCCGTGGCGCCGGCCCCAATCCGCGCGACGCTCTCCGTGGCGGGGGCGCTCACGGGCGGCGACGATGCTGGCTTCGCCCGCGCCCTCCGCCCGTGCCCGCTCGCGTTTCCGCCGGACCACGGACCCCATCCGGCGTTCCGCACCGAATGGTGGTACTACACCGGCAACCTGACGGCCGCGGACGGGCTCCGCTTTGGCTTCCAGCTCACGTTCTTCCGGATGGCCCTGACGGCGGCGCCCGTCGCGGGCGACTCGGCCTGGCGGGCGAGCCAGGTCTACATGGCCCACTTTGCGCTGACCGACGTCGCCGGCCGCCGCTTC
>QHRX01000241.1 GCA_003221455.1 Candidatus Rokuibacteriota bacterium
CGAGTACTCGGGGATGTAGACCTTGTTGTTCTCGGGGCAGTACCCGATCTCGTTCATCACGAAGTGGAACATCCCGACCCCGATATCCTTGAGGTGCTTGCCGTTCTTGTCGAAGACCTCGACATGCGGGCCGCCGACCGGGTTCTTGACCCGCTGGCCGGCGTACTCGTACTCGAACGGACCGAACAAGTTGCCGGAGATCGCCACCCACACGTTGCCCTCGCCGTCCACGGTCGCCGCGCTCGGCGTGTCCAGGCCGGCCACGAACACGTCGACCTTGTAGCCCCTCGGCACCACGATCTTGCTCGGATCCGGCTTGTGGGCGACCCGAGGCACCCAGCCGCCGGAGACCGGCGTCCCTGACTGATTCTGAGCGACCGCCAGCGGCACAATCAACAGGCCGGCGGCGGCGGCCAGCATCACAGTCCTTAGAAATCTCATGGCGACTCCCTCCTCTGCGTGGTTTCCCTCACCACCACCCTCTCCCCTGAGCGAGCGACCTCCTCCTTCCTGCCGCTGTGGTCGGCGAGCGTCCGGCCTCGATCCGCCGGGAATCCGAGTCAGTACTTGGCGAGCGTACGCACAAAGCCGACGATGTCCCGGATGTCCTCATCGGGAATCTGCTTGCCCCAGGCCGGCATGGCCGCGTTCTTCCCGACCGCGGCCCCCCCCTTCTTGATGACCGTGAACAGGTACTCGTCGGAGACCTGGTCCATCAGCTCTTTGACGGCGAGATTGCCGACGCTCGGCCGGAAGGTCTTGGCCTCCCCCCGGCCGTCTTCGCCGTGACACCCGGCGCAGAGCCTGAGGAAGAGCTCTTTCCCGCGCGCCATGTCCCCGGAGAGACCCTGCGCGGGGGGCGCCGCCACCGCCGGGACCACCACCGCGCCCACGAGGCAGAAGAGAAACGTACTCTTGAGAAGCGTCGTCGCTCCCGTTTCGCGAACCGGAATCGCGGTCTCCCTCCTCGGAGCGGCGGCAGTATATTCTCGTTGGCCGGAGTTGACAATCCCCTCCCGCGTCCGGGGCCGGCGCGCGCTCACCCGGTCCGCACGCTTGGCGGTAGTGCCTCAGTTTGACCTGTCAAATTGAGGCACTACCCGCTTGGCCGCTCTTGCCCACTCCCACTTTCCGATGACGGAGACGAGGG
>QHRX01000242.1 GCA_003221455.1 Candidatus Rokuibacteriota bacterium
CCGCAAGGCCTGCCCCAGCCGACTGGCGCCCAAGAGCAGCACGAGGGCGTAGGCAATGGCAAAGGCCGTCAGCAGGCGCGCCAGCCGGTCGGCCTGCCGCACCTTGAGCCGCAGGCCGCGGACCCCGAGATGGGTCTTCCAATCGCGATGGCCCTGCTCGATCTGCATCCGCTCGCGGTAGCACTGCACGGCCTCCCGCGTCGGGATCAGTCGCTCACTGTCCGGCGGCAGGACCAGCAGCCACGGCTCCTGAAACTCCGGGTCGCGATAACAGACCACGTCGACCGGCTGCTGGCGGGTGCGGTGATAGAGGACGTGGGTGAAGCGGACCGCCACGCGGGGTGGCAGGCCCGCGGCCAGGGCGCGCAGCCGGCGCCAGCGGCCGCCCTGGCCGACGCCCACGGTCGCGAGGCCGCGAATGATGAACAGCTCCCCGACCTGCGTCAGCTCCTGAATCAGGCGGACCCGGGCATAGCCTCGATCCAAGACCCAGACGGGGCGGACCGCCGCCGGCAGGCCCGTGGCGACGTCGGCCAACGCGATGCGCTCGAGGTGGGGCTGACTCCCTTTCGCCAGGGGATACGTCCAGGTGCGAAACCCCAGGGGCAGCACGCGGCCCCGATACGGCGTCCCCAGATGGAGCACTTCGACCGTCCCAATCCGGGTCTGATCGCCGATCACGGGCAGCAGCCGGGCGTGAGGCCGCGCCCCCACCGCCAGCCGCACGAGTGCCGTCGTCCCCGTCACGGGATCAAACGAGCGGCAGTCCAGAAACCGATGCAGGCGCTTATAGCGACTCGCGGGCCGGCCCGGAATCGCCACGTGCCGCGCAATGGCGTGCAGCGACAGCCGCCCCTGCCCACTGCGGCCGCCCCGGACCAAGAGCACGAAGGCCTCGGTCAAGATCGTCAGATTCGTGCGGACCGACCGGCGCAGGGGGCCACTGGCGACGGTCAGCAGCTGGTGGAGACGAGTCCGGAGGGCCGCCCCCTCGAATGGGATCTCGGGGACGGGGGCTACCGCGGGCGCCGGCGCGGGGGCTTGTGAGCCTCGACCCACGGGCGGGTGGCGGTCACGATCGCGTGTAAGAGCCGGCGGTAGTTAGCGACTCCGCGCCCGACCGGGCGGACCAAGGCCGCCGGCAAGTACACCAACTCCGTTTTGCCCGCCCGGCTGAGCGACAGGTAGGTCGCCGGATGCTTCGCCCCGCTCGCGCAGCGGCGACAGCGGGGGCGGGTGCACGGCCGGCGCAGGACGACGACCGAGCCATCGAGCACCGGCCAGAGGGTCGCCAGGAGCCGGCGCAGGGTCACGACGCTCGGCGGGGTGCGGGCGGGGGACATAGCCCGTATGTACTACAGATCATGGTATACATGTGTTAGCACATACATCATCCGGGCCAAAGAAAAAACCGGCGCGGTGGCCGGAACACGGCGGGATCCGCGGCGCCGGAGTCGCTTTGGCTGGCGTCTCCTACCGAGGGGGAGGCGGTATGCTACGTGGCCTCATCAGCAAAGTGGGAGTGGGCAAGGTTCGCGGCGGGGGCGATCGTGCCTGAGGCGGTGGCGGCGAGCGAGTCCCTCCGCGCTCGCGGTATCCTCGCCAACGTCTTCGCCGTCACCGCCCCGGGACGGCTCTACCGCTCGCTGGCCGCCGCGCGCAGCGCGACCCGGACGGGCGGCTCCCCCGGCGACTCCGCGCTCGAACGCCTGCTCGAGCCGGACGAGCGGCGGGCGCCCGTCGTCACCGTGGCGGACGCCCACTCGCATGCGCTTGCCTTCATCGGCAGCGCGCTCGGCGGGCGGGCGATCCCACTCGGCGTCGACACGTTCGGGGAGAGCGGGAGCCGACTCGACCTCTACCGAAAGATGGGCATCGCCGCCGACGCGATCGCGCAGGCGGCAGAGGCGGCGCTCGCCGAGCTCGACAGCTACTCCTGACCCCGGCCG
>QHRX01000243.1 GCA_003221455.1 Candidatus Rokuibacteriota bacterium
CGCCAGATCCGGCGTGCCATCGCCATTGAAGTCGGCCACGACCGTGGGACTTCCGGCTCGGTACTGTCCGTCGAACGTCACCGTCTGAGCCGGCGCGGGAGTGGCGAGTAACGTCGTCCAGAAGAATAGTGTCGCTGCGGCGGCGAGCGAAGACCATCCGACCTGTCTGGTCATCTCGAGTCTCTCCCAGACATCTGGCGCTGGCAGTTCGCGCCGTTCGGTCGACGCATAGGCTCGCTGCCAAAAGCGGAGGCGTCAATGAGGGAAAGGCCCAATCGAACGAGGGTAAAACCACCTAAAGGGAGCGGGGTCAGCCCTTGGTCCCCATCGGGGGCCAGCGCTTGGAGTGGTTCCACCCACGCGGATAACCTCGACGAGCTCACGACCATCTCTCCCGGATGGCCGCGGCCAGACGCCAACGGCCGGCCCTCATCCGTTCGTCCGTCACGGGGCGGCCCTGCTCTTGGTGACTAGTCCAAGCCTGGGGACCACCCAGCGAACGCGAAGATTTGCTGGCGAGTCGTACCGTTGTACGAAGCCGAGATCGTGACCGTCGTTGAGAAGAGAACTATGCCGTGGCGGCGCCGGCCGGAACGGTCACGTCGGACGGCACGCGGGCCGCGGCCGTGTTGCTGCTAGAAAGTGCGACTCGCGCACCCCCTGCGGGAGCTGGCCCGTTCAGCGTGACCGTGCTGGTGGAGGATTCGAGGCCACCCGTCACGCTCGCCGGGCTCAGCGTCAGTGAGGATCGGGTTGGCGGTGGCGCGGTAGCACGGTGACTGAGGCCGTTTGGGTCCGGCCGCCATAGGAGGCGGAGAGTGTGACCTGGGTCGATGCGGCCACCGCGCTGGTGCGCACCCTGAAGGTCGCGCTGGCGGCCCCGGCCGGGACGGTCACGCTCGAGGGCACCGTGGCCGTCGCGTCACTGCTGGTGAGTGAGACGACGGCCCCGCCCCCACGGGCTGGCGAGCTCAGCGTCACCGTGCCCGTCGAGGAATGACCGCCGGTCACGCTCGTCGGGTTTAAAGCGAGAGAGAGCAGAGTGGTGCTCGTATTGATGAGTACCGCGACACCCCCAAAGTGGGTGACCGCCAGATCCGGCATGCCATCGCCATTGAAGTCGCCGACCGTCACAAAGCTGGGAAAGACGGCCCACGGATTGGTGCCAGCTACCAAGGTCAGGGCCGCCTGGAAGGTCCCATCGCCCTGGCCCAGCAGCACCGAGATGCCGGAAGAGCTAGTGACCGCCAGATCGAGCGTGCCATCGCCATTGAAGTCGCCCACGGCCATGGAGGAGGGGCCGGTCAAGATGCCCACACCGAAGGCACGCGCCGGCTGGAAGGTCCCATCGCCATTGCCGAGCAGCACCGACACGTCGCTGGACCGCTCGTTCGCCACCGCGAGGTCTGGCCTGCCATCGCCGTTGAAGTCGCCGACGGCCACCGAGACAGGCTCACCGCCAGCAGTGACGGTCCGCGGTTGGAAGGTCCCGTCGCCGTCGCCCAGCAGCACCGAGACCGTGTTGAACCCGCCATTCGTCACCGCGAGGTCTGGCATCCCGTCGGCGTTGAAGTCGGCGACGGCAACGGATGCTGGGACGGGGCCAGTGGCGAAGTGCATTCCCGAAGAGAAGGCGCCATCGCCGCTACCCAGCAGCACCGTGAGAGCATCGATATGGGTCTGAGTATTGTGGGTGACCACTGCCAGGTCCAGCTTGCCATCGCCATTGAAGTCGCCGACAGCCATGGAGAGGGGTTCGGTGCCTGGGCCTACACCGGAGGTCCGCGCCGCCTGGAAGGTCCCATCGCCGTTGCCCAGCAGCACCGACACGGTGCTGGGCACATAGATGGTGACCGCAATGTTCCCCACCGCGAGGTCTGGCCTGCCATCGCCGTTGAAGTCACCGACAGCCACCGAGACGGGCGCATGGCCAGTAGAGACGGTCAGGGCCGGCTGAAAGGTCCCGTCGCCGTTGCCGAGCAGCACCGAGACGGTCTTGGACCCCAGGTTGGTGACCGCCAGATCCGGCCTGCCGTCGCCGTTGAAGTCGCCCACCGCCACGGAGGCAGGGAAATTGCCCACCGCGAAGGTCACTGGCGCTTGGAGAGTCCCATCGCCGTTGCCGAGCAGCACCGCGACGGTGTTGGACCCCCGGTTGGCGACCGCCAGATCCAGTGTGCCATCGCCGTTGAAATCGCCGACGGCCATGGCCATGGAGACCTCTGGGAAGGGTAGGGAGTTGGGCTGGCCGCCTGCACCGAAGTTCATGGCCGGCCGGAAGGACCCATCGCCGTTGCCGAGCAGCACCGCAACCGTGTTGGAGCCCTGGTTGGCGACCGCCAGATCCGGCGCGCCATCGCGATTGAAGTCGCCCACCACCACGGAGACGGCGCCGCTGCCGCCGGTATCGAAGTTCAGGGCCGGCTGGAAGGTCCCATCGCCGTTGCCGAGCAGCACCGAGACGGTGTTGGACCCCTCGTTGGCGACCGCCACGTCCGGCGTGCCATCGCCATTGAAGTCGCCCACGGCCACGGAGACGGGACCATTTCCGACTGGAAACTGTCCGCCGAACGACACCGTCTCAGCCGGCGCGGGAGAGGCGAGCAAGGTCGCCCAAAGGATGACTGTCGCTGCAGCGGGGAGTGCACGCCATCCGACCTGTCTGGTCATCTCGAAGTCCCTCCCAGACATCTGGCGTTGGCAGCGCCCTTCGGTCGACGCGTAGGCTCGCAGCCACAACCGGAGGCGTCAATGAGGGGAAGACCCAATCGCACGCGAGGAAAACCACCTAAAGGGAGCGGGGTCAGCCCTTGGTCTCCATCGGGAGCAAAATAGCTGGGGCGTGAACCGACCGAGAACTCGATGAAACAGTCGGCCTCCTCTGCGTTCTTACGGGAGCGGAGATCCCATGTCATTCCCCAACACAGGAGGCCGGCTGATGCGACTGAGCGCAGCGAGCCAGCGCCTGAAGCGACGGACGGCTCTCTCGCTGCCTCCGGCTCGGCACCGGTCCTCCGCTTGCCAGATAGACGCCGGCGGAGATCAGGACGATGTCGACCCAATCTGTTTCGTTTGGCCGCTCCCCGAGGAGCGGTATTGCAAACAGCGCCGACAGCGTCGGCACCAAGGCTCCAAAAGCCGCGCCACCCGACGCGCCAAGGATGGTAACCGCGCGGCCATACAGAAGGAGGGAGACAATGGTCATGAGAACGCCCTGGAAGACCGCCTGAACTGCCATGTCGGGGCGCGGGACCTGCGCGAGGCGGGCTCCGTACAACGCGAGGTAGATGGGCGGAGAGATCGCGAGCGACGCGGTGGAGACAAGTGCCGCCGCGTGAAGTGGATCGAGTTTCGCCTGCCGCATGACCACGGTGAAGCATGCCCACAAGAATGCCGCGGACAGGAAGAGCGCATGGCCGACGGTGCGCGAGGTGCTCCAGGCTCCGGCGTGCCAGCCGACGATGACGAGAGCGCCAGCCAGTAAGGAGGAGAGCTCCAACTTTCGCGCGGTCGAGAGCCTCTCTCCCAGAACGATCGCCGCAGGGCGACGAACACCGCAAGCACCGGGGCCGGGCCGTTGTCACCGCGGGCGCGAGCCGCCGAGTGTCGGCGAGGTATCCCCTCACCTGCCGAGCGCCCGGCGGCGGGCGGCCCCTCGGCGACTCGCCGGCGGCACACCGACGCTCTACCGGCGGCCCTCGCGCGGCTTGCCGGGCCAGGGGCAGAGGGCACGCAGGGGGCAGGTCGGGCAGGCGGGCGTCCGGGCCAGGCAGGTCCGGCGCCCGTGAGCCTGCAGGAGGTGGGTGATCCGCGTCCACTTCGTCCGGGGGAGCACGAGGCTCAGCTGGTCGTGGATCTCGTCGGGGTCGTCGGACTTCGCGAGCCCCAGGCGCTGGGAGACCCGGAACACGTGCGTGTCGACGGCGATGGCTTGCGCGCCGAAGGCGTTGCCGAGGACGACGTTGGCCGTCTTGAGCCCGACGCCCGCCAGCGCCGTCAGCTCCTCGCGCGTGCGCGGCACCTCGCCGCCGTGCCGCTCGACGACCGCCCGCGCCATCGCGAGCACCGAGCGCGTCTTGGCCCGGAAGAACCCCGTCGAGCGGATCTCGCGCTCGAAGACCGCCGGGTCGGCCGCGGCGTAGTCGCGGGCCGTCCGGTACTTCCTGAAGAGACTCTCGGTCACCAAGTTGACCCGCTCGTCCGTGCACTGGGCGGAGAGGATCGTCGCCACCAGGAGCTCGAGCGGCGTCGTGAAGCGGAGGGCGATCCGCGCGTCCGGATAGGCCCGCTCGAGCGCCCTGACGATCCGCGCCGCGCGCGCCCGGCGCGCCTCCGTCGACTCCCGCCGGGCCGGGCTCACCGGGCGGTCACCTCGAGGCGGCCCCGCTCGATGCGGACTGGCGCCACGTCGACGGCCACCGGGAGCGCCGCCCAGCGGAGCGTCGGGTCCCAGGCCCGCTCGATCCATCCCGCGAGCAGGTCCGGGACCGGCAGGCCCCCGAGCCGGACCGCGTGGACGTCGAGGACGACCGGCCGGCCGTCGCCGGCGGGCCCGAGCGACACTCGGGCGTCGACCGGCGGCCCCGGCGCTCCCAGATGGACCTGGGCCTCCCCCGGAAGGAAGCGGACGCGCACGCGACGCGTCCGGCGACCCGCCGCGAGGAAGGCTTGGAGGTCCTCCTCGCTCAGCGTGAGCCGCTCGATCCGGAACCGGTCGAGGGCCAGCGGCTCGAGGCGTCCGGCGGCGGCGGCGCGGGCCGGATTCACGGTCAGGCCCTCGAGCACGACCTGCACGTCCTCCAGCCGGAGGGTGGGCGCGCCCGGCCGGCTGAGCTCGCCGACGCGCGCCGAGGCGGCGGTCACGGTCACGCGCCTGATCCACCCCCGGGCGAGCCCGGCGGCGTCCCAGTCGAGGCCGACCCGGAGCTCCCGCCCGTCGGCGACCCACTCGGCGAGCAGTGCCGCGGCGCCGGCCTGGATTCGCCGCGCGAGGGCCGCGGGGGCGATCCGGGTGACCGGCGCCGGTCGCCGGACGCGGAGGGTCGCCACGCTGCCGTCGGGCAGCGGGTAGCTGCCGATCGCGGGGAACGCCGCGGTCAGGAGCGGGTCGGCGGCGAACTGCTCCGTCACCCGTCGCGCCTTGTCCGAGGCGAAGGCCGGGCCCTGGTCGCCCGTCTTCAGCACGACGTAGTCGACGTTCAGGGGGTAGTCGCTCCACGCGCGGCCGAAGCGGAGCGGCAGCCCGTCGCGGGCGGCATAGTACCGGAAGTTACTGACCGAGAACTCTGGAGCGTTCGGGATCACGCCCACCGTGACGGGCCGGCCGCGGCTCTCCGCGGTGATCCGCTGGAGCAGCGCCCGCTGGGGCCACCCTGCCGGCGCCGGGGGGTCCGCATGGGCCAGCTCGATCCCGAAGGGCGCCCGCCCGGCGAGGGGCCCCGCCCCGAAGGCGGTCGCGGCGACCTGCAGGCCGCCGGTCACGAGCACGAGGGCGGCGAGGGCCTGGCCCGCGCGGGCCCCGAGCGGCGCCACCGCCTCGGCGGCGATGAGCGAGGCGACCGGCAGGAGCGGCAGCGTGTAGCGGGG
>QHRX01000073.1 GCA_003221455.1 Candidatus Rokuibacteriota bacterium
ACCGAGGTGACCACCACGTGCTCGAGCCCGAGCGCCGCCACCGCGCGCCCGATCCGCTCGGGCTCTTCACGGTCCTCCCAGCGGGGCTTGCCGTGCGTGACGGCGCAGTAGCCGCAGTTCCGGGTGCAGACGTCGCCGAGGATCATGAACGTCGCCGTCCCGTCCTGCCAGCACTCGCCGATGTTCGGACAGTGCGCTTCTTCGCAGACGGTGTGCAGGTTCTGGCCGTGAATCAGCGATTGGAGCCGGATGTAGTTCGGGCCGCCTGGGGCCCGGACCTTGAGCCAGCCCGGCTTGCGCCCGTCGGCGGGCGGCGCCGGTTCGAGGACGGGGAGCGAAATAGCCATGAATGTTTGGGACTTCCGCCGACGTCATTATCGCACACGATTTCACAAGCGTCGAGGGCGGCCCCCCCCGCGGGCGCCGGGAGAGGCCCGCCACGGCTCAGGTCGGCGACAGCGCGAAGAACGCGACGGCGGCGCTCGTCATGAGCCCCACCGCCGCCCACCCGAGCACGTTCAGCCAGAAGCCGTTGGTGTGCTCGCCCATGATCGCCCGGTTATTGCCGACCAACATGACGAGCACCAGGAGCGGCGGCGCGAGCACGCCGTTGACGACCGCGGCCAAGAAGAGCAGGCGGATCGGGTTGGTCCCGACGACGGGGAGGAGGACCCCGGCCAGGATCGACGCCGAGAGGACGAGGTAGAACCGGCGCGCGCGGCGCGGCGTGAGCTCCAGTCCCGATTGCCACCCGAAGAGCTCGGCGACCGCATAGGACGCAGAGCCGGCGAGGACGGGGATCGCGAGGAGCCCGGTGCCGACCACGCCGAGACTGAAGAGAAGGTAGGCGAGGTCGCCGGCCAGCGGCCGGAGCGCCTCCGCCGCCTGCCGGCTGGTCTCGATGTAGCGGTGGCCGGAGCGGTAGAGCGTCGAGGCGGTCGCGAGGATGATGAAGTACATGACGAGGTTCGAGAAGCACATCCCGGTCGTGACGTCTAGCCGGGCGTCCCGGAGCTCGTGCTCGGTGGCGCCGCGGCGCTCCGCGAGGGTCCGGCGCCCCATCGCCCGCTCCTCCTCGACCTCCTGGGACGCCTGCCAGAAGAAGAGATAGGGCGAGATCGTCGTACCGAGGATCCCGACGAGGGTGGTGACGAAGTACGCGTCCCACCGGACGACCGGCGCCACGGTGGCCCAGAACGCCTCGGCCCACCGCGGGTGCGCGAGGAAGGCCGCGATGATGTAGGCGAGCAGCACCGCGGTGAGCCATTTCAGGTAGCGCGCGAACCGCGCGTAGCTCGTGTACACGGTCACGCCAAGGATCGCGAGGCCGAAGGCCGGCACCGAGACGAGGGGCGGAATGCCGGTCAGGAGCGCGGTCGCGTCGGCCATCCCCGCGAGATCGGCGCCGATGTTGAAGACGTTGGCGAAGAGCAGCAACACGCAGGCGGCGTAGAGGAAGCTGCGCGGATAGTGGCCGCGGAGGGCACCCGCCAGGCCGCGCCCCGACACGAGGCCGATCCGTGCGCAGATCAGCTGGACGGCCGCCATCAGCGGGAACGTGGCGAGTGCGGTCCACAGGGTGGCCAGACCGAGGGTGGCCCCGGCCACCGAATAGGTCGTGATGCCGCTCGGGTCGTCGTCGGCGGCGCCCGTCACCAGTCCCGGGCCCAGCAGCTTGAAGTAGCGGACGAGCGGGTTGTGGCTGTGGCCCTCGGGCGGGGCGGGCGCGAGCATCAAGGCTCCGGGCCGGGCGCGTCTGCCTCCCGGCGGATCACGCTGATGCCGCCGTTCTCCTCGAGCATCGCGAGACGCACGTGGGCGGGATCCGTGACGCCGTTGCGCCGGAGGGCCGCGAGCAGGTCGTCCAGGGTGACGCGCTCTCGCCGCATATTGTCCTCGAGAAGCCGCCCGTCGCGGATCAGGAGGGTCGGCTGGGCCTCGAGCAAGCGTCGGGCGCGCCTGGAGCGGTAGGTGACCTCCACGACGGCGGAGTTCAGCGCCAGGATCGCCGCCGCGCCCACGAGGCCGCCGCCGAGCGAGTTGTCGTTGCCGATGAGGGCGTTCTGGACGACGTTCGAGATGATCAGGAGCACGATCAGGTCGAACGGCGTGAGCTGACCGACCTGGCGCTTGCCGGTGAGGCGGAACGCCACGAGCAGGAAGAGGTACACGACGACGGAGCGGAGGACCTTCTCGGTGATCGGAATGTCGGGCACAAAGACGTGGAGCATGGCGCCTCCCCGCGTGTTCGTCGGCGGCGCGGTCGGCCGGATCGACCCGCCCCGCGTCCGACCGGGCCCGGGGCGGGACCTCGCCCCGCTCGCGCCGGCTATTTCGGCCGCGACCTGCGGTAGGCAGCCACGCCCGCCTTGATGCCGGCGCGGAGCCCCCGCCCGAGCGTGCTCGTCTGCTCGAGGGAGCGGCGGACCCGCGGCTCGACCGTCCGGAGCAGGCCGTGGAGCCGGGCGAGCGTCGTGTCGATCGTGCCGCGGAGCTCCCGGTCGAGGCGCTTCCAGCGGAGACGGGCGCGGCCGCCCGCCCGCTGGGCCTGCCCTTGGATGATCCTGAGCCGCGCCTCCAACTGGCGGAGCCGGGCCTCCAGCTGGCGGAGCCGGCCCTCGTACTCTCGGAACTTCCCTCGAGCGGCTTCCAGACGCTCACGCACGCTCAGACGACCTTTCATGGTCCGCTCCCGTCCTGCGGGGTCTCGTTCAGCGTCCAGGTCCATGATGCCACGGCTGAAGCGCGGTGGGGAACGAAGAGAACGGGATACACGGGAGAGGGGGGGCGCTCGTCTCCTGCCGCCGCGGCCCGCCGAGGGGCTCCCCCGGTATTCGGTCAACCCGCCCGCCACGTCGGACTCATCGTCGAATGAGGAACGGAGTTGGCCACGAGGCGAGCCCCCGCGCACCTTTGGCGCACCCCGGAGAGGCTCCTGCGCTCGCCGGCATCCCGTTCGCGGTCGAGCCGCGCAGGTCTCACGGGGAGGGGGCCCACTCAGGAAAGGCGGGGGCGGACGCCCCACCGAAGCTGGGTGTCATGGACGCGGTGGGATCGGTAAGAGCTCGTCCGGGGAATGGGGCCGGGATGCGCCGCCGTCCAGTGGCGCCCCGAAGAATTCCTACGGCTGCTTCACAAACACCACGACGTTGTTGACCCGCTGCCCTTGCGGATTCGTTCCCTTAATGGTGACCGTCAGCCTCTTGCCGTCGCGCGAGACCTTCCGCGTGAAGGTCATCACGACCTTGCCGCTCTTCTTGTCGATGCGCTCCGTCGTGTGAGCGTCGATGCGCTTCAGCGACACGGTGTCGGCTCCAGTCTCTGATCCAGTGATCGGATAGTCCTTGCCGTCGTAGTTCCCCGTGTACTCGGTGTGCGAAGCCTTGTCGCTAGCGCTGACCACGTCGGCCGTGACCTTGACCCCCTCTCCCGCTGCCTCGAATCGCACCGTGATGCTCTTCGACGGCGGGCCGGGGTTGAATTTCGATTTCGCCGTGTCGAGTTTCCACGTGCCGATCAGCGGGTCGGCCCCCGGCACCGACGCCGGGTTCCCCCAGAGGATCGCGCCCACTATTAAGGTCCCGAGCGCCAGTTGACGCGCGAATGTCTGCATCATCCCCTCCTCGTCTCGTCTTTGTTCTTGGTGGCACCGAGTCGACCGTCATCGTCGCGTCTCGGTCGTGGGAACGATAAACAGCCTCACCTTCCCCTCTCGGCCGCTCGCCCAGTCAGTGGATCTCTCTTCTAAACCAGAGGGTCAATCAGCTTGCGGGCGCACGCCTGTGCCGCCGCCTGACTCCGACCCTCAACAGACGCGCAACTGGGGAAACACCGCGGCGCCGCCCAAGGCGCGTAACCCGGTTCTCCGCCTCGGCGGGCGGCTCGATCACGTCGGATGCCACGCGAGTCGCTCGATGTGCCCGAGAATCTGCTGAAAGAGGCTTTCTGTCAAGGTGGCGTCGGCGAGTTGCAGGGTGAAATACCGGGCAGGCCGAGGATGAGGCGTCCGTCTGTCTTGGAACAGCGCTGCTGGACCCGTCTCCTTGATCATCTAGGCTGGCAGTGTCGAGCCTGCGCCGGCGCTCGCAGGCGCGCTACCGAAAGGGGTTCACTCGGAGGACGTATGCCATGGCCTTTTTCTAAGGAGTCCGGGCTTTTCTCGGGAGGATTGCGATTGGTGCCGAAGGGGGGACTCGAACCCCCACGGGTTGCCCCACACGCCCCTCAAACGTGCGCGTCTGCCAGTTCCGCCACTTCGGCGCAGTTTCGGAGTATGCCATCACCGAAGCAGACGCGCAAACCTGCCGGTCGCCTGGCGGAGGCGCGGGTCGAGGGCGTCGCGGATCCCCTCCCCCAGGAGGTTGTACGAGAGAACCGTGATCAGGATCGCGAGGCCCGGGTAGAGGGAGAGCCACCAGGCGAGCTCGATCGCGTCCTTGCCCTCGTTCAGGATGTTGCCCCAGGTGGCATACGGCGGCTGGACCCCGAGCCCGAGGAACGAGAGTCCGGACTCGGTCAGGATCGCGGCCGGGATCCCGAGCGTCATCGCCACCAGCACCGGCGCCATCGCGTTGGGCAGAATGTGCCGCCAGATGATGCGGAACCCGCTCGCGCCGATCGACTGCGACCAGACCACGAACTCGCGCTCCCGGAGGGTCAGGAACTCCGCCCGCACCAGGCGCGCCACGCCCATCCATCCCGTGAGGCCGATCACCGCCATGATCGTCCAGATCGACGGCCGGAGGAACGCGAGCACCGCCAGCAAGAGGAAGAACCGGGGGAACACCAGCATCAGGTCCACCAGCCGCATGATCAGCGCGTCCAGGAGGCCCCCGTGGTAGCCGGCCGAGGCACCCAGGAGGACCCCGACCAGCGTCGCGATGCCGACCGAGACGAAGCCGACGGCGAGCGACACGCGCGAGCCGTAGAGCATCCGCGCGAGCACGTCCCGTCCGAGCGAATCCGTGCCGAGCGGGTGCTCGCGCGAGGGCCCGTCGAGCATTTGCTGCATGTCGGGGTGGTTGGGGTCCCACGGCGACAGCCACGGCGTCAAGCCGGCAATCAGGAAGAGGCACACGACGACCCCGCCGCCGGCGAGGGCGAGACGGTTGCGCGAGAATGTCCGCCAGAAGGGTGTCACCGCCGCCGTCCCGCGACTCTGATCCGGGGGTCGATCAGGCCGTAGGCGATGTCCGCGATCAGGTTGGCTCCGAGCGTGAGCGTCGACACGATGACGAGGTTGCCCATGATCACCGGGTAGTCGCGCATGAAGACGGCCTGGACCATGAGCTGTCCCATGCCGGGGATCGCGAAGATCGACTCGACGATCACGCTCCCGCCGATCAGCCCGGGCAGCGAGAGGCCGAGGATCGTCACGACCGGGAGCAGGGCGTTTCGGAGCGCGTGCTTGCCGATCACGGTCGGCTCGGGCAGCCCCTTGGCGCGCGCGGACTGGATGTACTCCTGCCGCACGACCTCGAGCATGCTCTGCCGCATGTAGCGCGAGAACCCGGCGAGCCCCCCGAAGGACGCGACGCTGATCGGGAGGACGAGGTGCGAGAGGAAGTCGAGCTGCTGTCGCCAGGTCGACAGATATTCCCAGTTGAGCGAGCGCAGACCGGAGATCGGCAGCCAGCCGAGCTGCACGCCGAAGAAGATCATCAGGAGCAACGCGAGCCAGAAGTCCGGCGTCGCGAAGCCGACGAAGACGAAGACGGTCAGGAGCTTGTCGAATCCCGAGTACTGGTGCGTGGCGGACAGGATGCCAACGGGCACGGCCAGCGTGATGATGACCAGCATCTCGACCACGTTGAGGAAGATGGTGATGGGCAGGCGTTCACCGATCTTCTGGAGTACCGGCTTGGCGTCGGGCGCGAAGGACCGGCCGAAGTCCAGGCGGGCGATGCGCGCCAGCCACGTGCCGTACTGCTGATAGAGCGGCTTGTCGAGGCCGTACAACTCGCGGAGCGCCTGCTTGGCCTGGGCCGAGGCCTTGACGCCCAACTCTCCCATCTGGGTATCGACCGGCTCGCCCGGGGCCAGGTGGAGCACGACGAACGAGATGCAGGTGATGCCGATGAGCAGCGGGACGGCGAGCACGATGCGGCGGGCCGCGTACAGCCACATGGCCCGCTATCTTAACCGATCAGTTGCTGGTGTAGCGCTGTAGGCGCCGGGGGACGTACCACTCCGGGAAGTTGTATTGGATGCCGCTCGCCCCCGGCTCGATGCCGTGCACGCGCGACGAGACGACGGGGAGCGCGTCCGGGAAGTAGAGGAAGATGACCGGCTGGTCCTCCGCGAGCACCTCCTGGAACCGCCGGTAGTACGGCAGGCGGTCTTTCTTGTCGCAGAACGACCGCCCCTTCTCGAGCAGCCGGTCCACCTCCGGGTTGGCGTACGAGATGTGGTTCAGCTCGTCGGGCCCCATCTTCGACGAGTGCCAGACTTCGTACTGGTCGGGATCGATGCCGATGCCCCAGCCGAGGACGATCGCATCGAAGCGGCGCTTCTTGATGTATTCCTTCAGGAACGACGCCCACTCGATGACGCGGATCTCGACGCCGACGCCGATCTCCTTGAGCGAGGATTGGATCAGCTCGGCCACCTTTTTGCGCTCGTCGTTGCCCTGGTTCGTCAGGAGCTCGAAGGTGAACGGCTTGCCGTTCTTGTCGAGGAGCCCGTCGCCGTCGGTGTCTTTCCAGCCGGCCTCGGCGAGCAGGGCCCGCGCCCGGGCCGGGTCGTGCGGGTAGCGCCGGACGTTGGGGTTGTAGGCCCACGTGCCCGGCTTGTACGGCCCCGTTGCTTCCTGCCCGAGCCCGAGGAGCACGCCCTCGATCAGCTCGTGCTTGTCGATCGCGTAGGCGAAGGCCTGGCGCACCCGGCGATCGGCGAAGCGCGGGTCCCGTAAGTTGAAGCCGAAGTACGTGTAGGCGTTGCCCGCGTATCGGTACTTGTCGTACGCCTTTCGGAAGGCCGGGTAGTCCGTCTGTCGCTTGAACTGGATCGCGGTCAGCTTGGGCGCATAGTCCACACCCTGAGCCTTCAGCTCGAGGAAGATCGTCGCCTGGCTCGGGATGATCCGGTACACGACGCGGGAGATGTAGGGCCGTCCGGCGTAGTAGTCGGCGTTCGCGGTCAGCACAATCTTCTCGCCGCTCTTCCACTCCGAGAAGCGGTACGGGCCGCTCCCCACCGGGAAGCGGTTCTGGGGCGCCTCGCGGAGTCGGCCCTCGCGGACGTAGGACGCGAGCAGGTGCTTCGGGAGAATCCACATCTCCCAGCTGTCGAGCGCCTGCGCGTACGCCTTGCCGTACAGGAAGCGGATCGTGTGCGGGTCCAAGACCTCTGCGCTCTTCACCGCCAAGAAGTCCTCCTTGTAGGCGGTAGGGGTCTTCGGATCGATCATTGCGTCGTACGTGAACAGGACGTCGTCCGCGGTGAGGGGCTTGCCGTCCTGCCACGTCGCGTTCTTCCGGAGGTGGAAGGTCAGGGCCAGGCAGTTCCGGCTGAACTCCCAGGACTCCGCGAGGTCTCCGACGATGTTGAGGTGGCGGTCGCGCCTGAGGAGGCCCGAGTAGACAAGGCTCGCCACCTCGTGGGAGGCGGAATCGCTGGTGATGTTCGGGATGAAGCCCGAGACGTCGCCGATCGACGCCTCGATGAGGCTGTCGCCGTGGGCTGGCTTGTCGTCCTCGGCCCGCGTCTGGCCCTCGTCGGCCCCGCCTTCGGCCGGACGGCCGCAGCCCGCCGCGCCGGCGCAGAGTAGCGCCAGCAGCGGGGCGAGCCACGCGGTCCCTCGCCTGATCATCGAGTCGGTAGTGCCTTCGCCGGCGCCAGCAACGCCGCTTCGTTCATCCCGGCATCGTCGCCGTCGCCGGGCCGGCGCGGCGCCGGCCCGGGAGGACGCTCGGCCGCGCCGCGGGGCATTCTATTTAACCGGCGTCGCCGGGTGCGCGGCGGGGGCGGGCGCCGTCGTCCCGGCGGGCGGCGCCGGCCTGACGACCGAGCCGCGCTCGGAGCCCCCGAGGATCGTGAGCGCGAACGAGGTCAGTACGAACACGAAGGCCACGATGCCGGTGATCTTCGTGAGCAGGGTCGGCGTGCCCATCGACCCGAAGACCGCCTGGGTGCCGGCGCCGCCGAACGCCGAGCCGATGTCGGCGCCTTTGCCGGCCTGGAGCAGGACGACCCCGCAGATCGCGAACGCGACCAGCACATGGATGACCACGAGCACGGTATACACGTCTAGTCCCCTCTCAGCACGGTCACACCCTTGTGCGCGACCTTCTTGGCGATCGCCACGAATCCCTGAGGGCTCAGGCTGGCGCCGCCGACGAGCGCGCCATCGATATCGGGTTCGGCGGTGAGCGCCGCGGCGTTGTCCGGCTTCACGCTCCCACCGTACAGCACGCGCACGCGCTGGGCCACCTCCTTCGTCGCGAGCTCGGACAAGAGGCCGCGGAGGTAGCCGTGCACCTCCCCGGCCTGGGCGGGCGCGGCGTGCTGGCCGGTCCCGATCGCCCACACCGGCTCGTAGGCGAGCACGCAGAATCCGATGGCGGCGGCGGCGAGGCCGGCGAGCCCGGCGCGGAGCTGGCCCTCGACGGTCGTGAACGTGAGCCCCTGTGCCCGCTCCTCGGCCGTCTCGCCGACGCAGAGAATCGGCGCCATCCCGGTCGCCAGCACCGCCCGCACCTTCCGGTTGATCTGCTCGTCGGTCTCGCCGAACTCCTTCCGACGCTCGGAGTGGCCGACGAGCACGTACCGGCAGCCGAGCTCGGCCAGCATCGGGGGCGAGATCTCTCCGGTGAACGCGCCGGCTGCCTCCCAGTGGGAGTTCTGGGCGCCGAGCGCGATCGGACCGGCCGCGAGCAGCTCGCGCACGGCGCCGAGCGCCGTGAAGGGGGGGCACAGGACGACCTCGACGCCGCGCGGACGCCGGAGCCCGTCGCGCACGCCGGCGGCGAGCGCCCGCGCCTCGGCGACCGTCCCGTTCATCTTCCAGTTGGCGACGACCAGCGGCGTTCGCATCAGGCCTCGCTGAGGGCTTCGACTCCCGGCAGCTTGCGCCCCTCCAGGAACTCGAGGAAGGCGCCGCCCGCGGTCGAGAGGTACCCGATCCGGTCGGCGACGCCGGCGCGGCGAACCGCGGCGATCGTGTCACCGCCGCCCACGACCGAAAAGCCGCGCACGCCGGCCACCGCCAGCGCCACGCCGTGGGTCCCCTCCGCAAAGGGGGGGCGCTCGAAGACCCCCATCGGGCCATTCCAGACGACGGTCCGCGCCGTGCGGACGAGGTCGCCAAAGCTCCGAACCGTCGCCGGTCCGATGTCGAGCCCCATCAGGTCGGCCGGGATCTCCCGGATGCCGACCGCCCGACCGCTGCCGCTGTCGACGCGAGCTGCCACGACGGCGTCCACCGGGAGCGCGATCTGGACTCCCCGGCGGCGGGCCTCGGCGAGGGTGCGCTGGGCCGCGGGGACGAGCGCCGGCTCGACGAGCGAGCGCCCGGGGTCGTAGCCGAGGGCGCGCAGGAACGTGAACGCCATCGCCCCACCGATCGCGAGTGCGTCGACCCGGTCGAGGAGGTGCTCGACGAGGCCAAGCTTGTCCGAGACCTTGGCGCCGCCGAGGATGGCGACGAGGGGGCGTTCCGGGTGCTCGAGGATCCGGCCCAGCGCGGCGAGCTCACGCTCCATCAGGAGCCCGGCGGCCGCGGGCTGGAGAAAGCGCGTGATCGCGTCGATCGAGGCCTGGGCGCGGTGGGCCGTCGCGAAGGCGTCGTTCACGTAGCAGTCGCCGAGCCGGGCCAGGTCGCGCGCGAACTCGGGGTCGTTCGCCTCCTCCTCGGGATGGAAGCGGAGGTTCTCGAGCAACACGATCTGCCCCGGGGCGAGGGCCCGCGTCCGCGCCTCCGTGATGGCGCCGACGCAGTCTGGCGCGACCGGCACGTCCGTCGCGGCGAGCTCCCCGAGCCGGGCCGCCACCGGGGCCATCGCGTACTGCGGGTCGGGCCGGCCCCCGGGGCGGCCGAGGTGAGAGGCGAGGACGACCGAGGCGCCCCCCGTGAGGCAGTGGCGGATCGTGGGGAGGGCGGCCCGCAGGCGGGTGTCGTCGCCCACCCCGCCGCCGTCGAGCGGCACGTTCAGGTCCGCGCGGAGGAACACGCGCTTACCCGCGACCGCGAGCTGCCGTAGAGTGAGCTTTGGCACACCAGACGCGATCAGAGGGATTTCGTCATGTAGCGGATGAGGTCCCGGACGCGGCAGGAATACCCCCACTCGTTGTCGTACCACGCGAGCACCTTGACGAGGCTGCCGTCGACGACCGTGGTCGAGGGCAGGTCGACGATCGCCGAGTGCGGGTTGCCGTTGAAGTCGCTCGAGACCAGCTCCTCGTCGGTCGCGTCCAGGATCCCGCGCATCCGGCCGGCCGCCGCCTCGCGGAAGGCGTCGTTGACTGCCTGGACCGAGGCCGGCTTCTCGAGCTCGGCGACCAGGTCGATCACGGATACGTTGATCGTCGGCACACGGATCGCCGTGCCGTCGAGCTTGCCTTTGAGCTTCGGCATCACGAGGCCGACCGCGGTGGCCGCGCCGGTCGTGGTCGGGATCATGTTCACGGCGGCGGCCCGCGCGCGGCGCAGGTCCTTGTGCGGGAAGTCATGCACCGGCTGGTCGTTCGTATAAGAGTGAACGGTGGACGCGAAGCCCCGCCGGATGCCGAACGCGTCGTCGAGCACCTTCGCGGTCGTCGCCAGGCAGTTGGTCGTGCACGAGGCGTTCGAGATGATCCGGTGGCGGGCCGGGTCGTACGTGTGCTCGTTGACGCCCAGCACGAGGGTCACGTCCGGATCCTTGGCGGGGGCGGAGATGACCACCTTCTTCGCGCCGGCCTGGAGATGCTTGGACGCGGTCGCGGTGTCCCGGAAGAGGCCCGTCGACTCGACGACGACCTCGACTCCGAGCTCCTTCCACGGCAGCGCCGCGGGATCCTTCACCGAGCACACCCGGATCTCGCGTCCGTTGACGAAGATGGCTTCTCCCTTCGCGACGACCTCGGCGCCGAGGGTGCCGTGGACAGAATCGTACTTCAGCAGATGCGCGAGTGTCTTCGCGGTCGCGAGATCGTTGACCCCGACCACCTCGATCTCGGGCGACCCGAGGGCCGCGCGGAAGAAGACTCGCCCGATCCGACCGAACCCGTTCACGCCGACTCGAATCGCCATGGAGGGAACTCCTTACTGGGCCGTTCGGAGGATTATATGACCGTTCACGTCGCGCCGGCAACCCAGGGTACCCCGGCGCGATCGGCCCCGCGGGCCCGCCCGGGCGCCCGCGCCACACGGGCGGGCTCGAGCCCCGCCCGCCGCGGAGGACACGACGGGCCCACGGCGCGTCCGCGGCCGGGACGACGCCGAACGCTCAGTCGCCGACGGCTGTCGCACCGGCGGCGGGACCGGCGGGCCGGCCGCGCCCGTCCGCTCGCGGACTAGGGTCGCAGGGTGTTCCATCGGCCGCACCCGGCGCATCGGTCCTGCCACATCGGCGCCGCGGCGCCGCACGCCGAGCAGCGGTGGGGCACCCCGAACGCGTGGGCGAGCTGCAACCCGCGCCGGTACTCCTCGAAGGCCTCGCGCGTTTGGCCCCGTCGCTCGAAGATCGCGCCGAGAAACGCGTGCACGACCGGCAGGTCGGGCGCGCGGACCTCGATCTTCTCGAAGTGATCGGCGGCCTCGTCCAGCATCTCGAGCTCGACGTAGACGCGTCCGAGGGCCACCGCCAGCGCCAGGTCGTCGGGCGCCCGTTCGATCGCCGCCTGGTAGAGCGCGATCATCCGCGTCGGCCGGCCGGCCTCGCGGTAGGCGCGCTCGAGCCGGGCGAGGATGGGCAGGGCCGGCGTCGCCTCGGCTGCGCGCTCCCAGACGCGCAGCGCCTCGCGGTGGTCCCCGGCCGCCGCAAAGGCGTCGCCGAGCGCGATCGTCGCCGGCACGAACCGGCGGTCGGACCGGACCGCGTCGCGAAAGTGGCCGACCGCATCCCGCGGGGCGCCGGCCGCCATCCGTTCCCGGCCGAGCCCGTAGTAGATCGTCGCGAGCCACTCGGCCTCTCGCGGCCGCTCGGCCGCCGGGACCAACGCCAGGAGCCGGCGCTCGGGCTCGAGGGCGTCCTGCCAGCGCCCAGACTCGACGGCGAGGTCGCGGAGCGCCCGCAGCGCCGGGAGATAGTAGCGGTTCCGCTGGAGCGCCTCCCGGTAGAGCGACACCGCGTCGGCGTAGCGGCCCGCGGCACGCGCGTCGGCCGCCAGCCCCATCACGGCACCCACGCCCGGGTCCGCCCCTCCCGACTCCGCGCGCGGCGCGCCCAGGAGCCGATTGACGGCCGCGAGCACGGAGGCGAGGGCGCGGACGGTTCGGATCAGGGTCGGCATCGAATGACGGAAACGGACTGCGGGCGGGAGCGGGCCTCCATCATCCGGGCTCAGCCGGTCGCCATCCGCTCCTCCTCCTCGGCGGCTCGCTGGCAGTTGATGCAATAGCGCGCGAAGGGGAGCGCCTCGAGACGCTTGTCCGATATCGGCTCGCCGCACCGCTCGCAGGAGCCAAAGGACCCCTCGTCGAGCTTCTGGAGTGCGGTCACGACCTCGCGCAGCAGCCGGCGGTCGCCGTTGCCGAGCTCGAAGATGAACTCGCGGTTGTAGGCGGTGTTCGCCTGATCACCCAGATCCTTGATGGAATCGTCTTCTTGGTCCTTGCCGTACAGCGCGTTCCGGCCGACCTCGTCCACGAGCTGGCGCTGCTTCTCCACGAGGCGCTTCCTGAAATACGCGACGCGGTCCTTCCTCATTGAGGCCTCTCCCTCTCTCCTTCCTGGCTTCGAGGCCGCGGACGGACGCCCGTCCCCGAGCGCGGGTGGGGCGGTCGACGCATTGGGGAGACCTGCGCCGCCGCGGACCGTCAACGAAAACGTACGCTAACACGCATGCACAGACGATGCAACTTCACCCCTCGATCGACAGGGACGGCGCGTCGCCCCACAGGCGCTCGAGCGCGTAGTAGGCCCGCGTGTCCTCGAGAAAGATGTGGACGAGGAGGCTCCCGTAGTCGAGCAGGACCCACCCGCTGTCGGGCACGCCCTCGGTGTGCAGGGGGCGCACGCCCTCGGCCCTGAGTCCGTCCGCGATCGCGTCGGCGATCGTCTGGATGTGGGTCGTGGATCGACCGCTGCAGAGCAGGAAGAAGTCCGCGACACCGCAGACGCCCTGCACGTCGAGCACCACGAGGTCGAGCGCCTTCCTGTCGCGGGCGACGAGCGCCGCGTGGCGGACGTGGGTCTCGCCGGGCGCCGCCATCAGGCGGCTCTCCCCCGCCCGCGGGGGCGGGCCGCGGCGGCGGGCCGGACGGAGGCCTCGGACCGGGAGGTCAATCGCGATAGAGCTGCCGCGCCCGGATGTACGCGATCACGGCGTCCGGCAGGCGATAGGCGAGCGAGCGCCCCTCGCGGGCCCGGCGCCGCAGGTCCGACGCCGAGATCGGGAGCGACGCGGCATGGACGATCAGCACGCCGTCGGGCGGCAGGGGATGAGCCGCGCGGACGAAGCGCTCATGCCCGATCTCGCGCAGCACCTTCAGCGCCTGCACGCTGTCCGGGTCGAACGCGCTCCCGGCCCGCGGCACCACCACTAGGCGCGCCAGACGCGCGAGGCGGGGGGCGTCCTTCCAGCTCAAGAGGTCGAGGAAGGTTTCCGACCCCACCAGCACGAAGAGTTCGTCGGCGCCGCCGGCGCGCAGCGCCTCCACGGTGTCGACGGTGTAGGACGGTCCCGGCCGCCGGAGCTCAA
>QHRX01000126.1 GCA_003221455.1 Candidatus Rokuibacteriota bacterium
CTGCTCGCGATGACCGCCGCCGCGGCCTGGGCGGCGGAGTTGAAGCCGATCACGACGCGCAAGACGAAGGACCTCGTGATCACGCTGTCGAGCGAATCGGGTCAGTGGACCCAGGGGAACAATGCCTTTGTCCTCCAGTTCACCTCGGCCGCGACCACACAGCCGGTGGACGTCGGCACGGTGGCCCTCAGCACCAGCATGACGATGCCCGGGATGGCGCCGATGCTGGCCGGGGCCACTCTGTCGCCGGACAAGACGCCCGGTCGCTATGCCGGCACGATCACCTTCCCCGACAGCGGCACCCGGCAGGTGAGGGTGAGGTGGGACGGACCGGCGGGGAAGGGGTCAACTAGGTTTTCGGTCCCGGTCCGCTAGAAAGGGGGCCGCCATGATCCGCTCCCTGACTGTGCTCGCCATCGTGGCCGTGGTCGGCTCCTTCGGGCCTTCCGTGAGCTGGGCCCAGGAGCCGGCGAGGAACTCGGTGCCGGCCGACGACCTCGTGGCCCGCGCGCTGACCGCCAACCCGGAGCTGCGGGCGGCCCGGACCGCGATCGAGGCGGCGAAGGGTCGACTCCGGCAGGCCAGCCTCCGGCCGAACCCGATGCTCGAACTCAGCGGCACCCAGAACGCTACCGGGACCGACAACATGCAGATGATCGGGCTCTCGTGGCCGCTCGACCTCGGGGGCCGGAAGGACGCGCGAGTAGCGGTGGCCACCCGCGAGCTCGCCGTCAAGGAGGCGGAGGTCGCCGATCGCGAGCGGCGCCTCGCCGCCGAGGTGCGCATGAAGGCCGGCGCCGTGCTCGGCGCCGCGCGCGACGTCCGCGTCACCGACGACTTGCTCGCCGCGAATCGGCAGACGGAGGCGCTCATCCACCAACGAGTGACGCGTGGCGCGACGCCGGCGCTCGACGAGCAGCTGCTGCGGGTCGAGGTGACGCGGCTCGAGGCCCAGCGGGCGGGTCAGGTCGGCCGGCTGGAGAGCCTGCGGCTCCAGCTCATGCCCCTCGTCGGGCTCGCCGCGCCGGCCCCGCTGGGCGTCACCGACGACCTCGAAGGCCCCCTCACCCTGCCCGAGGCGGCCACCGCCGTCGACATCGCGCTCCAGCAACGGCCCGACCTCCACATGGGCGAACTGGAGGAGCACCTGGCCGCGGCGCGGGTGGAGAAGGAACGGGCCGAGGGGCGGGTCGACGCGAGTCTCTTCGGCCAGTACCAGCGGCAGGAGACAGGGTTCGACGTGAAGGGATTCGACTCGGCGGGGCGTCTGCGGCCGATCATGGACACCTTCAACATGGTGACCGTCGGGGTGTCGATCGTGCTGCCGGTCCGGAACCGGAACCAGGGCAACATCACCGCCGCCACCGCCGAGCTGGAGGGCGCGCGACAGCGCCGGCAGGCGACCGATCTCGTCGTGCGCGAGGAGGTCAGCGCGGCGTATGCGCAGTACGACGCGGCCGAGCGCGCGAGGGACATCTACGCCGTACAGGTGCTCGACACCGCCCGCCGCAATCTCGGCGTCATCCGGCAGAGCTACACGCTTGGCCGCGGGTCCCTGCTCGACGTCATCGCCGAGGAGCGCCGGCTCATCGAGCTGGAGCTGGGGTACACGGAGGTGCTGAAGCAACGGTGGGACGCCGCCGTCGACGTGCTGCGGGCGATCGGACGGATCCGGTGAGGGAAGGCCCCATGTTCGACATGAACAGGCCGGCACGTCCCCACCGCGCGCTCGGTCGCGTGCTGCGTCTGACCCTCTCAGCCGTGGCGCTTGTCGGCGCGGGCCTGATCGGCGGGGTCGTATGGAGCGATCGGAAGGCCTCGAGTCCGAGAGGAGCGACGCCGGTGGGGCAATCGACGGCGCCCGCTGGCATCCCCCGGCCTTCGTCGCTCACGGCGGTGGAGACGAGCGCAGCGGGCGACGAGCCGGCGCAGGTGACGCTGACGCCGGACGCCGTTACCCGAGCCGGCATCAGGACGGCGGCGGTGGAGAACCAGGCCGCCGTCGAGCGCATCACCGTGCCGGGGACCGTGGCCTCCGATGCGTACCGGGACACGCGGGTCAACGCGCTGGTCGGGGGGATCGTGACGAGGGTAGCCGCGGAGCTCGGATCACGAGTGGGTCGGGGAGACCCGCTGGCGGTGATCTTCAGCAACGAGCTCGCCGAGGCGCAGATGAAGTACCTCTCGATGCGAGCGATGCTCGAGGCCGACCACCGGAAGGTGGAACGGACCCACCAGCTGGAGGCGATCGGCGCGGCTAGCCGGCAAGAGCTCGAGGAGGTGACGGCGGTCCATGTTGGGCACGAGACCGAGGTCGCGGCCAGCCGGCAGCGGCTGCTGCTCCTCGGCCTTTCACAGAAGCGCGTCGCCGCGCTCCAGGAGGCGTCCCAGGTCGTCTCGGACGTCGTCGTCCCTTCGCCGGTCGAGGGGATCGTTATCACCCGCACCGTGAACCCCGGCCAGGTCGTCAGTGCGGGACAGGATCTCTTTGTCGTTGCCGATCTGCGCACGGTCTGGGTCATCGGGGATCTCTACGAGAAGGATTTCGGCCGCGTGCGGATCGGAACGCCGGCCACGGTCACGGTCCCGGCGGCGGCCCAGAATGTCCTGCGCGGTCGCGTCGCCTACATCGATCCCCGGGTCGACCCGGCGACGCGGACGGCGAAGGTCCGCGTGGAGGTGCCCAACCGGACCGGCGACCTGCGTCTTGGCATGTACGTGACCGTGAGCTTCGAGGAGGGTGGCAACCGCCAGAGACTCGTCATCCCACAGCAAGCGGTGCAGACCGTCGGCGACCAGTCGGTCGTCTACGTCCCGTCGTCCGAGGGCCAGGGGCAGTTCGAAGAGCGGCGGGTGAAGCTGGGCGCGACACTGGGCGACCGCGTCGAAGTCCTCGAAGGGCTCAAATCCGGCGAGCAGATCGTCACGGAGGGCAGCTTCTTCCTGCGCGCGGAAGCCACCCGAGCGCGATCGGGAAGCTAGGGATGGGCGGCCGGGCCACATGGGCGAACGGGCGAGGAGAGATGATGGACGCGACGCCAGTCTGGTGAGCGGGGTCATTCGTCGCAGGGCGGGCCTGATGACCACGGAGCCGAGTACCAGTCACCATCGACTTGATCGGCGGCGCCGGGTGCAAACGCTTCCGATGGGGCAGCACGCCGAGTACTGCCTTCACCCGACCCAGACCCTGGCCACTCCCAGCCAGAAGAGGCGATCCGTCGTCCGTAGTTTCGGCGGGTCACCGTTCGCTTGGATACGGCGAGTCGCTGGCGCAAGGCCAAGTTCTCGAGGCCGAGCTGGCGGTGGCCGCCGAACAAAAAGGGAAGGAGTCGAAGCAGGGCAGACGAAGTACATCGAGCTGAGATTGTGTCCGGATCAGAGCCGGCAGCTCAACCGCTTGTCACCGGCCGAGGCTTTGGGACAGGATCCAAGATGATCGCGTTCGGCGACGGCGTCTCCCCTACTGGATTCAGGGCGGTCGTCCGTATGCGACCACTCTCTCTTCGGAGCGACGAGCGAATCCTTGATCGGCAAGACCGCGTCTCATAGCGTGGAGATCTACTGGTGAAGTCATGAACGGTCGCCGTATTCTCAGTCTAGTGCTCTTGGCCGTCTGGGTGCTGTTTGGACCGATGGCGATCGCCTTTGGCGACTGCT
>QHRX01000127.1 GCA_003221455.1 Candidatus Rokuibacteriota bacterium
GCGACGGTCCGCTCGGTCTCCGACGTCCGCCCGTCCTCGTAGGTTACGGTCACCTTGACCGGCACCGCGGCGACCGCGGGGTCGTAGAGGGCGTCGATCAGCGGCGCGTACCGCCCGTGGATGAACGTGCGGCGGAGCTTCCGGGTGCGCGTGATCTCGGCGTCGTCGGCGTCGAGCTCCTTGTGGAGGAGGAGGAACCGCCGGACCCGCTGCGACGGCGCCAAGGTCTCGTTGGTGCGCCGCACCTCGGCTGCGAGGAGGTCGTAGACGGCCGGGTTCTGCGCGAGGTCGGCGTAGCCCGCGTAGGGCACGCCCCGGCGCTCGGCCCAGTTGCCGACGACCTCCCGGTCGATGTTGAGGAGGGCGCCGACGAAGCGGCGCCCGTGGCCGATCGCCACCGCTTCCTTGATGTAGGGGCTGAACTTGAGCTTGTTCTCGATGTACTGCGGGGCGAAGACCGTGCCATCCAGGAGACGGCTGACGTCCTTGGCGCGGTCGATGATCACCAGATGCCCGTCGGGATCGATGAGGCCGGCGTCGCCGCTCCGGATCCAGCCGTCGCAGAGCGTGGCCCGCGTGGCCTCGTCGTTCTTGTAGTAGCCCGAGAACGCACCCGGAGACCGGAGCAGCACCTCGCCGCCCTCGGCCACCCTCAGCTCGACGCCCGGCAGGGGCGGCCCGACGGTCTCGAGCTTCACCTGCCGGCCGCGGTGGAGCGTGGCCGGCGCGCAGCTCTCGGTCATCCCGTAGAGCTGCTTGAAGTTCACGCCGAGGGCGCGGAAGAACTGGATGACCTCGGGCCCGAGCGCAGCCCCGCCGGTGATCCCCGCGCGGAGCCGGCGGAGCCCGAGCTGGTCGCGCAGCGGCGCGAAGACGAGCGGGCGGCCGAGCAGGGCGCCCAGGCGCAGGCGCCACGGCACCGGCGTGCCCTCCAGCTCGAGCTTCGCCCTCCGCATCCCCCGGGGGAGGAAGAAGCGCGCGAGCCGCCGCTGGAGCCAGCCGGCGTCCTCGAGCCGCACCTGCGAGTGGGAGACGAAGCTCTCCCAGATCCGCGGTGGCGCGAAGGTCATGGTCGGTCCGATCTCGCGGAAGTCCTGACGGACGGTCGTGGTGTCCTCCGGGCAGTTGACGGCGCAGCCGGCAACCAGGGCCACGGCGAGCGAGAAGAAGGAGTCGCCGATCCACGCCATGGGCAGGTACGCCATCAGCTCGTCGCGCTCGTCGAGCGGCTCCACGGCGAGGAAGGCGCGCGCGGTCCCGATGAAGGCCCGGTGCGAGAGGAGCGCGCCCTTGGGGACGCCGGTCGTCCCGGACGTGTAGTTGATGAGGGCGATGTCCTCGCCCCGCCCCGCGGCGAGCTCCTGCTCGAACGCGCGGCGGGCCGCCTCCCCCGCCTTCTGTCCGCGCTCCTCCACGGCCGTGAAGGCCAGGAGCCCCGGCTCGTCGTACCGCCGCAGGCCCTTCGGGTCATCGTAGATGATGTGCCGGATCTGCGGGAGCCCTGCACGCATCTCGAGGACCTTGTCGACCTGCTCCTGGTCCTCTGCGACGACGATCGCGCACCCGGAGTGCTCGAGCACCCAGTGCAGCTCGGCGGCGATCGCGTCCTGGTAGAGCGGCACCGGCATGCCGCCGAGCGCCTGCGCGGCGACCTCGGCCCAGTAGAGCTGGGGGCGGTTGTCACCGACGACGGCGAGCGTCTGCCCGCGGCCGAAGCCGAGCTCGGTGAGCCCGAGGGCGAAGTCGCGGACGCGGTCGGCGTAGTCGCGCCAGGTGTACGTCTGCCAGATGCCGTACTCCTTCTCCCGCATGGCCGGCCGGCCGCCCTGGCGTGCGGCGCGGTCGAAGAGAACCTTCGGCAGCGTGTCGGTCATCGCCGGCCCTCCCGCCGGCCGACGCCCGGCCGGCGCCAGGGTCCCGCCCGTCGCGCGGTCGACCGGGCGCGCGCCGTCATTCGCCCTCGCCCAGGTACGCGTGGACGACCGCACGGTCGGCGCGCACCTCGTCGGGCGTCCCCTCGGCGATCTTCTCGCCGTGATCCAGCACCACCACGCGACCCGAGATGTCCATGACGACCCCCATGTCGTGCTCGATCAGGATGATCGTCGTCCCCCACTCGTCGGCGACGTCGAGGATGAAGCGGGTCATGTCCTCCTTCTCCTCGAGGTTCATCCCCGCCATCGGCTCGTCGAGGAGGAGGAGCTTCGGCTCCATCGCGAGCGCGCGCGCCAGCTCGACGCGCTTCTGGAGCCCGTACGGCAGGGTCCCCGCCGGCGCCTTGCGGATCGCGGTGATCTCGAGGAAGTCGATCACGCGCTCGACCGCCGCCCGGTGCGCGATCTCCTCGCGCTGGGCGAGGCGCCAGTAGAGGCCCGAACGGAAGAGGCCCGAGCGCATGAAGATGTGGCGGCCGATGAGCACGTTGTCGAGCACGGTCAGGCCCTTGAAGAGGGCCACGTTCTGGAAGGTGCGGGCGATGCCGAGCTCCGCCACGCGCTGCGGGCCGAGGCGGGTGCGGTCTCCGCCCGCGAACCAGATCCGGCCGGGATCCGGATGGTAGACGCCGCTGATCACGTTGATCATGGTGGTCTTGCCGGCGCCGTTCGGGCCGATGATGGAGAAGATCGAGCCGGGCGTCACCTCGAAGCTGACGCCGCGGAGGGCCTTGATGCCGCCGAACCCGACGTGGACGCCGTCGACCTTGAGCAGCGGCTCGGCCATCAGGGGGCGGCGGCCTCGGCGGCGGCCGGATGACCCCGTTGACGGCGTGGCCGGGCGCGGGTCCGGTCGGGATCCGTGAACCGAAGCTCGCCAGCGCCGGCCGTGATCATCGTCATGCTGCGCGGTCGTGAAGTGGCGAGAGTCTAGCACGAATCGTCCGCGCCCCCCGGGGGTTACGACGCTCTGCGTTACCCCGCGTGCCCCGGGGCGCCGGCTCCGGCGGCCGGCCGGCGTAGGGCGCCCGCCGATCCTCAGTGCAGCGCCCGCTGGATGACCGGCAGGGCGAAGTAGACGAGGAACGCCGCCGCCGTCGCGTGGACCATCCAGTGGAGCTCGCGGCCGCGACCGTTCAGGAGCTTGATCGCGGAGTAGGTCACGAAGCCGGCGCCGATGCCGTTGGTGATCGACCAGGTGAAGGGCATGCCGAGCATCGTGACGAAGGCCGGGATGGCCTCCTCGTAGTCGTCCCACGGGATCTCCCTGACGAGCGTGATCATGTAGAAGCCGACGATGATCAGGGCGGGGGCGGTGGCCTGCGCGGGGATCACGCTCGCGAGGGGCGCGAACCACATCGCGAGCAGGAAGAGCACGCCCACGACGACCGCGGCGAGCCCGGTGCGGGCGCCCTCGGCGACGCCGGCGGCGCTCTCGATGTAGGTCGTGTTGCTACTCGAGTTCGCGAGGCCGCCGAACATCGCGCCGAGCGAGTCCACGAGCAGCACGCGGTTGGCGCGGGGCAGGCGGCCCCGCGCGTCGAGAAAGCCGCCCTTGCCGCCGACCCCGACGACCGTCCCGATCGTGTCGAAGAAGTCGCTCAGCATGATCGAGAAGGTCGCGAGGGCCGCGGTCACCACGCCCAGCCTGCCGACGAACCCAAAGTCGAGCCGCCCGAAGGTGGAGAAGTCCGGCGCCCGGACGATGGCGGTCGGGAGGCGGGCCGCGCCCGGCGTCGCGAAGCCCTGCCAGCCGGCGAAGAGGCCGTTGGCGGCGATCGCCAGGACCGTGGTGAGGACGATGCCGAGCAGCAGCGCGCCCGGCACCCGGCGGGCCATGAACCACGCGGTCAGGACGAAGCCGCAGAGGAAGACCAGGATCGGCAGGCCCCGGAACTCGCCCAAGCCGACGGGGAGGGGGCTCGAGGCCGGCTTCACCACGAAGCCCGACGTGAAGAACCCGATGAAGGCGATGAAGAGCCCGATCCCGACGCCGATCG
>QHRX01000074.1 GCA_003221455.1 Candidatus Rokuibacteriota bacterium
CCACGCCTACAAGGAGTACTTCTTCCCGCTGGTCACCTCGTTCGGGATGGCGGGCCTCTGGAAGGACCGCGAGGAGATGAAGGACGAGGAGGTCACGCTCGACTACCTGCTCGAGAATCGCTGGTTCGTCGGAAGCCCCGACACCGTCGCCCGCCGGCTGCGCGCGCTCTACGACGCGGTGGGCGGATTCGGCGGCGTGCTGATGCTCTGCTATGACTGGGAGGGCGCGAACGGGCCCCGCTGGCGGCGCTCGATGGAGCTCCTGGCCAAGAAGGTCCTGCCCCAGCTCAAGGACCTCACGGGGGACGCGCCGGCCGTGCGGTAGAGAGTCGTGGTTCGCGGACGGGCGCGCCCGCCGCCAAGTCGCGGTTCGGGGGTCGGCCCCCGATCAAGAAGCAGCGCATCGCCGGTCGTCCTGAGCGACGCCCTGGGGCGTGCGCCCCGGGCCGACTGCCTGAATGTTCCTCGGATCTTGCCCGCCGCGCACGCGGCGTTCCGAACCCGCCCCGTCCGCCGAGACCCTGAACACCGCTGTCCGTCGAGCGGGGGAGCCTGCCAGGTCGACGGTGTGCCGGACGGGCGCCGGGCCGCGGGCCCTGCGCACGGTCTTCCGCCCGGTCAGCGCGGCCGGACGTACGCGGCGTAGAGGTAGGCCGAGGCGATGGCGAGCCCGGCGAGCACGACCAAGAGGCCCAGGACGACCAGCCCGACTCGGACGAGGCTCCGCACCGGGACGCCCGGCCGGCACACGGGCATGAGGTTGAAGGCCAAGCCGCCCACGATCACGAGCCCGGTGCCGACGCCAAACAGGGTGAGCGAGAACGGTTGGAAGATGAGCGCCAGCGCCACGAGACAGAGGCCGATGATCGAGCGCTCGAGCAGGCGGGCCTGTCGGGCCGACAGGACCCGCGGGGTGGCGACCCCCGGCCGGAGGGGCTCGGCGGCACTCATCGGACGCGGCGCTCGGCGGCGTCGAAGACGTGGGTCTGGGCCGGCCGGGGGCGGACGTGGAGTCGACTCCCGACCTCCACGGAGACTCGATGGTCGACGACGACTCGAAGCTCGTGTCCACCCTCGACGAGGTGGACCAGTGTCTCGGCGCCCATCGGCTCGATCAGGTCCACGCGGGCCGCCAGCGTGCCCGCGGCGGGCTCCGCCACGAGGTCGAGGCCGCGGGGCCGGATGCCGAGCGTGACGGGGCTGCCGGCGGCGAGGCGCGAGACAGCCGGGTCGACAGCGAGAGTGGCGTCTTGCGCCCCGACGCGGAATCGCAGGCCGCCGTCGGCGGAACCGATCACCGTCGCCGGCAGGAAGTTCATCTGGGGCGTGCCGATGAAGCTCGCGACGAAGAGGTTCTCGGGGCGCGCGAAGACCTCGTGCGGGGTTGCGATCTGCTCGATCACGCCGTCGCGCATGACGGCGATGCGGTCGGCGATGGTCAGGGCCTCGAGCTGGTCGTGGGTGACGATGACCGTGGCCCGCTGGAGAGTGGTCAACAGCTCCTTGAGCTGGGCGCGCATCGTCTCCCGGAGCTGGACGTCGAGGCGGCTCAGGGGCTCGTCGAACAGAAAGCAGCTCGGGTCGCGGATGATCGCCCGCCCGACGGCGACCCTCTGCTTCTCGCCCTCCGCGAGCTCGCGCGGGCGCCGATCGAGGATGCTTCCGAGGTCGAGGTTGGCGGCCACCCGGGCCACCCGCTCGCGGATTTCGGCGGCCGACAGCCGGCCGGCGTGAAGCGGGTATGCGAGGTTCTCGCGGACGGTCAGCGTCGGGTAGAGGGCGTAGAACTGGAAGACCATCGAGACGTTTCGAGCCCGGGGCGGCAGGTGGTTGACCGGCCGGCCGCCCAGAAGCACGTCGCCAGCCGTGGCCGACTCCAGCCCCGCGATCAGGCGGAGCGTCGTCGTCTTGCCGCAGCCGGACGGCCCCAGGAGGCAGACGACCTCACCCGCGCCCACGTCCAGGTCGACGGCGTTGACGGCGACGAGGTCCCCGAAGACCTTGGTCAGGCGCCGCAGCGTGATCGTCGACACGGTCCGGGGACGGGGGCGAGGGTGCGCCGCAGGTCTCGTCGCCTCATCGGGCGCGTCTCTTTCTCGCGGGGCGCCGCGAGGCGGTCGCGACCGGCGGCCCGCTGCCGGTGCCCGGCCGTCATCGCTTGATCGTCCCGAAGGTGACGCCCCGGAGCAGCTGATGCTGGAGGAGGAAGGAGACGACGATGACGGGGACGAGGAACAGGGTCTCGATCGCCGCGAGGAGGCCCCACCGGACGCCGATGTCGCCGCCGATGGTCTGGGCCATCGCGACCGGCACCGTCCGCGTGCCGACCCCGGTGAGGAGGAGCGCGAACAAAAACTCGTTCCACGTGAGGATCAGGCCGAAGACGGCGGTGGCGGCCAGCCCCGCGCGGACTTGCGGGAGAGCGACCCTGGAGAAGACGCGCGTCTCCGAGCTTCCGTCGACCCGGGCCGCGTCCTCCACGTCCCCGGACAGCTCATCGAAGAAGCTCTTCATCATCCAGATCGCGAAGGGGAGATTGAAGGCGGTGTAGAGCAGCATGACGCCGGCGTACCCGCCGGAGAGGCCCGCCACCCGGAACATGAGGAAAATCGGGATGATGACGACGATCGGGGGCAGCATGCGCGTCGTCAGGATGATGAAGAGGTACGTGTCGTTCCCCCTGAGCGGGAAGCGCGAGAAGCCGTAGGCGGCCAGGGTCCCAATGGCGAGCGCGATGACGACGCTCGACGCCGAGACGAAGATCGAGTTGAAGAAGAAGAGGGCGAAGCCGGTGTCCACCGCCTCGAACCCCTTGATGTAGGAACGCCTGAAGACGGCGATGAAGTTCTCGATCGTCGGGTGGAAGAGGAACTTGGGCGGGGTCGCGAGCGCGTCGTTGTGGGTCTTGAAGGCGGTGAGGATGATCCAGAGCACCGGGAAGAAGTACGCGACCGAGACGACGGCGGCGAGGCCGGTCCGGCCCCAGCCACCCTGGCGGACCCCGCGCGCCCGATATCCCTTCGCCACCTCAGGCCTCCGCGCTCCGCTGCTTGACGAAATACAGGTAGAGATTGGTCAGGACGACCACGATGAAGAGAAGGATGTAGGCCAGGGCCGTGGATTCGCCGGTGCGGAAGTACTGGAACGCGAGGCGGTAGACGTAGACGCCGATCGTCTCGGTCGACGTGCCCGGTCCGCCCTCGGTCAGGAGGAAGACCACGTCGAAGATCTTGAACGCCTCGATGGTGCGGAAGAGGAGGGCCAGCAGCAGCAGGCTTCGGATGTAGGGGAAGGTGATCGTCCAGAAGCGACGCCACCAGGAGGCCCGGTCGACCTCGGCGGCCTCATAGAGGTAGGCGGGGACGCTGACCAGACCGGACAGGACGAGGAGCATGACGAAGGGCGACCACATCCAGGCGTCGGCGACGATGATGCCGGCCAGCGCCCGCGCGGGCGTGTCGAGGAGGATAAAGGGGCGGCCGGTGAACACTCTCACCGCTTGCGAGAGGAGGCCGAACGTCGGCTCGTAATAGTAGCGGAAGAACGCTCCGATCGCGACGTAGCTGAGCATCATGGGGGTCAGCACCAACATCAGGAGGACGCGCCGCCCCGGGAACTCCTTCTCGAAGAGCAGCGCCAGGAGGAAGCCGACGATCATCTGGGTCCCGACGGTCAGGATGACGACGAGCGCCGTCGTCTGGAGCCGGTCCCACACTATGGGACTCGCGAAGACCGTCTGGTAATTGGCGAAGCCGGCGAAGACGGGCGCCGCGCCGCGGTTCGCGCGGTAGCGGAAGAAGGAGAGGCCGAGGGACCACATGAGCGGGAAGAGGTTCGTGACAAACAGGAGCGCGAGCGCCGGCGCCACCAGGAGCGGGCCGCGACGCCGGCCCCAGGCGTCGACCACCGCCGTCACCGCGACCAGGGTGGCGGCGGCGAGGCTCAGCCAGAAGGCGGCGTTGACGGGGAGGGTGAGCGCGGACGCCGGCAGCACGACGGCGGCGACGACGAGCGCGAGCCGCCAGTTGGACCACCGCGGAGTCCACCAGGTGGCCGGGCGTGCGGCCGCCACGGTGGCGGTAGTGACAGGTGTCTGCGTCATCCGGTGGTCGACGAGAGGCCCGGGGGAGGGAGGCGCGGGCTCTCCCCGGGCCTCCGGTCCCCCCGGAGCCTTCCCTACTGGATCTTGCCGGATTCCTTCAGGAGCTTCTCCTGGAAGGAGGCGATCGTGTCCAGCGCCTGCTTGGCCGTTTCCTGACCCGTGATGGCCTTGTTGAACTCCTCCTGCTGCTCGACGAGGAGCTCAAAGAACTCCGGCACGTGCCAGACGTCCTTCTGCCAATCGAGGCTCGGCCCGAAGGCGTGGTTCCACGGCCGGAAGGTGTTGTATTCGGGGGCGTCGTAGACGCTCTTGAGGGCGCTCTGGCCGCCGGCCTTGGCGAACTTGATCTGCGTATCCTTCGAGAGCCACCACTTGCAGAAGTCGAGCGCCTCCCTCGTGACCTTCTCGTTGTTCCAGGTGGTGAGGATGAAGGGCTGTCCGCCGATGTTCGACCACCGAGTGATCTTTCCGTCGGGGCCTCTCAGCCCCGGCATCATGGCGAAGGCGGATTTATCGGCGACCTTGGACGTCTTCGGCGTGATCGTCGACTCGCCGAAGCCGATCCACTGGATGATCCAGGCGACCTTGCCCTCCCGGAACAGCTCGTCGACCTTGAAGATGTCCATGGTCCCCGTCTTCACCACCGGGGGCATGTACTGGGTCAGCGCGAGGTAGTGGTCGAACGCCTTGACCGCGGCGTCGGAGTTGACGACTCCGACCGCGTGGGCGTGGGGCACTCCCGTCTCGTCCCAGATGTCGGCGCCGTACTGCCAGATGAAGCCGTTGATCTGCATGGACGCGAAGTCGTAACCCTTCCCGGCTTGGTAGGCGATCCCGTAGAAGTCGTCGGTGAGCGGCTGACCGGCCAGCTTCTCGCCCGCCGTCCGCCGGAAGAACTCGCCGATGTCGCGCACCATCGACCAGTCGGCGTTGTTCATCTCCTGGGGTGTGCAGGGCAGCTTGTAGCGGTACCGGGCCCGGAACGCTCGCTGCTCCGCGGGGTTGCAGAAGACGTCCTTTCGGTAGTAGACGACCAGCAGGTCCGGCATCTGCGGGAACCCATAGTAGTTCTTCGACTTGTAGGGGTAGGTCATGTAGGCATCGACGACCGCCGGGTGGATGTCCCTGAGGATCGCCTGGAGCTGCGGATCGGCGTCGATGTACTTGTTGAGCTTGAGGTAGTAGCCGCCTTCGATGAAGGCCCCGAGCCACTGGCTGTCGGAGACCGCCATCTGGTACTTCTTCTCGCCAGACGTGAGCGAGGCGGCCAAGCGCTCGTAGTAGTTCGGCCACGGGATGAAGTCGGGTTCGAGGGTGACCTTGTTGCCGCTCGGCGCCTTGTACTGCTTGTCCGCCAGGTCCTTCATGATCCGAGTCGGCGGCCAGTCCGGCACCGCCATGTGGAGAACGATGTCCTCCGCCCCGGCCGGCGCCGGCGGGGTGCCAGCGTCGACCAGAGCCAGGACCGCCACCACGATTAGAGCCCGCGCGATTCGCCACTGAATCCGCATGTCCGTTGCCTCCTTAGCTGAGGGCCTGAGCCCCTGCTGTCCGTCGCTCGTGCCGTGCCGGCGGCGCGCTCATCTAGCGGATCGCCGTGCCCGTCTGCCGACTGAACACGTGGGTGTTCGCGACGGCGAAACCGACAGGGACCTCGTCGCCGACACGGTACCGCACCGCCCGTTCTTCGGGTAGAACCATCTTGAAAACCGTGCCCCCCACGGTCAGGTCCAGCACCGTCACGTCGCCCAGGGGCTCGGTCAGGTGCACCGTCGCCCGGAAGCGCGGGCCGGCCTGGGCGTCGACGGTCGGCGCAAGGTCGTGAGGCCGGATGCCGAACCAGAGCTCGGTTCCGGCCGGGAAACGCCCGAGCGCGGTCGCCCACGGGCCGCCGTCGACCTCGAGGAACGGCAGCGCGACGGCGCGCCCGCCGTTCGCCAGGACCGCGGGAAGCAGGTTCATCCGCGGGGCGCCCACGAGCGCGGCGACGAAGCTGTCGCCGGGCGCCTGATAGAGGTCACGCGGCGTCCCCACCTGCACGATCCGCCCCTCGCGGAGCACGCCGATCCGCTCGGCCATCGTCAGGGCTTCGAGCTGATCGGGTGTCGCGTAGAGCATCGTCATGCGGAGCTCCCGGTGGAGCCGCTTGAACTCCACCCGCGTGTCATGGCGGAGCTTGGCGTCGAGATTCGTCAGGGGCTCGTCGAGGAGGAGCAGCTTCGACCTCCGGATGATCGCGCGCCCGATCGCGACCCGCTGCTGCTCGCCGCCGCTCAGCGTCGCCGGCCGGCGCCGGAGGGTGTGCCCGATCCGCAGGAGCTCGGCGACCTCGCCGACCCGCCGCTCGATCTGCGCCGGGTCGAGTCGCGCCTCCCGCAGGGGATAGGCGAGGTTGTCGTGGACGGTCAGGTGGGGGTAGAGGGCGAAGGTCTGGAAAATCATCCCGATCCCCCGGCCCTGGACCGGAGCGTGGGTCAGGTCTCGGCCCCCGGACCGGATGGTGCCCGCGTCGAGCCGCTCGAGCCCTGCCACCGCGCGGAGCAGCGTCGTCTTGCCGGCCCCGCTCGGCCCGAGGACGCAGAAGAACTCGCCGGCGCCGACCTCGAGGTCCACGCCGCGGAGCGCCTCGACGTCGCCGAAGCGCTTGACGGCTCCCGAGACGAGCAGGTCCGACATCAGGCGCGCCCCGGGGCGGCGCGGTACCGCACCACGATCGCCCTGCCGCGCGTTCCCCGGCCGAGCCCGCGAGAGAAGCCCGTCATCGTGCCGGCGATTTCACGCGGAATCGGCTCGGTTGTCAACCGGGTCGCTCGGTCGACTCCCGTCGACGGAGGGTCGACGCGGATCGCCTTCGGGAGACCGGGACCCCGCGGCGTCGCTCCGCCGCGTGACCGAGGAGCTCGCCCGCGACGGACGACCGGCACGGCAGGCGCCGGCCGGAGCGGGGAGTGACGCTTCAGTCGTCTGGATCGCGGAGGGCGCATTCGATCGAACGGCGACCGCGTTCCTCCGAGGTCCGCTCCGGACCCTGGGACGGCTGGTCGCGCTCCCCCGCGCCCCGCGCTCGCGCGACCGAGCCGGGACGAGCCGGGGCGTCATCGCCGCGCCTGTGCCTCCCGCACCCATCGGACGATCCGGTCGGGCGTGATGGGAAGCTCTGAGACCTCGACCCCGAGCGGCGCCAGGGCGTCCTGGACGGCGTTCGCGACGGCGGCCGGCGCGACCATGCGCCCGCCTTCGCCGCTGCCCTTGAGCCCGTAGGGTGTGTAGGGCGACGGCGTCTCCTGGTGGCCGATCCGGATCGACGGCACCTCGGCCGCGGTGGGGAGGAGGTAATCGAGAAGGCTCGCAGTCCGGAGCTGTCCCTCGCTGTCGTACACGAATTCCTCGTAGAGTGCGGTTCCGATGCCTTGGGCGATCCCGCCGGCGATCTGCCCGTCGAGGGCGGCCGGGTTCATCATCGTGCCGCAGTCGTGCACGGCCACGTAGTCGAGGAACTTCACCAGGCCCGTGTCGATGTCGATCTCGACCACGGGGACGTGAGCGGCGTGGGCGACAATCGGGTAGAAGGCCCCGAGGTCCGAGCGGTCGGCGGATGGCGGCGTCGTGAACGGGTGGTCGTAGGTGTGGCTCGCGTCGAGCCCGGTCTCCAGCTCGGCCGGGAGGCTCATCTTGAAGAAGTGGGCGTTGGCCGCGATGTCGGCGAGCGTGAGCCCGCGTTGGGGGACTCCCGCGACCGACACCTTGCCGTCGGCCAGCACGAGATCCTGCGGGCTCGCCTCGAGCAGGTGCGCCGCGATCCGGAAGATCTTGTCCTTGAGTTTCCGCGAGGCCCCGGTCACGGCGCCGGCGAGCATCACCGTCAGGCGGCTGCCCCCCGGGCCGGCGGCAGGCAGGGCGCGGAGCGAGTCCTCGTAGAGCACGCTGACCGTGGACGGGTCGATGCCGAACTCCTCGGCCAGGACCTGGGCCACGACGGTCTCCGGACTGTTCCCCCAGAACGGGGAGTTGAGCGACACGGTGAACTGCCCGCTCTGTCCGATGCGAACGGTGACGCCCTCGGGGGTGGCCGTCACCGGGAAACCCGGCTTCTCGTACCAGAACCAGAACTCGGTCGCGCTGTAGACGCTGCGTTGCTGGCAGGTCGCGAGGCCGATCCCGATGTAGCGCCCCGCGGCGCGGAGGCGCGCCTGCTCCTGCCGCCAGCGGTCGAGGTCGACCATCCGGAGGGCGAGGTCGAGGACGCCGGCGTAGTTGCCGCTGTCGTAGTAGTTGCCGGTCGGGATCTTGTAGGGGAACTGCTCCGGCCGGATCAGATTCTTCCGTCGCACGTCGACGGGCGACATCCCGAGCTGCCGCGCCGCGGTGTCAACGAGCGCCTCGAGGACCCAGTTGTTCACCTCGGAGCCGGCTCCCCGGTAGACCATCTGTTGACACTTGTTGGTCAGCACGGCCTTGAGCGTGATCTCCACGCTTCCGATCGTGTAGGGCCCCGTCACCTGGGAGAGGTAGTTCCCGTGCGAGGTCTGGCCGAACTGAAAGTAGGCGCCGTAGTCGTCGACCACGTCGATCCGGAGGCTCAAGAAGCGGCCGTCCGCCGTGACCGCCAGCTCGGCGCCGTAGCTCCGGTCGGAGGCGTGGCTGTCAGAGGCCGCCAAGTTGTCGATCCGGTCCTCCATGAACTTCACCGGCCTCCCGCTCGCCTTGGACAGGATCCCCGCGATCGTGATCACCTTGCTCAGGAGGTGCTTGGAGCCGAAGCTTCCCCCGACCGCGACCGGGACGATCGAGAACTTGTTCGGGTCGACCTTGAGCGTGCCGGCGAACGGCATCGCCGAGTAGTGGTACATGTTGGTGTTGGCCCACACCGTCATCCGCCGGCTCGTCCGCTCGTACTTGGCGACGGCGCCGGCCGTCTCGAGGGGCACGGCCGCCACGCGCGGCCAGCGGAGTCGGCGCCGGACGACCCGGTCCGCCCGGGCGAAGTCGCCCTTGACGTCGCCAAAGGTGAGGGTCCGGCCGAATACGAGGTTCGTGCCGAGGTTCTCGTGGACGAGCGGCCCGCCGGGCCGGAGGGCGCTCTCCACGTCGCTCACCACCGCGAGCGGTTCCCACTCGACCTCGATGAGGTCGATCGCGTCCTCGGCGACGTAGCGGTCCACCGCCGCCACCGCCGCGACCGCCTCTCCGGCGAAGCGGACCTTCTCGATGGCGATGGCGTGCTGGACGACCGGCTCGGCGCAGAAGGCGGGGACGGGCCCCGCCAGCACCGCCGCCTCCTTGCCCGTCACCACGGCCACGACTCCGGGGAGCGCCTTCGCCCGGCTCGTGTCGATGCGCTTGATCCGCGCGTGGGCGTACGGGCTCCGGAGGACGGCGGCGTGGAGCATTCCTGACTCGTGGACGTCGTCGATATAGCGGGCCTCGCCGGCCAGGAGCTTCGGGTCCTCGAGCCGCCGGATGCTCTTCCCGACCCACTTGCGCCTCGGCGTGTCCGCCATCACGCTCTCCCCCCAGCCTGGGCGGCCGCCTGGATGGCGGTCACGATGTTCTGGTAGCCCGTGCAGCGGCAGAGGTTTCCGGCGATCGCGTCCCGGATCGCGTCCGGCTCCGGCTTACGGTTGGTCTGGAGCAGCTCGTAGGCGGTGAGGAGCATGCCGGGCGTGCAGAACCCGCACTGGAGCGCGTGGTGCTCCCAGAATGCCTCCTGGAGCGGGTGGAGCTTGCCGTCTCGGGCCAAACCCTCGACGGTCGTCACCTCGGCGCCGTCCGCCTGGACGGCGAGCATCAAGCAGGCGCGAACGCTCTGGCCGTCCACGAGCACGGTGCAGGCGCCGCACACCCCGTGCTCGCAGCCGATATGGGTCCCCGTGAGCCCGAGCTGGTCGCGGAGGAAGTCGACGAGGAGCCGCCGCGGCTCGACCGTCTCGTGGTAGGCGATCCCGTTCACCTTCATCTCGATCTCTCGGACGTTCGTCCCCCGCGCCCGCCTGGCCATCTCACCGCCCCTCCCGGCCGGCCCGCTGCCAGGCCTGCCGCAGCGCTCGAACTGTCAGAACGCCGGCGACGTGACGCCGGTAGTCGGCCGACGCCTGGGTGTCGTCGCTCGGGGCGACCGCGTGCTCGACCGCGCGGGCCGCCGCCCGCAATGTGTCCTCCGTGACGCCGGAGCGCTCCAGGATTCGCTCCGCCTCCCGCATGCGGAGGGGGGTACCGCCGACCCCGCAGACCCCGATTCTGACCCGTGCGCACTGCTCCCCGTCCCGCTGGAGGAGGACACCGATGCCGGCGAGCGCGAAGTCGCCCGCGCGCCGGCTCACTTCGAGGAAGACGCTGCCACAGCCAGGCGGGGTGATCGGCACGCGGACCTCGGTCAGGAGCTCGGTGGGGTCGAGTGCGGTGGAGAGGGGACCCCGGAAGAGGTCGGCGACCGCGATGGTCCGCGCGCCCCGCGGTCCGGTGGCCACCACCTCGCCCTCAAGCGCGAGGAGCGCCGCCGGGATCTCGGAGGCCGGGTCCGCGTGGGCAAGGTTTCCGCCGATCGTGCCCCGGTGGCGGATCGCGAGGTGTCCCACGTGAGCGGCCGCCTCGGCGAGGAGGGGCGCGCGTCGCGTGACCGCGTCCGAGCCCACGACGGCGTGGAGCCGGCTCAACCCCCCGAGGGCGAGGACCCCGTCGGTCTCACGGATGTAGGCGAGGGCCGAGATTCGGTTGATGTCGACGACGACCTGCGGGCGGACCAGCCGCAGGTTCATCAACGGCAGGAGGCTCTGCCCGCCGGCCAGGATCTTGGCGCCGCCGCCGTGCTCCTGCAAGTGCCCCACGGCGTCCGCCACGCTGCGGGGGTCGACGTACCGGAAGGCCGGAGGTTTCACGCGTCGTTCTCCTCGGGGGCGCCCGGGTGTCCTCTCTGCGGCTCTCGTTCACGCGCGGCGGGGTTTCCCCGGAGCAGGCGTGCAGTGATCGTCGTCACCGGTCGCCCCCCCGCTCACCATCGCGGCGAGGGGCATGAGCGGGTCGGGGGCCATGCGTTGACGCACGGCCCGCGCTCCGCCCCGCCCCGACCGACGCGCGCGGCGGCTCGGCCACCTCGCGCACCCCAAGCGCAACCTTTAGGACCTGAACGGCCGCGAGTCTAGCCCAGTCTGCCACCTGTCTACAACGGGACGGTTCCACGGCCGAGGGAGCGCACGCCCGACGCTCGCCGTGGGCGTCCTTGGAAGCATGATCTCGACGTGCCGGGGGCGGGCGCCCGGGACTCCGCCCGACGAGTGTCAGGCGGGCGTTGACGGCGGTGCTGGCGCGGCTGGAAAGGCATCCCGCAGAATCGCGCTGATGGCGGCGAGCGCCACGGGCTTTAGGAGGACAGCATAGGCACCGGCCGCGGTCGCGCGTCGCAGCAACTCAGGATCGAGAACCCCGGTCACCAAGACGACCATCAGGTCGGGAATGACCTGTCGGAGAGCGACGAGGGTTTGAAGCCCACCCAACCGCGGCATCATGACGTCGAGAACGACGGCTGTCGGGGCCGTTCCCTTTGCCTTCTCGAGGGCCTCGACGCCATCCTCAGCCTCGACCACCTCGAAGCCGTCGGCGTTGAGATATTCGGCGACCGTTGCACGGAAGTCGCTCTCGTCGTCGACGATGAGGACACGCGCCTTGGTCAAGAGGAGATCTCCTTCGGTACCCCTAGACTCCCGCGTGGAGCCCTTGCCTCGAGCATGGAGCGCCCGCCGGGATCACATCGGTAGGCTGTCACAGATCCCGTCCGGAGCCTCTCAAAACTTCACGCCTGACGGGAGACGCCGACCGCGGCGGAAGCCGTGGACCGCCTCTGCACGGTGGGCGTGATCCGAATGCGTCGAGAGTGGCCGGCGGTGGTCGCGAGTCAGCTGCGATCGACTCGGCGAGCCGAGCCGATCACTCTGCCAGTCGGTCCGGACGCGCCGTTCCGCGCGGGACCCCCGGGTCCTCCCTGCGTGGGTCGAACGCCGCGCCCATGGCGGCCAGGACGAGGCGGCTGAGGCGATACGGGTCGAAGGGCTTTTGGAGGTAATCGAAGGCGCCCATCGTGAGCGTCGAGCGGGCGAGCGCCTCATCCTCGATGCCCGTGATCATGACTACCGGGATCCTCGGATGATCCCGACGGAGCCGCCGCAGGACCTCGAGCCCGTTGAGTCCCGGCATCGTGATGTCGAGGAGGACGAGATCCGGGCGCTCGCTCCGAACACTCTCGAGCGCCTGTTCTCCGTCGAGGGCCTGGGACACGGCGTACCCCTCGTCCTCGAGGTGGTCCGTCAACATGCCGAGAATCTCGCGCTCGTCGTCGACGATAAGGACCCTGCCGAGCGGCGCGTTCATCCCGCTCTCCAGCTTACCGCAGGCCGCGGGGTGCGCCGAAACTCTTCCCTCGAAGCTCTCTTGAACCACTCGGTGAGGCGCGCGGCCCGGCGCAGGTGGCGCGCTCGGCCGCCGCGAATTCGAAGACCGCGCGGTTTGGCCGCTGAGGACCGACGCGAGTCGTCGCCGAGTCCCGCCACTCTCATTCCACGGCGCGGTCGGAGCGGTCATCCTCGAACTACGGACCGCATCTGGGTGCTCTAACCGGTAGAGGGGGGCGGCTCGGGCGCGACGAGGCGTTGAGAATCCCGGCACGGCGGCTCTTGTCTGCGGCGACCGAGATGACCATTCAACGACGTCGGCATCGTGGTGAGTGGACCCTCACTATGCCCTGGGTGACGAGGGCCATAGGAACGATGGTCGGGGCGAGTTAGCTCGCCCGTGCCGGTTCGTCGGCTGATCGCCGCCGCACTCCCCACGGAACCTGGCGCCGCCTAGGGCGTTGGCGAGGATCCGCGGAGCCGAGAACCCGACGAGAACCAGCACGGGCGACTCCCTGCCAGGGATCATGAAGTCAGTCCCCACGCCGCGGCCCTTCCGATTCGGACGAGTCGCGTGTGCCTCCCGGAGCAACGGCGATTTGGGAAGAGCACCAGCCCGACGACGGTGACCGTAGCCAAGTGCGACAAGGTCCCATTGCCCTACCCGTCGCACCACCGCTCCAACGATCGACGCGCGGCGTCGCGATGCCGGGCGCGGTGGCCGTCTGGTTCGCCTCCTTACGGTTTCCGTCTCCTCAGAAGGGATTGGTTCGGGGCAGCCGGAACTCCGCGGAGGCGCCGGGAGCTGTTCGTCCTCCAACTCCGGCGTGGTCCCGGGCCCGAGCGCGATCGCCTGCAGGACTGGCGCGCCCGGCGGGTGGCGCGTGCCTTTATGACACCCAGCGACGAGTTGTAAACGCCGCACGGGCCTCGTACGTTTATGTAGGTGGCAGCTAGTGCCGGGAATCCGGGAGGACCGGAGAGGGGAGAGTCAGGTCAATGAGGCTCCGGGTCGTATTGCTAGTCGCTTTGGTCCTACTCGTCGCAGGGGTCCAACCGGCGCTCGCGTGGCGCCATGGAGTCTTCGTCGGTGTCGGCCCGCTGTGGTACCCGTGGCACCCGTGGTACGCGTACCCCTATCCTTACCCGTATCCGTACGCCTACCAGGCGCCACCTGTCGTTATCGAGCGGCCCGAGCCGCAGGTCTATGTGCAGTCTCAGCCGGCTCCGCCGCCGGCGCAGAATTACTGGTACTACTGCGAGGACCCCAAGGGCTACTACCCTTATGTCCCGCAGTGCCCGCGGGGCTGGATGCAGGTCGTCCCGCAGGCGCCATCGAGGTGACGAATGCGAAACACGACGATCTTGGCCTGTGTGGTGCTCCTCGCCGCCTGCACGACTGTGCCCCCGGGCCCGAGGGTGATGGTGCTGCCGGGCGCCGGCAAGTCCTTTGAGCAGTTCCAAACTGACGACGCGGTCTGCCGTCAGTGGGCCTCCCAGCAGGCTGGGACGACCGCGCAGGCCGTCTCCGGCCAGAGCACGCTGACTGGCGCGGCCGTTGGCACGCTCGTCGGCGCCGGGTTGGGTGCGGCTATCGGCGCCGCCGCGGGTCACCCCGGTGTCGGCGCCGCGGTCGGCGCCGGCGGGGGACTCCTCACTGGCACCGCGGTCGGCGCCGGGGCGGGCGACACATCGGCCCACGAAGTGCAGCGGCGATACGACAACGCCTACCAGCAATGCATGTACGCCAAGGGTAACCAGATCCCAGTGAGCGCCGTGCCAGCCGCCCGCCGGTCTCCTTACCTCGCTCCGCCGCCGCCGCCGCCACCACCAGCGGCCGCATTGCCGCCGGGCGTGGCGCCTCCTCCGGGCGCGGCGGTGCCCCCGCCGGGCACGCCGCCGCCGCCGTTGCGCTGACGAATCCGAACGAAGCCGGGGCCCGTGAGCGACGAGCGCCGATCACCGGATCAGAGGGTTGCGATTGAACACGAAACAGATAGGGTGGATCGTCCGGGTCGGCGTCTCGGTGGCTCTCGTAGTGCTTCTCGACTTCACGCTGGCGCCGTGCGGGCTGGCGGAAGAGCGACGAGGGCGCGGGGAGGAAGACCGGCGCGGACACGAGGTCCAGCGCTGGCGGCATGGAGATATCGGACGCTTCCATGAGGGCGATCGGGACCGGTGGCGCGGCGGCCGCTGGGTTCATGGCGAGCATTTTGGGCGGTTAGGCTGGTGGTGGATCGTCGACGGGGTGTGGTACTTCTACCCGGCCCCGGTCTACCCGTTTCCCGATCCCTACGTTCCCTCGACGGTGCTGGCGCAGGGATCTCCACCACCGCCCCCGCAGGCGGCCCCCCAGTACTGGTACTACTGCGCGAGCGTAAGGGAATACTACCCGTACGTCTCGCACTGTCCGGAAGGCTGGATGCAGGTGGTCCCCCAGCTGACCCCGCCCGGGCGGTAGGGACTCCGGCAACACCGTCACGGGTCCGGCTTCGGGACCCCTTCTCGTTGTCTCCCGCTGGGTGGTCAGCCGCCCCGGCGGTCAGGCGCGTTTCAACTCATCGGGCCGGATCGGTAGCGTGCGAAGGCGCCTGCCCGTGACCGAGTAGATCGCGTTGCAGACGGCCGGTGCGACGCTCGGTACACCTGGCTCGCCGATGCCCCCTGGCGCCTCGCCCGAGTCGACGATGTGCACATCGATGTGGGGCGCTTCGTTGATTCGCAGCATCGGGTAATTGTGGAAGTTCGACTGCTGCACCCGGCCGTGCTCGATCGAGATCTCCCCGTAGAGGGCCGCGGTGAGCGCGTACACCGCCCCCCCTTCCATCTGCGCCTTGACCTGGTCCGGGTTGACGGCGATTCCGCAGTCGACCGCGCAGACGATCCGGTGGACGCGCACCTTGCCGTCGGACGCCACCGAGACCTCGGCCACGTGGGCGGCGTAGCTGCCGTAGGACGACGCCACGGCGATCCCGAGCCCGTGCCCCCCAGGCAGCGGCGCCCCCCAGTTGGCCCGTGTCGCGGCCAGCTCGAGAACCCCCTTGTGACGGGGTGACTGGCGGAGGAGCGCCCGCCGGTACTCGTACGGATCCTTGCCGGCCAGGTGCGCCAGCTCGTCGATGAAGCTCTCGGTGATGAACGCGTTCGCCGAAGAGGCGACTGACCGCCAGAATCCGAGTGGGACGCCGAAGTCCTTGTTGGTCCACTCGACCAGGACGTTCGGGATGTCGTAGGGGATGTCTCGGGCGCCGCCGACCGCGGTCGGGTCGATCTCGTCAGGCTTCGCACGACCCTTGTGGATGAGGATGCCGGGCCCGACGATACGGTTCCACCAAGCGACCGGCGTCCCATCCTCGGCGAGCGCTGCCCTGAACACATTGTGCGTGGTCGGGCGGTAGAAGCCGTGCGTCAGGTCGTCCTCGCGGGTCCAGACGACCTTCGCCGGCGCGCCGACGGCCTTGGAGGTCTCGACGGCGTCGACGATGAAGTCCACCTCGGCTCGTCGCCCGAACCCTCCGCCGAGGAGCGTCGTGTGGACGGCGACCCGCTCCCGCGGCAGACCGGCGAGCCGCGCCGCGGTCTCCTGCGTATCTCCCGGGTTTTGGGTCGGTGCCCAGACCTCGCAGGCGTCGGCCCTCACGTGCGCGGTCGCGTTCATCGGCTCCATGCACGCGTGCTCGAGGAAGGGGACCTGGTATATCGCCTCGAGGGTCCTGCCATGGGCGACCGTCAGGACCGCCTCGGCGTCGCCGTCCTTCCGCACCACCCGGCCCGGCTGGGCGCCGAGCGCCGCGTAGTCTCGCAGGATCTGTGCGCTGCTGACCTCAGCCAGCGGCCCCTCGTCCCACGTGATCGTGAGAGCCTTCCGACCGGTCAGGGCGGCCCAGAATGAGTCGGCCACGACCGCGACGCCGCTGCTGACCTGGACGACGTGGCGCACGCCCGGCACCGCCCTGGCTGCCTCAGCGTCGAAGGCCCGGACCCTGCCTCCGAGCACCGGGCACCGCTCGATCGACGCCACCAGCATGCCCGGGACCTTCACGTCGATGCCGTAGACCGCCGATCCGTCCACCTTGGGCCGCAGGTCCCGCCGTGGGACGCTCTTGCCGATATAGCGGAACTTGTCGGGGGTCTTCAGCGTTGGGTGGTCTGGGACCGGGAGCTGCGCGGCGCTGTCAACCAGCTCGCCGTAGGGCAGTCGGCGTCCCGTGCGCGGGTGAATGACCGCGCCCGGCTCGGTCTCGACCTCGTCGATCGAAACCCCCCACTCGTGGGCCGCGGCCTCCATGAGCATCTGCCGCGCCGCGGCGCCCGCCTTACGCCATATCTGGAGATGATCCCGGACACCCCGACTGCCCCCATAGGCCTGGCGGCCGGTGACGGGGTTCGCGTAGAGCGTCGGGTTGGCCGGCGCCTGCTCGACGCGGACCTTGGCGAGGTCGGCGTCCAGCTCGTCGGCGATGATCATCGGCATCGTGGTCAAGGAACCCTGTCCCATCTCGGGCACCGAGTTGACGATCGTGACGATGCCGTCGCGGTCGATCGCCAGCCACTGACTTGGCGCCAGCATCCCGACCCCCTGGGCCACGGCCGAATTGCCGATGGGAATGCGGAGGCCGAGCCCGAGCCCGGCGCCGAGCGCAAGGCCTCCCTTGAGAACCGCGCGGCGGGTCAACAGTGTTTTCATCGTCCACCTCCATGCGCGAGGGCGTTCGCCCCATGCATCACGGCCCGGACACGCTCTTGATCGGTCTCGCATGGCGGATGTTACCGGACTGGCGCCGTCGATGTCGACGGCCTGATCTGTCGAGGCTCGCGAGCGAAGACGGCGTGCGTTCACGGCCGAAGTCCGGCGGCAACCCTCGGCGCGCGATGTCGGCGCCGCCGGAGGGGGGCCGCCAGGGCATGGTGGGAAAGATCCGAACGAGGGTCGGAGGGGAGGTGGCCGGCCCGGACGGTCGCCGTGCCTGTCCGGGCAATCGGCCGGCCTGACGGATCCGCTACCCCGACAGCCTCTCTTC
>QHRX01000128.1 GCA_003221455.1 Candidatus Rokuibacteriota bacterium
TCTGAAGTGCGAGGGCTTCAATCCCACCGGGTCGTTCAAGGACCGCGGGATGACGATGGCGATCTCGAAGGCGCTCGAGGCCGGCTCCCGCGCCGTCATCTGCGCGTCCACCGGCAACACCTCGGCCTCCGCCGCCGCCTTCGCGGCCCGCGCGAGCATCAACGCCTTCGTGATGGTCCCGCGCGGCGGCGTCGCGCTCGGCAAACTCTCGCAGGCCGCCATCCACGGCGCGCGCGTGCTGATGGTGGAGGGCAGCTTCGATCAGGCGCTCGCGATCGTGATGCAGATCGCGGAACGCTACCCGGTCACGCTCGTGAACTCGATCAATCCCTACCGGCTGGAGGGGCAGAAGACGGGCGCGTTCGAGGTCGTCGACCAGCTGGGACGAGCGCCCGACTATCACCTGATCCCGGTCGGCAACGCGGGCAACATCACCGCCTACTGGCGCGGGTACAGGGAGTATCAGGGGGCCGGCCGCGCCAAGGACCTCCCGCGGATGGTCGGCTTCCAGGCCGCGGGCGCGGCGCCGATCTACGAGAACCGGGTCATCGCCGAGCCCCGCACGGTGGCGACCGCGATCAAGATCGGTAACCCGGCGAGCTGGGGCCCCGCCGTCGAGGCCATGAAGGACTCCCAGGGCTGGATCGACATTGTCACCGACGAGGAGATCCTGCACGCCTACCGGCTGCTCGCCCGCGAGGAGGGCATCTTCATGGAGGCCGCGTCGGCGGCCTCGGTGGCGGGCTTGATCAAGACGGTCAAGAGCGGGCGCATCGAGCGCGGCTCGACGCTCGTGCTCACGCTCACCGGCCACGGCCTCAAGGACCCCGACACGGCGCTCGAGTCGGCCTCGCGACCCACCACGGTGCCCGCCGAGCTCGGCGCCGTCCTCGCGCAGCTCGGCTTCTGAGTGCGCCTGCTCAAGGTCGCGACCGGGGTCGGCGTCAGCCTCGCCCTCCTCGCTGCGCTCCTCTGGAAGGTCGACCTCGGCGCGCTCGGCGCCGAGCTCGCGAGCACCCACTGGGGCTGGGCGCTCGCCAGCGCGCTCTTCGCCGTCGTCGGCGTCTGGACCCGCGCGCGGCGCTGGCACTATCTGTTCCCGCCCGGCTCGAACCCGCCCGCCCTGTTCCGCGCCTCGATGATCGGCTACATGGCCAACAACGTGCTGCCGCTGCGGGCGGGCGAGATCGTGCGCGTGTACGTCGTGGCCCGCCACTGGTCGGAGGGCTTCTGGATGCCGTTCGCGACGCTCGTGGTGGAGCGCGTGCTCGACGGCCTCGCCATCGTGATGATCCTCGGCAGCCTCCTGCTCGTCATCGAGGTCCCGCCCCCCCTCCGGTGGACGGCCGGGGTCTTCCTCGGGCTCGACCTGGCGGCCGTGGTCGTCCTCGCCGCCGCGGCGGCGGCCCCCGGGGCCTGCCGCACGGTCATCGTCCGGCTCACCCGACGATCCCAGTGGCTCACCGCGCGGTCCACCGCCATCTTCGAGATGTTCGTGCGCGGCCTCGTCGGCGTGCGGACGGCGCGCCACGCGGGCCCGATCTTCGCCTGGTCGTTCCTCGTCTGGCTGACGGCGGCGCTCGCGGCGTGGACCGCCCTCTTCGCGGCGCGCCTCCACCTGCCGCTGGTCGCGGCCTGGACGGTCCTGGCGTTCGTCGGGCTCGGCATCAGCCTGCCCTCGGCGCCCGGCTACATCGGCGTCTTCCACACTGCCGCCGTCCTCGCGCTGACTCTCTTCGGAGTCTCGCACTCGCTCGCGTTCGGCTACGCGATTCTCTACCACGCCTGCGGGTTCATCCCGATCACGCTCTTCGGCTGGATCCTCCTCCTGCGCGAGCACATGTCACTGGGCGAGGCGACGCGGCGGCCGGTCGGCGCGCCGTCGGCCGGGTGACCGCGCGCGCGGATTAAACCGGGGGGCCGCGCGCCGACCGTGCGCTAGGATGGGTGCGGGGGCGTGGACAATTCCGAAGCATCCGACGAGGCGCTGTGCGCGCGCGTCGCGGCGGGGGATGAGCGGGCGTTTGACCAGCTCGTCGAGCGCTACCAGGCTCGCGCCTACCGCACGGCGTGGCTCGTCCTCCGCGACGCCGACGAGGCGCGCGATCTCTCGCAAGAGGCCTTCGTGCGGCTCTACCTGTCGGCCGGACGCTTCCGGGGCGAGGCGCGGTTCTCGACATGGTTCCACCGGATCCTGATCAACCTGTGCCTCGACCATCGACGCAAGTGGCGCGTCTGGCGCGAGAAGGTCGAGCCCGCCGAGGAGATCGAGCGGTTCCCCGCCCCCGAGCCGGACCCGGTGGACGTGCTGGGCCGGGAGCAGGCAGCCCGAGCGCTGTGGGACGCGGTCGCCCACCTCTCGCCCAAGCAGCGGGCGGCCCTGGTCCTGATGGTCCAGGAGGGGCTCGAGACGCGCGAGATCGCCGCCGTGCTGAGGATGTCAGAGGCGACCGTGCGGGTCCACCTCCACCGCGCGGTGGCCGCCCTCCGGAAGCGGCTTGGCCCGGACCGGAGTCCAGGCTGAAGGGTGCCCGCCGAGACGCGCGGCGACGCCGTGGGTGCGCCGAGCCGACGAACCCGAGGCGGCCCGAGGCGGGCGCGCGCCCGCCGGGCGGCGAGACCGGGCCCCGCGAGCCGAGCCGTCCCCGCGCGTCCGCACGACGCGGCGAGCGTCGGGCCGATCCGGCCCCCAACGTTTACAGCGCGGGGCCGCCAGGGTAGGATGCGGCGCATGGCAGTGATCGTCCAGAAGTACGGGGGCTCGTCCGTTGCCGACGCGCAGAAGATCATGAACGTCGCCCGTCGCGTCGCCGAGACGACCGCGGGCGGCCACCGGCTCGTCGTCGTCGTCTCGGCCATGGGCAAGACGACGGACAGCCTCGTCGCGCTCGCCCACCAGATCACCCCGACGCCCGACCCGCGCGAGACGGACATGCTGCTCGCGACCGGCGAGCAGGTCACGATCGCGCTCCTGGCCATGGCGCTCCACTCCCTCGGCTTCAAGGCGCGCTCCTTTACCGGCGCGCAGGTCGGCCTCGTGACCGACGCCGCGCACACGAAGGCGCGGATCAGGCGAATCGGCGGAGAGCGCGTGCGCGCCGCCCTTGAGGCGGGCGAGATCGTCATCGTCGCCGGATTCCAGGGCGTGAGCCCGGACAACGAGATCACCACGCTCGGCCGCGGCGGCTCGGATCTCACCGGCGTGGCCCTGGCGGTGGCCCTCCCGGCCGACGTCTGCGAGATCTATACCGACGTGGACGGCGTCTACACCGCCGACCCGAACGTGGTGCCGGACGCGCGGAAGCTCCCGCGGATCTCCTACGATGAGATGCTCGAGATGGCGAGCCTCGGCGCCAAGGTGCTCCAGTCGCGCTCGGTCGAGTTCGCCAAGAAGTACGGCGTCCCCGTGCACGTACGCTCGACCTTCAAGGCCGATCCCGGCACGCTCGTGACCAGGGAGGACAGCGGGATGGAAGAGGCGGTGGTCACTAGCGTGACCCACGATCGCAACCAGGCGAAGGTCTCGATCCTTCGCGTGCCCGACCGGCCGGGCGTCGCCGCCCAGGTCTTCGGCGCCGTGGCGGACCAGAATATCGTCGTGGACATGATCGTGCAGAACATCAGCCGCGACGGCTTCACCGACATGTCGTTCACGCTGCCGCGCGGGGACCGTGCGCGCTCGGTCGCCGCGCTCGAGGATGTCGCGCGGCGGGTCGGCGCCGAGGGCGTCCAGTTCAACGACCGCGTCGCCAAGATCTCGATCGTCGGCGTGGGCATGCGGAGCCACTCGGGCGTGGCGGCGCGAATGTTCGCCGTGCTCTCCAAGGAGGGCGTCAACATCCAGATGATCTCGACCTCGGAGATCGCCGTCTCCTGCGTCGTCGACGACAAGTACGCCGAGCTCGCCGTCCGCGCGCTGCACGAGGCGTTCGAGCTCGGGCGCGAGCGCTAGGCCGGTCGGCCGGAGGAGATCCGGATGGCCCCCACCGGTAGGGCCGCGGTCTTTCACGGGCCCGGCAAGCCCTTCGAGATCCGGGAGCTCCCGCTCCCCGAGGTAGAGCCCGACGCCGTCCTGATCCGGGTCACCGTCGCGAACATCTGCGGCTCCGACCTGCACTTCTGGCGGGGTGACGCCCCGCTGCGCCTGCCCGAGGACGGCTGGATCTACGGCCACGAGATGACCGGCCGCGTCGCCCGGCTCGGAGCCCGTGTCAAGACCGACTCCCTGGGCCGGCCGCTCACCGAGGGCGACCGGGTCGCCTACTGCTACTTCTACCCCTGCGGCCGCTGCCACGCCTGCCTCGCGCTCGAGCCCGCTGCCTGCCCGAACAAGGTCGGGCGGCCGCTCGGCCCGTCGCAGTTCCCGCACTTCCACGGCGCGTTCGCCGAGTATTACTACCTGCGCCCGGGGGGCGCCGTCTTCGCGGTCCCGGACGCGCTGCCGGACGAGGTCGTCGCCTCCGTGAACTGCGCCCTGTCCCAGGTCATCTTCGGTCTCCACAAGGCCGGCCTGCGCTTCGGCCAGAGCATCGTGATGCAGGGCGCGGGGGGCCTCGGGGTCCAGGCGGCCGCCGTCGCCAAGGCGATGGGCGCCGCCCCCGTGATCGTCGTCGATCAGCTCCCGGCCCGTCTCGAGCTGGCCCGGGCCTTCGGCGCCGATCACACGATCAACCTCCGGGAGGTCCCCGAGCGCAAGGAGCGGGTCGCCCTCGTCCGCAAGCTGACCGGTGGCATCGGCGCCGCTCTCGTCTGCGACTTCGTCGGGCTCCCCGCCGTCGTCCCCGAGGGCCTCGAGATGCTGCGCGCGGGCGGCACCTACCTGGAGATCGGCACGATCAGCCGCGGCGTCGGGGTCGAGCTGGAGCCGGCCCAGCTCGTGTGGGGGAGCAAGAGGATCGTCGGCGTCGTCATGTACGACCCCTGGGTGATCCCGCAGGCGCTCGATTTCCTCGTGCGGTATCGGGAGCGCTTCCCCT
>QHRX01000129.1 GCA_003221455.1 Candidatus Rokuibacteriota bacterium
CCCTATGCCGAGGACGAGAACGGCGACGAGCCTGCGTCGGGGCATTCGAATTACTTTGGCGAGGGCAAGGCCAAGTACGTTGACCAGGTTGAACACCGCGAACGGATAGTCGATGCCAAACGAAAGTGCGAGATAGCCGATCGCCGCTCCCAGGTGCCGTCCCGTTCCTTGCCGCCTGGAGGACGCGTAGAGATGGAAGAGGGGTCCGAATGTCAGGAGCCACGAGAAGACCCGCAGGCCGTGGAAGGCCCAGAGCGAAACGAGTGCGTACAGACCCGACGCATTGATCAGGCACAGCGCCGCGATAAAACCGCTTCGGGAAACGGCCCGCACGAAAAGGTACATGTAGAGGAGACCGAGCCCGAAAGGAATGAACGTCCAGGCAGCCTGCTCGTGGATGTCCCAGATCCCGAGGAGGAAGAGGAGGTAGCGGACATACATGCCGAGGTTGGGGTTGTGCGTGTAGAGCGTCGGGTGCGCAAGAGTATCAGGCCCCGTGGCCACGTCTTCCAGGCCGCCCGCATACCTCCATCCGAAGCGGTACAGATTCCAAGCGCCAATGTAGGCGTGGTACGTCTCGCCGCAGTCGAGGGTGCACGGGATGAAGCCGGTTCGCTGGCCGATCGCCACGTAACTCCCGGCCAGAACGGCCACCGCAACCCCTGCCACGAGCGGTTCGGCCCACCACCCCACCCGAAGCCTCCACGACGGGACCTCGACGAGCCAGGCACGGAAGCGAACCAATAGTTCTCGGACATGCCCAATGAGCCGCCACACGGTCGGGCTCCGGATGGCTACGAGAGCGGCGGTGGACATCAGCCAGAAGTACAGGATTGACTTGGCCGAGAAGGAATAGCCTGAGAATTCAAACTCCAAGACCACGAAGAGGATCACCGTGGTCGTTGCGGTCGCCTTGGCTACCTGACGCCACTGGGCCTCGGGCCCCCGAATCACTCTTCCAAGCCGGAAGAGTCGATAGGTTACCCACCACGTCCACACCACCAGGGGTGTCACGACGAGGTAATTGACGAAATGCCCGAGGCTCCGACCGTGCCGCCAGGGGTGATACCTGAATGCATACGCCAGCAGCCAGCACGCGCAGACGACCAGCGAGTCGACCGTGCTGACCGCTCCGGGATGTCGCCGGCACAGCCGTTGCATCATCCTCGACAGCGCCAGCCACACCCGCCACCACCAGCCGATCGCCGTGAGGCAGAGGCTGAGCGCCACGACCAACCCCAGGCAGATGACCACGAGGAGACCTACCGAGTACAGCGGCTCGTCCACGGCTCCACTCGTCGTTGCCAGGAGGACAATGATCCGCACACCGTCGACAGGCGAGGTCGTCAGCCGAGAGGTGAGCCGGATGAGTAGAAGCTGAATTCGAGGCTATGGGGACCTACCAAACAGGATGCCGGCCCCGGAGGCGCTTCCACACGGACCAGCTTCGGAGCTCGTGGCCGAGAACGGCTTGGCCCGGACGAGAGCAACCCAACGCGCGCGCAGCGCCGAGGCGCCGGAGCCCAGGCCGGGCAACGCGTTAAAGGCAGGGCTTTCAAACTACACGCGATCGCACAAGACAGAACAACGCTTGGCCCGGCGTGCGATTACGCCAGTTCTGACTGAGCGCCACAATGCCAGGGACGGCGGATCGGCGAGCAACTCAACCTCCCAGGACCACGAGCTCAAAAGAGCGAGGTCAGCGTCGCACCTGGTGAAGAGTGCCCCGTCTTACGAAAGCCACTTCTGGAAATCAGTGACGAACTGCTGAACCGCTTCGTCGGTCTTCGGATGCTGGGTCATCTGCCGGAAGAATTTCGGCGGCACCGTGACGATGTCGGCACCTGCCTGGAGGGCCTCATTGATGTCCATGATGTGGCGGATGCTGCCGACGATGATCTCTGACGGATGGCTCCACTCGCGGAGCGTCGCCCGCACCTGCCGGACAATTGATGCCGCGTCGTAGCCGGTGTCGCGGATGCGGCCGTAGAAGAGGCTCACGTAGTTGGCGCCCGCCCGCGCGGCCATGATCGCCTGGTTGTAGGACATGCAGCAGGTGCAGTTGACCTTGACGCTGCGGCGACGTAGCGCGCGGATGACGGCGAGCTCGTCCCAGCCGATCGGCACCTTGACGTTCAAGTTCCGATAGGCGCCGAAGTGGCGAACGAAGTCCTCGGCCTGGGCGACCATCTCCTCCGGCTTGGTCGAGAACACTTCCACGCTGAGGGGGATGTCGTAGCCGTATTTCTCGATGAGGCCGATGATCTTCTTGATGTGCTCCCGGAAGTCGCCCTTTTCTTCCTTGGACAAGATCGAGGGGTTCGTGGTGATGCCGGCCGGGAACCCTCGCTGCAACGCCTCTTCGATCTCACCGAGGTTGGCCGAATCGACGAAGATCTTCATCAGTCCTCCCGGGCCTGATCAAGGCTTGGACTGATCATAGCGTCCCTCCCCGCCGCGGAGAAACGATTTGTCAGAACGGCCCCTCGAAGTGCTTCACCGTGCTCGGGACGACGCCCTTGTCGGCTCTCGACTCGCACACGCGGGTGGCGGCGACCTGGATCTCGCGGGCGCCGGGGTAGAACTGCGCCTCGATCGTCTCGCTGCTTGGCACCGGGCTGTCGGGCCATGTCACGCGTACGGGCCGGGCCTTCAGCGCGTCGAACGCCGTCTCGGCGACCCGGGCGATGACCTCGCCGGCGATCCCGCAGGGGCTCCAGTCCGAGTCCGCCACGACGAGCCGGCCAGTCTTCCCGACCGATGCCAGGATGGTCTCCGAGTCGAGCGGCCGCAGCGTCCGAACGTCGATGACCTCCGCCGAAACTCCAGTCTGCTCCAGCGCGTGCGCGGCCTTGAGCGACTCTGACACCATGGGGCCGACCGCGACGACCGTCACGTCCCGGCCGGGACGGACGACGGCCGCCCGGCCGATCGGGGTGCTGAAGTACTCGGCCGGGACCTCCGCGTCGTCCTCGTGAAGCCACCGGTGCTCGATGTAGATGACCGGCTCCTCGTCCTCGATGGCGGCAATCAGGAGCCCCTTGGCGTCCCGAGGATTCGACGGAACGACCGCCTTGAGCCCGGGGATATGGGAGAAGATCGCGTGATGGCTCTGGGTATGCTGCGGGCCGTTCCCCCACCCACGGCCCACGACCGCCCGCACGACCAAGGGCACCGTCTGCTGCCGGCCGAACATGGCCGGCCATTTCGCGGCGTGGTTGACGAGCTGGTCCATCGTCAGCATGACGAAGTCGATCCGGTGGTGAACGAGGACGGGGCGCATGCCGAAGGTCGCCGCGCCCACGCAGATCCCGGTGAGGGCGTTCTCGGCGAGCGGGCCCTCGACCACGCGGTCGGGCCCGAACTTCTCGAGGGCCCCGGACAGGGTGCCCCAGACCGCGCGCGGGTCGATGATCCCGACCCCGATCAGGAAGACGGTGGGGTCGTTGTCCATCGCCTGGATCGTCCCGTCACGCACCGCCTCTCTGAACTTCATCGCGCCGCTCCTTCGGCGAGCAGAGACGCCGGGAACGGAGACGAGCGGGCATACTCGAACGCCGCGTCGATCTGTGCGTCGATCGCCGCCGTCATCCGCCTGACGTCGGCCTCGGAGGCCAGCCGTTTGCCTTTCTGCAGCGGACCCTTGGCCTGCCACCGTCGGACCTCGTCGAGCGTCCGGTAGCCAAGCTCGTGGTCCTCATTGATCCCGCAGTGCTCGAGA
>QHRX01000075.1 GCA_003221455.1 Candidatus Rokuibacteriota bacterium
AGACGTTCGGCTGGGCACTGGTCAGGCCCCGGGCAGCGTCGGAAGAGCCACGTCCGGAGGTCGAGCACCGTCGCCATCCCCGGTATCCGTCTTCGTGGCCGGTCCGTCTGTGGGTGACTGAGGATGTCTTCCTGTTTGGGCTCGCCCTGAATGTGAGCCTCCAGGGACTCTGCGTCGTGCGGTCGCAGTTTGGCCCCGTCGACAGGGTCCGCCTCGGCGAGGCGTTCCGTATGGAGGTGACGCCCGAGCCGCGCGCGGAGTTGCACCGCGTTGCGGTGATCCGTCACCTGAGCGGCGACGCCATCGGGATGGAGACGCGAGACGCACTCCCGGTTGAGCGGCTTTCAGGCCGCTGACGCCGCGAGCCTCACGGCCGAGCTCCGCGCGCTTCGTGCAGACCCGATCCAGAACTCCGGGATGTTAGACCGTGGGCCGGCCACCCGGACCGGCCGCTCGTCGGAGCTCGGGACGCCTCACTCCGCCCTCCGCCCCCGAGGGTCGTGACTCGTCGTCTAGCGCCGCGGTCTCGATGAGACCGATCGCGGCGGGGTTTCGGGCGACGTAGGGCGCGGTGCCCTCGACGCCGGTGAGCCCGGCGGTGGGCGACATGTCGATCGACCTGGCCGAGACCCACCGGTCTCGGGTCGAGGGGCCCAGTTTCAACGCGATCACCCGTCCCTTTGGGACCGACGCGGCCGGCGTCTGACGCCCCCTGCTGACGGGAATCCCAACGATTTCTTATGTGCCAAGCCGCGGCGCTCATATACTCGGCCACGAGGAGGTGCCGGTATGTCACGCAGCGCGCTTGTGTGCGTTCTCGCCGCGCTCGAACTGACTGGTCCCGCCTTCGCGGAGCGGGAGCCCAGTCAACAGCAGAGGCATTCGGGAGTGATCGTGGCCATTGCGGCTGACGCCGGGACCATCACGGTGGAAGAGTTCGGACCCTCGGCCGGACCGGACGCGACGGCGGTCAGGCGGACGATCAGGCTCAGGCCTGAGACCCGGATCGAACTGGTCGTGCGCTCCCAGGACCCAGCGGCAGCCAGTGGATGGCAGGGCGACTTCACGACAGTCCCTCTCGCCTCACGAGAACTCCACCCGGGCGACTTCGTGACGGTGACGACGGAGTCGACCAGAGGGTTGGTTGCGTCCTCGATCAGCGTCGTGCGCCCGGTGCCGCCACGTCAGGGCTCGGCGGCGGTGGCATCGCCGGTCGGCCGGCGGGAGCTGGTCAGGTAGACTCTACGGTGTCGAGCTCGAAGCCGGGATCGCTGCAAAATCGCGCGCGACCGAGTTCGTCCACCGCGACGCGATCCTGCAGGCCTGTCGCCGCAGCGGAGAAGACGCATCGCGGCGAGCTCGATGATGGCCTCCCTTGCGTGGCCCAGACGAGGGCCACCCCGGCCTAGGCGTCGCACCCGGGACGGGGCCGTACCAAGGCGGAGCCCATTGGGACTCCGCACGTCGCGTAGCCTTCCTCGTGGCCGCGCGTCGCCATTGTCCGGTCCTCGATGACCGAGCCATCACCGGGCGCGTCAGGCCTCCTCGCGGAGGGCTGTTGACTATGGTCCATGTCCATGGTACGAATTCCCCATGGACGACGAGGTAACGATTTCCAAGTTCAAGGCCACTTGCCTCGCTCTCTTGGCCAAGGTGAACCGCACAGGGAGGCCAATCCTGGTGACGCGCAAGGGAGAACCGATCGCCCAGATTGTTCCTCCACCGCCGCCGGAAAAGCCAGCATCCTGGCTGGGCTCTTTCAGCGCGACCGGAAAGATTACGGGCGACATCGTTTCCCCACCCGTTCCAGAGAGCGAGTGGGAAGCCTTGCGGTCGTGAAGCTCCTTCCCGACACGCACATCTTTCTCTGGAGCCTGTTGGAGCCGAGCCGGTTGTCCAAGCGGGTGGCGGCAGAGCTTGAGAATCCACTCAATGAGCTCTGGCTCTCGCCGATCGTCGTCTGGGAGGTCCTCATGCTCGCCGAGCGCGGCCGCATCAGTCTCGAGCCGGACGCGACGACCTGGGTCCGTCGCGTGTGTCGGACCGTACCGTTCAGGGAAGCCCCTCTGAACCACGAGGTCGCGATCCAAAGCCGGGCGATCGATCTGGTCCACCAGGACCCGGCGGACCGATTCTTGGCTGCGACCGCGCTGGTGTACGACCTTACCCTCGTGACGGCCGATGCGCGCCTGCTCCGCTCGCGCCGGCTCGCCGCGCTCGCGAACACCTGAGTCGCCCCTTCCCCGATCTCGGAGAACCGCGCTTACACACACCAGTCATCCGCACGGGAGAGGCGGGATCCCGGAGACCAGGCGGGCTCAGCTGTGCTGACATGGAGTGAACGCGGTCCGCGCCGCGCACGGCGCGGGGTAATGGGTCAATTTGAAGGTCGCTCCGTTTCGAGCAGCCCGACGATCTCCTCGATTGACCAGACGTGATTGCTGACGCCGGCCTCCATCGCCGGGGTTACCCGGAGCAAACTGACCCACTACCCGGCGCGGCTCTCGCTTGACCCGGTGCCGTTGATGCCTATAGTGTTGAGGCCGACATGTCCCGAGCGGCAGCGCGCCGACCTGCACGCTGTGTGTCGCAAGCAGTGGAGTCGCCCGCATCGGTCGGTGGCCGCCGGATCCGAGCCGCCACTAGGCTGTGAACCGATCTCGCTGCGTGCCTCCGTGGATGGAACCCGACCAAATCGCCGACGCCCTCACCGCCTTCATCAACACCAACATCATGGCCCGCGGCCATCCGGTTCGGCCGAACGACGATCTGGAGGCGGCCGGCCTTGACTCCATGGCGTTGCTGAAGGTCCTCCTCTTCATCGAGGCGGAATTCGGCTTCTGGATCCCCGACGAGGACCTGGTCCGAGACACCCTGCGATCCCCCCTTGCCCTGGCGAACTACATCCGTCGGCGCCAGAGTCCCTCGTAGGGATCCGGCCGGGGCGGGCCGGGGCGGCATGACGGCCGGCTGGCCCTTTCGGCGATCGGGGACGACGCCCACTGGGCGGCTACCCTTGCGGGGCGCCGACCTCGTCCTCATCGCGATGCAATCGCTCTGGGCGCGCGGGAGGGTGAGCAACAACACGCTCTTGGTCGTCCAGTGCGACGCGCCCATCGCCCCCGAGCGGATCCGCCGCGCCCTCGACCGGTTCCTGGGGTCCTGTCCGTGGCCGGCCGCGCGGCTCAGGCGGCCGTTCCCCTGGGGCAAGCTTCACTGGGCCGCCGGCCCGCCGGCCGCGCTCGTCCCCCCGCCCGTGCGCCGCCGGTCCGTCGCCTCCTACGCGGAGCTCCACCGGGAGCTCGAGGCGGAGCTCAACTCGCCGATCGACCCGAGACGCGATCCGCCGCTCCGGTTTCTGATTGTCGACTGCGGGCCAGAGCCGGCAACGGCCCAAGGCTTCCTCGTGTTGACGTGGTTTCATCCGCTCATGGACCCCCGCGGGGGACAGAACCTGCTCATGCAGCTGGCCCACCTCGACTCGGACGAAGGGGACGCGCCCCGGGCCGGCGCGCCTCCGTCGTTCGTGCCCGATCCGGATCCGCGGCCCCTGAGGGAGCGGGGGCGGCTCGGCCGCCGGAGCCTCCGCTACATGCGGACCCTCGCGCCGGTCCCCCCGGTGTCTCCGGGAACGGGCCTCACCTCGCCCGGACTGGTGCGGTTTCGGCAGGAGGGCTTCGTCGAGGACCAGTCGAGTGCCCGTGGCGAGCGCGCCACGCGAGAGATCACGTGGCGCTTGGCCCTGGTCGGCAAGGCGATGGCCGGGCTCTGGGACCGGCGGGGACTTCCGGCGGTCCCCTTCCTCGTCCCGATCTCGGTCGACCTCCGGCCCAAGGGCGACGCGGGGCCGACCTTCGGAAACTGGCTCGCCTTCCACTTCGCCCGGTTCAGCCCCGCCGAGACCGCCGACGTGGCTGGTCTGGCGCGGGCGCTCCGCGCCCAGATGGCGGACGCCGTCCGCGACGGGCAGATCGACGCCAACGCGGTGGCGATGGAGTTCCTACACTATCGCCCGCTCGCGCTGATGCGGCGATATCTGCCGGCCGGCTCGAGCGGCGAGACCTTTTCCTTCAACTGCGCGGACCTCGTGGAGTTCCCCGCGACGCTCGAGCGCCTGTTCGGCCACTCGGTCGTGAACGCCTACCACGTCCCGGCCGTTCTTCCGCGGCCCGGGATCGGGGTATTCTTCAACCGGTGCGCGCCGACGAACAACCTCGTCATCTCGTGGATCGACGGAGCGGTGAGCGAGGAGGAGGTGGCCCAGATCGTCGAGGTGGTCCGGGACGGGATGGAATGGACGAGACTGCCCTGAATTACGACGTCGTCGTCGTGGGCGGCGGGGCCGCGGGGTTGGCCGCCGCGGTGACGGCCGCGCGCTCGGGCGCGCGCACGGCCCTCGTCGAGCGCTACGGCTTTCTCGGCGGCATGGCGACCGCCGGCATGGTGAGCACGATCTGCGGGCTCTACCAAACCTCGCCGTCCGGGCCCCCGGAGCCCCTCAACGCGGGCGTCGGCGAAGATTTCGCCCGCCGGCTGGCGGCCATGCCTGGCTGCGGGACCCCCGTGCGGCGCGGCCGAACCTGGGTCCTGCCCTACACCCCGTTCGCCTTCGCGTGCTTGGCCGACGAGCTCGCCGCCTCGGCCCCGGCGCTCGACGTGTACCTCCACGCCTACCTCGTGGGGGCGCAGAGCCGCGAGGCCCGGGTCGAGGCGCTGCGGATCGCCGGCTGGGAGCGGCCCCTCGAGCTCGGCGCGCGAGCCGTCGTCGACACGAGCGGCGACGCCGTGGTCGCCGCATACGCCGGAGCCGCCACGGAGACGGCGCCGGTCGCCGCGCGGCAGCTCCCGTCTCTCGTCTTTGTCCTCCAGCACGTCGACACTGAGCTCCTCGGGCCGGGCCCGCGCGTGGCGCTCCTGCGGGCCCTGGTCGGCGCCGAGCGAGAGGGACGCGTGCCGAAGGGCGCCTCGAACCTCACGCTCGCGCCGTCGCCGCAGCCCGGCGAAGTCGTCTGCAAGCTCACGCTCAGCGGCATCGCGGAGGAGCTCCCGCCCGGCCGCGACTTCCTCACGCTGGCCGAGCAGGAGGGTCGCAAGCGCGCCCGGGCCGTCGCGGAGTTCCTGAAGACGCTGCCGCCGTTCGCGCGCGCGTTCGTCTCGCACGCCGCCCCCCAGGTCGGCGTCCGGGAGAGCCGCCGGGTGATCGGACGCTATCGGCTCACCCGCGAGGACGTCCTGTCCGGACGGAAGTTCGAGGACGCGGTGGCCCGAGCGAGCTGGCCGATCGAGCTGTGGGAGGAGGGACGACCCGGGGCGACCTACGAGTACCTGGAAGACGGCCAGTCCTACGACATCCCGCTCCGCTGCCTTCAGGCCCGGGACCTCGGCAATCTCCTCGTCGCCGGCCGCTGTCTCAGCGCCTCGCACGAGGCGCTCGGGTCCGCGCGCGTCATCGGAACCTGTCTCGCCACCGGCGAGGCGGCCGGACGGGCGGCCGCCCGCGAGGCGGCGCGGCGATGAGGCCCGCGATGAACCTGGCGGACTTCCTCCAGTCATCGGCCGAGAGGCTCTCGGACCGTCCGGCCGTGACCGATGTGGGGTCGGGGGGCTCCCTCACCTACGGCCAGCTCGCCCGCGAGGCGGAGCGGGTCGCCGCGTTCCTCCGGGCCCAGGGCGTGGAGCCCCGCCAGCGGATCGGCCTCATGGCGCCGAACAGCCTCGCCTACCTGCCCGCCGCCTTCGGCCTCTTGGCGACCGGCGCCTGCCTGACCCCGCTCGCAAGCCACCTCACGCCGGCGGAGACGGCTCAGATCATGACCGAGGTCCAGCTGAACGGCTGGCTCTCCTGGCCCGCGGCTGATCGGCTCCCGGGCGCGGAGGGCCGCGCGATCCTGTCGAGCGGCGCGTGCGACGGGTTTGGGTTCCAGTGGACCGATCGTGGCGCCGAAGGCCCGGCGGAATTCCAGCAGCTCAACCCGGCCTTCATCCGGTTCACGTCCGGGACCACGGCGAGCAGCAAAGGCGTCGTGCTGTCCCACGAGGCCACGGCCGCCCGGGTGGAGGCCGCCGACCGCGTGCTGCGCTTCGGCGACCGGGACCGCATCCTCTGGGTGCTGCCGCTCGCGTATCACTTCGCGGTGACGATCGTCGCCTACGTGCGGGCCGGGGCCCACATCCTCTTGTGCCCCGACACGCTCCCCGGCGCCCTGGTCGACTCGATCCGGCGGTTCCGGCCGAGCGTTCTCTACGCCTCCCCCCTCCACTTCGAGCGCCTGGGGAACCTCGGACCGAGCGAGCCTCTGACGACGGTAAGGCTCTGTCTCTCGACCAGCGCCCCGATCACGCCGGCCGTGATCGACCGCTTCGAATCGGTCTACGGCGTGCCGGTCGGCCAGGCCTACGGCATCATCGAGGCGGGCCTGCCCTGCATCAACCTCCGCACCGAGGGCGAGCCCCCGACCTCCGTGGGGCCGCCCGTTCCGGGCTACGAGATCGCCGTCTTCTCCGACGAGGGCGCGCGTCTGGCTTCGGGTGTGCTCGGCGAGGTCGCCGTGCGGGGCGACGGTCTCTTCTCCGCGTACTACCGGCCGTGGCAGCTGAGAGAGCGGGTCACGCGGGACGGCTGGTTCATGACGGGCGACATCGGCTGGCTCGACCGGGCGGGCGCTCTCTCCCTCAAGGGCCGGAAGAAGGCCGTCATCTTCATGGCGGGGCTCAAGTTCTTCCCGGAGGAGGTCGAGGACTGCATCAACCAGTTCCCGGGGGTCAAGGAATCCCGGGTGTTCGGCCGCCCCCACGCTCGCCTGGGCGAAGTCCCGTGTGCCGAGGTCGTCCTCGACTCCTCCGGCCGCGATCTCGACGCGCTCAGGGCCCACTGCGCCCGCGCCCTCTCTCCGTACAAGGTGCCCTTCGAGTTCACGGTCGTGGAGGCGGTGCCGAGGACGCCGGGGGGCAAGATCCTGAGGCGCACGGAGGCCCCGGTGCCCGTCGAGCGTCCGTAGGGCGGCCGATGCACGCCCGCGCGAATCGCGCCTCCCGAGCCGGCGAGCCAGCCGTCCTGCGGGTGGCCGTCGTCGGCGCCGGCCCCTGCGGATCCGCCCTCGCCACCCTCCTCGCTCGCCGCGGCGCCGACGTGACGCTCTTCGACGACGGCCACCGCCCGGAGCTGCTGGTCGGGGAATCCCTGGTGCCCGCGGTGGTCCCGATCCTCCAGCGCCTCGGCGTCGAGGAGACGACGGCGGCCCTCGGCCTCCTCAAACCGGGCGTCTCCTTTATCTGGTCGCCAACGGACCAGTTCAGCTTCAGCTTCGCGCGCTTCGCTCCGGCCGTGCCCCCCTACGCGTACAACGTGCCGCGTCCCGGCTTCGACGAGGCCTTGCTCACCAACGCCCTCGCCTCCGGAGTCCACCGGGTGGGCGCCCGCGCTCGGCTGGAGCCGGCCCCGCAGAACGGAGACGGAGCCGAGCTGGCCCTCGCCCCCGAGACCCTTGCCGCGGCGCCGGCGCTCGGCGGTCGACAGCCCGACCTCGTCGTCGACGCCACGGGCCGCGCCAGGCTCGCGGCCCGGGCGCTCGGCATCCACGCCCAGGCGGGACCGCGCAACGACGTCGCACACTTCGCCCACTTCGAGGGGTGCCGCTGGGAGGACGAGCCGGGCCAGGTGGTCATCACGCGCCTCGAGGCAGGCTGGAGCTGGTGCATCCCGCTCCGGGATCGGCTGTCGATCGGAATCGTGCTTGGACGGCCGGACGCCGACCGCCTGGGGCGCACCCCGGCGGCGCGGCTCGAGCGCGCGATCGCGGTCGACTCCCGGCTCCAGGCGATCGCCGGAGGCGGCAGGCGCGTGACGTCAGTCGTCACGTACTCGAACTACCAGCTGATCTCGCAACGCGGCGCCGGCCGCGGCTGGGTGATGGTGGGAGACGCCTTCGGCTTCGTGGATCCGATGCTCTCCCCGGGGGTCTTCCTCGCGCTCCGCTCGGCCGAGAGTGTCGCCGACGCCCTTGCTCCCTTCCTGCGCCGGGGCGCGATCCCGTCGCCGGCCGAACTCGCCTCGGCGCTCGACCCGTATGCCGCCGAGCAGGCGGCCATGCTCCGGGCCTGGTCGGACCTCGTCGCGTATTTCTACGACGGGCGGATGCCGGCCCTCATGTGCGCCGGGCGCGGCTGGGTCGGGGAGGGCTCGAGCGTCGTCAAGAGCGCGGCGCAGGGCCACATCGAGCGCCACATCGCGCTCCAAGCGTCCGGGGTCCGCACGACCTCCCGCTACAGCCGGACCCTACTCCGCGTGCTGGGGCGCCACGGACTCAGAGGGGTCGAGCCGGTCTCGCTCGCCATCCGCTGAACGCCCGGCGCCTCACCGCGCCGGCTTCAGCCCGACGTACTCGCTCAAAAGCCCCCCGCGCACCCGGCGTTCGACCCCGGCGAAGCCGCTCCTCCGCAAGACCTCGAGGATCGTATCGGGGGGGACGCACTCCGCGATCGTGTCCCAGTAGTACTTCATGAGGAGCTCGGGCTGGCCGCTTCCCGTGCTGAGCCGCATCACCAACGGCAGGACCTTTTGGAAGTAGACCCGGATCAGCCAGCAACCCACGGCCGAGCTCGGCCGCGAGATCTCGAGGAGGAGGAGGCGTCCTCCCGGTTTCAAGACCCGCCGGCATTCGCCGAAGGCCACGCCAAGATCGGCCACGTGGCGAAGGGCATACCCCATGGTCAGGAAGTCGAAGCGGTCATCGCCGAACGGCAGCTCCTCCACCCTCCCCTGGACCAGGGGAACGGAGAGAGACTTCCGGGCTTCCCGGAGCATGCCGCCGCTCGGGTCGAGGCCGATCACGGCGCCAGATTCGGCGAGGACAGGCAGGGCCGCCCGGGCCACCTGACCGGTGCCGGTGGCGACGTCAAGGAGCTTCATGCCGCCCGCGAGGCCGGAGCGCCCGAGCACCCAGCGGCGATAGAACCGGCCAGAACCGAGCGACCCCACCTGGCAGACCCAGTCGTAATACCTCGCGGCACCGTCGAACAAGGCGGTGACGAACGGCTGCCGGTCGTGCTCACCCGTGTAGTACTTCTTGAGGACGGGGTGCGGCGCCGTGGGTGTAGCCACAGGACCGCCCTCGTCTGGAGCCTTGCCCGTCATCGAAGTGTGCTTTCCGGCTGGCGCGAATGCCGAACGCGGATCGCTCGCGAGCTGGCGCGCTCTGCCTCTCCCCGAGCCCTTGCTCCGCGAATCCCGCGCGCTCGCAACGATAACAACCCCTGTCGGCTCAGGCAAGCGGTGTCAAATCAGACGCCGAGGCAAAATACGGACGCCAAATACGGCGTCCGCGAACTTGAAAGATTTCAACAGAGAAAATCGGAGTAAATCGTCCTCGATCGGCTCGAGGCCCGGTGAATTGTCGAAAAGACCCCGCCACACACTCGGTTGCTGAAACCAGTTCCCGGGAGCGGCGTGGTTACTCGTCCTGTATATCTCGAACGGGCGCGGGAACACCTCGGCCGACGGAGGCTATGCCGCCGTCCGCTTCCGCTTCCGCGCGCCGCCGCTCAGGACTACATCGACGGTGAGCTTGGCTCCGAGTGCCGCCGCCCAGCGACAGAGCGTGCGCAGCTCGATATTCTTTGCGCGCCCGGCCTCGAGCTTGGCGATGTGAGGCTGGCTCACGCCGAGTCGCTTTGCGAGCTGCGCCTGTGTCATGCCGCGCTCGCTGCGGAGTACGGCGAGTTTCTGTTCGATCATCATCTCGTTGAGGTACTCCTCCACCTTCCGCTTGAGGTCGGCGTCGGTCTCGACCTGATGATCGATCCACCTCATGAAGTCGCTCTTTCGGGCCATCATCATCACCTCTTCTTTTCGGTGTTTGCCTTCTTCAACCATTCTCGCGCATCCTTCTGGTAGCCGCGCATCTGCGCGAGCACGTCAGATGGAATACGGTCCTGCTTCTTCACCATGCCGCCGAGAAGCCGGATGGTCTGGCCGGGCTCGAACATGTAGAAGAGCCGGACCTGGTTCCGGCGCAACTCAAACAGCCCGTCCCCAAGGGCCTTCGAGTGCGGTTCTCTGAGCTTGTTGCCGAGCGCCTCGGCCAGCTTGATCAGTGCGACCGCCTCCGCCTTGGCGTCTGGCGGAAGCCCGGCGATGAAGTTCCGCACTGGTGTTTCTCCCGCCGCGGTGCGGTACTCGTCGATCCGCCAGGTCATAACCGAGCATAACTCTAGAGATATAAATGAGTCCAGGGTTATACTGCGATTCAGGGCGTAGATCTCTCGGCTGCTGTAGCGCCCGGCCCCGTGGCGGTCCTATTTCGTCGTCAAGACTTTGAGGATCCCCAACGCCGCGCAGAAGATGATCCACCCGAACAACAGGCGCTTCCTGTGAAGCCATAGGATCTTGACGGTTCCGATCGAGAGGTACAGTGCGGCGAGCGCAAACGCTGCGGCGACAAAATAGACAGCGATCGTCGTCTCCCAGAGCATCCCCTCTCACCTCCTCCCTGATCATTACGGTAGCAACAGATCGGTCAACCGCCAAAGTTCCGAGAGGTGGAGGGTCAAAACGTCAGTCGGTATCGCGGCACTGACCTCACCTCGAAGGACGGCGAGAAGACGGAGCACGCCATGGGCGCATCAGCCGTCCGAATCCACGGCGCCGCACCTCGGACAGGGGCGTGGGCCGTCTCGTGATGATCAGGGTCACGCACCGAGGACAGCTCCAGGTTCTCGTCTGGTCGAGCTCTATCCGCGTGGCTGGCTTCAGGGCCTCGGGGTGGGCTCGCTCCCGCCGGCGGGCCGCCGTGGTGATCGGAAACCCCACGCGGACCCTCACGGCGCTCGCCGGACGATGCGCGGCACCGGGCTGAGCGGCTGCTTCGCCTGCCCCCCCCTCGGGGAGCTGGCCCTGGCATCCCAAGCCGCCTGCGATGCCCGGCGAGAAGATCATCGGGGCCGCAGGATCTATCGGTAGTCGTGACGGCCCGCCGGGGTTACACTGACCACGGATGAAGAGCGCCTTCCGCAGTCTTCCAGCCATGACGGCGATGCTGGTGTGCCTTGTGTTCGACATCGCGATGCCGTTCGATGGCGCCTTCCATCTCGAGCCGACCGGCCACTGGGCCCAAGTATCGACGTGGGCGTCGTCCGCGCAGAAGGCGCCGGTCATCCTCCGCGAGCGCCCTCGAGAGTTCGTCTCCAGCACTGTCGATGCCACACTGCCCGACGGTCCGGTCTCGGCCCGGACGCCAGCTGCCCGTCCGCCTCCGGCCGTCTGATTCGTCAGTCATCGACCCAATCGGCGGAGCAACGAACCTGGGGCGCGTCGTCTCTGTGGGCGCCCCAAAAGTGAGGCGGGGAGACTGTGCCGATGACGCCGCTAGCGAAAATCCTGCTTGTCGAGGACGAGATCGACGTCCTCGACGCCATAACCGAATACCTCGAACGCGAGGGGTATGCCGTGACTCGGGCCGTCGATGGCGCGGAGGCGCTCCGCAGAGTTGAGAACGAGCGCCCGGACTTGGTCCTCCTCGACCTCGGGCTGCCCGGTCTCAGCGGTCTCGACGTGCTCCGACGCCTTCGTGAAGACCACCCACGGGTGCCGGTCGTCATGCTCACCGGCCTCAACGACGAGGCGCAGGCTCGCCGGACGCTCCAGATGGGGGCGGTTGACTATATCCGCAAGCCCTTCGATCTGGGCCACCTGAACAGGGTCGTCCTGGCGGCCATAGGGAAGACCTTCGATCCGCCGACGTCACCAGGGTGAACGCCGGGCTGAAAAGTAGGCCCTCGAACCAGAGAATCACCCCCGCCCGGCGGCCACCGTCCTTGACTGCCGTCCTGAGAAAGTGGTGAACTCGCCAAGGGACAGCTCTTGGTGAGAGACCTGCGCCACCATGATCCGCCGAGCGCGGCACCGCGCGAGATCCCGACGCGTGCCGCACGACCGCGGTGGTACGCCCACCCCTATAACCGCGCGGAAATCTATCGGCTCGCCGCGGCGATGGCGTGGCTCCCGCGCGACGCGCGGCTCGGGCTGGCCCGACGGGTGGGCCTCCTGGCGTCGCGGGTCATGCCGGCCGAGCGGGCTGTGGTCGGGAAGACTCTCGGCCTGGTGACGGGGGCGACGGGCCGGCGGCTCGAGGAGATCACCGCCCAGGTATTCGGCGAGTTCGCCATGTGCTTCAGCGACCTGCTCCAGCCGCCCGGACGGCTCCTGGCTCACGTCGGGACCCCGACGGGAGTCGGGCATCTTCGCCGGCTGGAGGGACCGGTGATCTCGCTCACCGCCCACGTCGGCAACTGGGACTTGGCGGGACGCCTCCTGGCCCGCCACTCGGCGCGCCCGACGCACGTCGTGGTCGCGGTGGAGGACACGCCGATGCTCGAGCGCTGGCTCCGCCGCGACGGCGACGGCCTGCGCTTCGTGCCGCGGGTGCACCCGACCGTCTCCCTGACGCTCGTAGCGGCCCTCCGCCGGGGCGAAGCGGTGGCGCTCCAAGGCGACCGCGCGCTCGGCAACCGGGGCGACGTCTCGGTGCCCTTCTTCGGACGGCCCGCGCCGTTTCCGGTGGGCCCCTTCCGGCTGGCGGGCGCGGTGGGCGTGCCCGTGCTCCCGGCGTTCTGCACGCTCGCCCCCGACCGCCGGTATGCGGTCACCATCCTCGAACCACTCGCCGTCACCCGGGGCGGCGAGGAGGACGCCCTTCGCGCCTGGGTGGCCGCCCTCGAGCGCGTCGTGCGCGAGCGGCCGACCCAGTGGTTCAACTTCTTCGATATCTGGAGCCCGCTCGGAGCCTAGGCCGACGGGGTGGAGCCAAGGCGGCCATGAGAGACCAGGAGGTCCTCGAGAGGCCCACCGCCATTCTGGTCGGGCGGCTCAGGTTCGATCCGGGCCGAGCCGTCGGGCTCGCTCCTGAAGCCGCGGGGCCGACCGGGGTCGGCGGCTCGCTCGGCCTCGACTCGCTCGATGTCACCGCGCCCTCGCTCGGGATCAAGAACCGCGTCGGCCCGATGATCGACGACCGCGCGACGCCAACGCCGCGCCTCCAGTCGCTCGGCAGCCCAACCTGGGGGCGCGATGGCGCGGCGCGACGGTGGGTCGCGTGATCGGCGAGGTGGAGGCCGCCGAGGCCGCCAGGGCCGTCGCCCGCCTCCTTCCCCCGGCGCTCGCGCCCGCCTTCGGAGCATCGTTCATCCGCTCGGACTACCTCTACGACGAGTTCGTCCATCGGCTCTCGCTCCAGGTCTTCCGGGCGGCGGGGCTCGAGGCGGCGGCGCGCGAGCCGAGCACCGCGGAGGAAATCGCAACCCGCGCGGGACTCGAGGTGCGACGCGCGCTGACGCCGGTGGACTGGATCCTGCGACGGCTTGCCGGACGGGGGCTCCTCGAGGAGACCAGGGGCGCCGGTGAGCCCCGCCGCTTTCGCGTCCGCGACTCCCTGCCCGAGCTCGACCCCGAGCCGATCCGCGAAGCGCACCAGCGCCTCGACGCGTCCTGGCTGCCCTCCTACGTCCTGGCGGAGACCGTGGCCCGCGACTACCCCGCGTTCCTCCGAGGGGAGCGGACCGGCGAGGAGATACTCTTCTCGCCCACTCGTCTGCGGCTCTGGGCCGAGTTCTTCTCGAACGACAACGGGCTCTACGCGGTGAACAACCTGGTCGGAGCGGTGGCGGTCGAGGATCTGGTGTCGCCGGGGTCGCTGGCGATCCTGGAGCTCGGCGGTGGGCTGGGGAGCGCCGCCGTCGCCCTCCTCGCGCGCTTGCGGCTGGCGGGCCGCTGGGGAGACATCCGCGAGTATCGGTTCACCGACGTCGTCGCCGCCTTCCTGCGACGCGGGCAGCAGGCCGTCCAGACACGGTTTCCGGACGCGACGTTCGCCCGCTTCGCCTCCCTGGACATCAACCGACCGTTCGGCGAGCAGGGAACCCCGGCCGCGAGCGTGGCGCTCGTCTACGCCGTGAACACCCTCCACGTGGCGCGCGACCTCGGCTTCACGCTCCGAGAGGTCTTCGCCGCCCTCGCTCCCGGCGGCACGCTGGTCATCTCCGAGTGCGTTCGTCCCGCGTCGGGACAGCTCATCTACGCGGAGTTCATCTTCAACCTGCTGGAGGCGTTCCGGTCCCCGGTGCTCCACCCGACCTATCGCCCCAACGGCGGGTTTCTCACCGCCGAGCAGTGGCGGCTGGCGTTGGAGGCCGCGGGCTTCCTCGAGGTCCGCACCCTGCCCGACCTGACGCGCATCCGGGAGCGTTTCGCGACCTTCTGCGTCGCCGCCATCGCCGCCGTGCGCCGATAAAGTCGGCGCGCTCGGGCTGAGTGACCGCACCGTGGTCGCGGCGGACCGCAGGGTGGACACCCGAGTGCGCGGAGACGCGGGGGGCGGGAGATCGGACGTGATCCGCTTCGAGCGCCGCCGCTGATCTTCACCGGAAGCGCTTCAGCCGCCCGGACACCCTTCTCGGCGCGCGCGCGCCGGGCGAGCTCCGAGGTAAGAGGTTCGCCGCCACGGGTCACGCTCGAGAGGTCTGAGGCCACAAGGATGGTGTCGAAGGACGAGAGACCGCGCCCCGTCCTCGGGATCGTCCGGGCACGCACCAGCGGTCGCGCCGATCCTCAGCCCTGCGCGCGGATCGCGGCCCTCACCCGTTCCGGCGTAAACGGGATCGTACGCACCCGCACGCCGATCGCGTCGAAGATCGCGTTGGCGATCGCGGACGGGATGACGGCCGCCGACGGCTCGCCGGCACCCCACGGAGGGTCCTTCGGCCGGTCGATGAGCTCGATCACCACCTCCGGCACCTCCGGGAAGGTGAGGATGGGGTAGGTGGCCCAGTCGACGCTCGTCACGCGCGACCGATCCCACGTGAGCTCCTCCTTGAGCGTGCGGCTCACCGTCTGGACCACTGAGCCTTCGATCTGGTTTTTTACCCCGTCGGGGTTGATGATCAGCCCGCAGTCGTGGGCGACGACGACCCGCCGGACGCGGACCTCGCCGGTCTTGCGGCTCGCCTCGACCTCGGCCACCGCCGCCACGTACGTCCGCACGTTTTCGTACTTCACATAGCTGATGCCACGCCCGACTCCCGACTCCGAGCGCGCCGCCCCCGCTGCCGGCGACGGGCGCGGCGTCCAGCCGGCGCGCGCTTCCGCCGCCTTCAGCACCGCGACGCCGCGAGGATCAGTCAGGTGACGGAGGCGGAACTCGACCGAATCGACCCCGGCCGCCGCCGCCAGCTCGTCCATGAACGACTCGTTGGCGTACGTGTTCTGCATGCGCCCCGGCGAGCGGATCCACGACGCCCGAAACGGCGTCGAGTCGAGTCGGTGCAGGAGGGCGCGCACGTTCGGGAACGAGTACGATGGCGCCGAGTCCTGGTGGATATTTCCCGGGTTGATCGCCTCCTTGTGCGGAAACCCCGCGAGCGTAGCGGCGATCGTGGGCGGCCACTCGGTGATCTCCGTCCTCGGGATCCAGAACTCGGACTGCCAGGCCACGATCTTGCCGTTCGAGTCCAGGCCACCGCGGATCTCGACGAGGGTCGGTGGCCCCTTGGGGTCCCAGCCGTGCTCGTCCTCGCGCATCCATTGGACCCGGACCGGGCGGCCACCGATCTCACGCGAGATCAGCGCCGCGTCGCAGGCGGCGTCCTCGTGGCCGTTGCGTCCGTAGCAGCCGGCTCCGTCTAGATAGATCACGCGGATCGCGCCCTCGGGCATGCTGAGCAGTGCCGCGAGCTGCCTCCTGAGCCAGTGCGTCGCCTGTGAGGCGGACCACACCGTGACGTGCCCATCGCGCGTCTCGGCGACGGCGCACGAGGGGCCGATCGACCCGTGGGTGTGGATGGCGAACTCATAGGTGGCCGTGTGCGCCTTCGCCGCGCCGGCCAGCGCGCTCGTCGCGTCGCCCGCGTTCACCGTGACGTCGTCCTTCGCGGCCGGCGTCTTGCGGACCTCGTCGTAGAGCCTGTCCATCTCCGGGAGTCCCTCCCACGGCGACCACCGGGTCCTGAGCCTCCGGGCGGCCTGGATCGCCCCCCACTCGGTCTCCGTCACCACCGCCAGGAACTCTTTGATCCGGACGACCTTGACGAGCCCCTTGACGTCGTCGACGGACTTCTCATCGACCTCGAGGAGCGTCGCGCCGATCGCCGGGGGCCGCACGACACGCGCGTGGAGCATGCCGGGCACGCGGAAGTCCTGCATGTACGTCCACGCGCCCGTTACCTTGGCAGGGATATCGACCCGCTGGATCGACTTCCCGACGATCGTATAGGTCGAAGGATCCTTGAGCGATGCGTTCTTGTCCACCTTCAGCCGAAACTCCCGATCGCCGATCAGCTCGCCGTACAGGGCGCTCTTGGTGGGGTCGGCGTTCGACCGGATCACCCCGTCCTTCACCGCGAGATCGCCGACCGGCACGCCGAGCTTCGTCGCCGCCATCTCCGCCAGCGCCTTCCGCGCCGTCGCCGCTGCCTGGCGGATCTGCACACCGCCGATCTGGATCGAGAGGCTGCCCCACGTCGGCCCCTGATCCGGCGTGAGCGCGGTGTCGCCCTCGATGAGCGTGACCTGATCAAACGGGACCTCGAGCTCCTCGGCGGCGATCTGCCGGAGGGCGGTGCGGAGGCCGGTCCCGAGATCCACCTTTCCGGCGAAGACCGTCACCGTCCCATCCTGGGCGACGGCGAGGAACGAGTCGACCTCGTCCAGCGCGACGGTCTTTGCAGCGGCGCCGGCCGCCTGGGCGAGCGCGGACCTCGGTCCGGCGAGTGTGAAGCCCACGATCAGCGCGCCCGTCCCCTTCAGGAACTCCCGGCGGGTCGTGTGCTGAGTCAGCATGTCAGGCTCCCTTCCGCATGGCGCTGGCCGCGCGCTTCACCGCCCGGATGATTCTGACGTGGGTGCCGCAGCGACAGAGGTTGCCGGCGAGGGCGAGCCGGACCTCCCGCTCGCTCGGGTTCGGAGTCCGGTCGAGGAGCGCCTTGGTCGTCATGATCATGCCGTTGATGCAGTAGCCGCACTGCGCGGCCTGTTCGTCGATGAACGCCCTCTGGATCGGATGGGGCTTCTCCGCCGAGCCGAGCCCTTCAAGCGTCAGGATCTTCCGCCCGGCGGCCAGCATGACCGGCGTCGTGCAGGAGCGGATCGCCCCGCCGTCCATGACCACCGTGCAGGCGCCGCACTGCGCGAGACCGCAGCCGAACTTCGGGCCGTTGAGGGCGAGGTTGTCCCGGAGCACGTACAGGAGCGGAGTCTCGGGCTCGACGTCGAGGGTATGGGACGTATCGTTGACCGAGAGCGTGATCATGG
>QHRX01000130.1 GCA_003221455.1 Candidatus Rokuibacteriota bacterium
GGTCGAGCCGCGCGACACTGCCGGGCAGGATGGGCCCTCGGTCCGGCCGACGGTTGCGCGTGATGGCACCGTGTACGCTGCCTACTTCGGCTGGCGACGTTTCGACGGCAGCGTAGCGACCAGCGACGTCGTGGTGGTGCGCGATGATTCTGCGGCGAACACGTTCCAGGCGCTCATGGGCAGCGACGGTCTGCCTGGTCGCTTGGTCGCCCAGGGCGTGGGCATCCCATGGTCGAACGCGCCCACACTCGGGCAGGAACGGATCGGATCGACGCTGTCCATCGCCGTGGACCCGAACAATAGTTCGACCGTCTATGTTGCCTGGGGGGACCGCGTCGGGACCGACATTTATACGATTCATGTTCGTCGCTCGACCGACCGCGGGTTATCATGGTCAGCGGACCTGCGCGTCATCGCGAATGCGACCAATGCCGCGCTCGCCATCGCGAATAGCGGCACGGTTGGACTGCTGTATCAACGAGTCGATGGCTCGGGATCCGGCAGTCGCTGGGAAACGCGCCTTGAGCAAACGCGGGATGTGTTCACCACGACGCAGAATACCGTCCTTGCCAGCGTGCCGGCGGACACCCCAGCGATCCAGTTCCTGCCGTACATCGGGGACTACAATTACTTGCTCGCGGTCGGGGACGAGTTCCGGGGCGTCTTCTCCGCGAATAACACGCCGGATCTGGCCAATTTTCCGCAAGGCGTGAAGTATCAAAGGCGGATTAACCCGACCGGCAAGACGCTGGAGGATGCGTCTGGACAAAGCGTTGCGAGTTCGATCGACCCGTTCTACTTTAGTATTCCGGTGGTGCGGTGAGCGGAGTGGCTGGCGTCGAGAGTCGGGAAGGGAGCGAAGTATGGGAAGTCTAAGGCGAATCGTCTATTCGGCCCTGAGCGCGGGGATCCTGCTCATTCCGACCGCGACTCCTGTCAGCGGGCAAACACCTCGGCATGAGTGGCTCAAGCGGTGTGGCATCGTGTTCATCGGCAGAGTCGTGAAGGTGGGGGACGTCTCGTTTGCCGATGTCCCTCGCTCAGCGCGAACAGTTGTGGTCCGCGTCGACGAGGTGCTGGAGAAGCCGGCAGCCGTCTCGCTCGTGAAGGGGGATAAAGTCACTGTGGAGGTGAAGGAGCCGTCGCAGTTTCGCGACGGCGCCCGCGTGACGTTCTATGCGAATGGCTGGATCTTCGGCAACGGGCTCGCGGTCCATGAAGTGGGACATGAGGTCTCGCCCGAGATCTCCCCCGTCTCGGAGCCCGGCGCGAGCAGCCCGAGGCGGGAGGAGTTCGCCCAGGCTCGCAAGGAACTGAGCGACGCTGAACTGCGTTCACGGATCCAGAAGGCCGACATGGTCGTGGTCGGTCGGGTGACGGCCATTCGGCCGCAGGCGTTGAGACCGGTCGGCGCGCAGTCGAATCTCGTGCTCAGTGAACACGACCCCGACTGGCAAGAGGCCGTCGTCCAGGTTGAGTCCGGGATCAAGGGCGCCCGGGACGGTCAGGAAGTCGTGATCCGGTTTCCAGGGTCGCTGGATGTCGCATGGTACCGCGCCCCCAAGTTCAAACTTGGCCAGGAGGGCACGTTCGTCCTGCAGAGGGACACCGTGTCCGGTTCGCCGAAAGCCATGTTGGGGGGGGCGGAGGTGGACGCATACGTCGCGGGGAGCCGGCAAGACGTGCTCCCAAAAAACGAGGCGCAGCGAATTCGAGCGCTCGTGGGGCCATAAGTTCGCTCAGGACTCTGAGCACTCTCCGTCTGTCGTCGAGCCCCTCGGGCGGGATTACGTCCGGGGTGGGTGAGCCTCGGGGCGCCGACAGTGGGACTACCGTTCGGCCCCCTGTCCCCTGAGACCAACCCTGGCGGATGGGGGGGCCCGTGAGGGACACGTTCGATACGGCCGTGACCGCGGTCTTGAGCTACGAGGGCGGGTACGTCAACGATCCGAATGATCCCGGTGGCGAAACGAACTGGGGAATCAGCAAGCGAGCATACCCGAACCTCGACATCCGGAACCTGACGCGCGACCGGGCCATCCAGATCTATCGGCGAGACTACTGGGACTCGCTCGGATGTGACCGGTTCCCTCCGCTGATCGCGATCGCGTTGTTCGACGGGGCCGTGAATCAGGGCCCGGTGGCGGCAGTGCGGACCTTGCAGAGGGCCCTCGGGGTGTCGGTCGATGGAGTGATCGGCCCCCAGACGCTGGCCGCGGCCCGCGCGGCCAACGGACACGCGCTGTTGGCCGACTTCCTTGCTGATCGGGCGGTCGAGTATGCCGGGCTCCCGACCTTCCGGCGATTTGGTCAGGGGTGGATGCGACGGCTCTTCGCGGTTCAGCAAGTCTGCTTGCAGGTCACGGCGTAGTCACGCTCCCGGACCAGCTGGTGAGCAGCCTGCCATCGGGGTCCTGAAACAACGAGCGCCGCGATCACCCGGGATCTCAACGGCGCTCTGGCCGCCCCGTCTGTCTTGGGGTTCGGCTTCAGAAGAACAGATAGTAAAGGTCGACGCTGAGGGTGTCCTGGACTCTCTCCGTCGGGGCGTAGCTGGGCGCCCGGATGGCGAAGACCTTGGCGTTGGCGTCGTCGTGCCGGTACTCGACCCGGCCGACCAGGCCCTTCCAGATCTTGTACTGCACGGTCGCCGTCACCTCGTAGAGGGACGTCCGATTCCCCGTGTTCCGGATCGCCGTCCGCACGCTCTGCGGGTCATCGAAGAACTCGAAGCGCAGCGCGGATCGGAGCTTGTCCGTCCAGTCGTAGGCGGCGTAGAGGGCCCAGCCCCACCAGGAGGCGTCCCCGTCCTGTCGCGTGGCGACCAGAGCAGGGACCCGCTCTTCGCCGGCGACGTCGACGTTGGCGCCGAGCGTCAGGTTCTTGAACCCCGCGTAGGTGGCGGTCAGATCGGTGACCCAACGCTGGCGGGTGTTGTTGCTGTTCTGCTCGGGCCCGACGATCCAGTTCAGGGCGGTCGAGAGATCCTTGAGGGGGGTGACGGCGAACTGGCCGGTGTAGGCGGGGGAGGAGTTGTTGTCATCGGAGACGTCCCAGCCCTCGACGACGCCGGCCGTCACCGAGAACCAGTCGGTGAAGCTATAGCTCAGCAGCCCGCCGGTGTGGGTGATCGGGATCGCGAACGAGAAGAGCAGGGACCGCGAGAAGTTCAAGTTGTTGGGCGACTCGATCACCTCGTAGCCGAGGAGGGTCACGAACTTGCCCGCCTTGAGCGTCAGCCCGCTGCCGAGCGGGACCTTGTAGGAGACGTAGGCCTCTTGGAGGTCGACCTGCTTGGTCTGCCGGGGGGCGTCTTGGAGGTCCCGGAAGATGCCGACCGAGTGATTCTTCTGTGCATCCTCGCCGCCGGTGATGACGACGCCGAATCCGAACGGATACTTGTCGGACGGGTCCTTCTTCACGCTGAACTCGGCCATGTTGAAGGTAAAACCTTCGTCGCTGTCGTAGAGGCGCAGCGTATTGACCTGCCGGGAGCTCGTAAGCCCGCCGCTGTCGGCGCTGGTGTGGCCCAGATTGCCGACGTAGCTGGCCTCGACGTACCCGAACAGGGCGATTTCTTCGAGGAGCGTCTTCGGCTTCTCCTCGGGCTTCGCCTCCGGCTGCTGCGCGGGCGCGGCGCTCGCGGTGAGCACCACCAGCGCCGTTGCGATCATTGCTCCCCAGACACGCACCATGGTCGGC
>QHRX01000076.1 GCA_003221455.1 Candidatus Rokuibacteriota bacterium
AGCCGGCCCAGCTTCCGGTGACGGTAGCGCAGGTACCGGTATACTCGGCGCCGCCGCGTCACGTGATCCGGGTCATCCGTATTCGCGAGCGTGAAGCGTTTGAGCACGCCGAACTGGGCCTCGATGAGATTGAGCCAGGAGGCCTCGGTCGGCGTGCAGACGGCGTGGATGCGGAGACGCCGAAGCAGCGCCAGGAAGCGGGGATGGTCGTGGACGTTGCGCAGATTGTCCATGATCACGAACAGTCGCGTGCGCGGATAGCAGGCGCGCAGCCGGCGAAAGGCCTCGCTCACGTCGGCGACTCGCTTGCGGCGCCGAAAAATCCCACTGAGGCAGTCCGCATGCACATCATAGAAGCCCAAGAACTGCTCCGTGCCGTGCTGGCGATGATAGGTCGCGCGCATGCGGTGGGGCTGGCGCCGGCGGGCCCACGTCCGCCCGCCCATCGGGCGGACTTCCAGTGGCCCCCATTCGTCGAAGCAGATCACGGCCGCCCGCGGCGGGCACCGCCGGTAGAGCTGGCGAACGCGTTTTTTTTACGATCAAAGTCCGGATCCGACGAGGTCTTCCACGTCCGCACCCGCTGGGCCGTCAGTCCTTCGCGTCGCAGCAATCGGCGTACCCATTCGTCCGTGACGGGCGGCAAGAGCCGTCGCTGCCGGCAATACTCCGCCAGCTTGGGCACCGACCAGTTCGAAAAGGGTAACCCCCGCTCGGTCGGACTGGACAAGGCGACGTCCACTAACTCCCGCAATTGCCCGGCTTTGAGAATGGGCGGCCGGCCCTTGGGGTTGGGCACCTGCTCGAACGTGCGGAAGCCCGAGGTGTTGAATCGATGCACCCAGCCGTACGCGGCCGTGAAGTGGCACCCCACCCGGTCCGCGGCCTCGACGATCGGCCGGCCTCGGCGCACTTCGTCGATCAGCCGATACCGCTGGTGCACCCGCACGGCCAGCGCCAAATCCCTGAGCTTGGTGCGCAACAGCCGCTGCTCGGTCCTGGTCAAGGCCCGCAGCCGCACCGGTGTGGCCATCTCGCCTCCTCTGTTGGAGGCGAGGATACCACGTATTAGCTATATTAAGTTGGAACAGCACTAGTCGCCGCCCACGGCGGCCAGATCGCCGCGCACAGCGAAGTCGGGAAGGGCACGACGATCCGGCTCACGTTACCCCTGGAGCGCCCGGACTGAGCAAATCGTCCGGAAGCAGACCATCACGGGTCAAGGCTCGGTCGTTGCCACGCCGGCCTCGGCAAGCTCTATGCTAGGACCGGCCGGCGCGAGGAGGCGCAGGAGCAATCGGAATCCGTATGGGCCAAACGGACGTCCTTCTGTTCAGAGACCGCTTCCTAGTCCTTCCCGGTCCTTTGCCTTTGCCCAATCACTAGGCAAGGAGGAGACCCTGTCGATGGCCACACTCAACGTGAACCAACGGGAGTACACGGCGAACGCGAGGCCGGACACGCCGCTCCTCTGGGTGCTCCGGGACTCGCTCGGGCTGACGGGCACCAAATACGGCTGCGGCATGGCCCTCTGCGGCGCCTGCACCGTCCACCTCGACGGCGAGCCTGTCCGCTCCTGCGTCACGCCGCTTTCAGCCGCCCAGGGAAGGGCGGTCACCACCATCGAGGGCCTTGCGCCCAGCTCCGACCATCCAGTGCAGCGAGCATGGGTCCAGGAGGAAGTCGCCCAGTGCGGCTATTGCCAGCCCGGGCAGATCATGTCGGCCGCGGCACTCCTGGCCCGCACCCCGACGCCCTCGGACGCCGACATCGACGCGGCCATGGCCGGCAACCTCTGCCGCTGTGGGACCTACCAGCGTATCCGCCGCGCCATCCACGCGGCCGCCAAGCTCGCCGGAGGCACCCGATGAAGACGACCCGCCTGAGCCGTCGCGTGTTCCTCAAGGGGGCCGTCGTGGCCGGCGCCGGCCTGACCATGGGTTTCGATCTGGCGGGCGGCCGCCGTGCCCTCGCCCAGACGGAGCCCTTCGTGCCCAACGCCTGGATCCGCATCACGCCCGACGATATCGTCACCGTCATCGTCGGCAAGTCCGACATGGGCCAAGGCGTCCTGACCTCGATGCCCATGCTGATCGCCGAGGAGCTGGAAGCAGATTGGTCAAAGATCCGGACCGAGCAGGCCCCGGCGGCACCCCAGGTCTACGGCAACCCCGCCATCGGTGGCATGCAGCTCACCGGCGGCAGCACCAGCGTCCGCAGTTCCTGGCTCACCCTCCGGCAGGCTGGGGCGGCCGCCAAGGAGATGCTCGTCGAGGCGGCGGCCCGCCAGTGGGGCGTCGATCCGGCCGCCTGCACCGCCGAGAACGGTGCCGTTCTGCATCCTCCGACGGGCCGCCGGCTCACGTACGGCCAGCTCACAGACACGGCCGCGCGAGTCCCGGTGCCCCCCAACCCCAAGCTCAAGGATCCCAAGAACTTCAAGCTCATCGGCAAGCGCGTCAAGCGGCTCGAGAACCCACCGAAGGTGGACGGCTCGGCTATCTATGGCATCGACGTCAAGATGGCGGGAATGCTGATCGCCACCGTCGTCCGCTGCCCGGTCTTCGGGGGTAAAGCTAAGTCCTTCGACGCCAGCGGGGCCCAGGCCGTGGCTGGCGTCCGCCACGTCGTCCCAATCAGCTCGGGCATTGCCGTCGTCGCGGACGCCTACTGGCCGGCCAAGCTCGGCCGGGACGCGCTTGTGATTGAGTGGGACGAAGGGCCGAACGCCGGGCTGTCGACCGCCGGCATCAGGGCGATGCTCGAGGCCGCCGCCAAGCAGCCCGGGAGAGTGGCCCGCCAGGAAGGCGATGCCGCCACGGCCCTGGCGGCCGCCGCCCGGCGCGTGGAGGCGGTGTACGAGGTCCCCTTCCTCGCTCACGCAACCATGGAGCCCATGAGCTGCACCGCGTCGGTGCGCGCCGACGGCGCCGACGTCTGGACGGGGACCCAGTGGCAGGACGGCACCCAGAAGGTGACGGCCTCGATCACGGGGTTGCCGCTCGAGGCTATCAAGGTCCATACGACACTCCTCGGCGGCGGCTTCGGCCGACGCTTCGAGCAGGACTTCGTCACCGAGACCGTGGAGATCGCCAAGGCGGTGAGCGCGCCCGTGAAGCTCGTGTGGTCGCGCGAAGACGACATGCGCCACGACTTCTACCGGCCCGCGACCTACAACGCCCTCGCGGCGGGCATCGACGCTCAGGGCCGGCCGCTCGCGTGGAGTCACCGGATCGTCGGGCCATCCATCGCGGCCCGCGCATTCCCCCCGCTCATCCGCGACGGGATCGACCCCACGTCGGTCGAGGGCGCGGCAAACATCCCGTACGCGATCCCCAACATCCACGTTGAAGCCATCATGAAGGACACCGGCGTACCGGTTGGATTTTGGCGATCGGTGGGAAGCTCACAGAATGCGTTCATCACCGAGTGCTTCCTCGACGAGGTGGCCGCCGCCGCTGGTCGCGACCCCTATGAGCTGCGGCGCGCGCTCCTGACCAAATCGCCCCGCCATCTCACGGTGCTGGAGCTGGCTGCAGCGCAGGCCGGCTGGGGGAAACCGCCCGCGCCCGGCCGCGCTCGCGGCATCGCGGTTGCCGAGTCGTTCGGCAGCGTCGTGGCCGACGTCGCCGAGGTGTCGGTCAGCTCGGAGGGCGAAGTGCGTGTGCACCGGGTTGTCTGTGCCGTGGACTGCGGCCTGGTCGTCAACCCCGACACCGTGGAAGCCCAGATGGAAGGCGCGACCGTGTACGGCCTGACGGCGGCGCTCCGCGGCGCGATCACGATCGCCGGCGGCCACGTCGAGCAGAGCAACTTCCACGACTACCCCCTGCTCCGTATCAACGAGATGCCGACCGTTGAGGTCCACATCCTGCCGAGTGCGGAGGCCCCGGGCGGCGTGGGCGAGCCGGGCACCCCACCCATCGCGCCCGCGGTCGTCAACGCGATCTTCGCCGCGACCGGCACGCGCATCCGCTCGCTACCGATCAGCACTCACGAGTTACGCCGAGTGTGAGCAGAGACGTCGCCTGCGCCGGGTCGAGCACGGTCTTCACGAGGCAGAGAGATTCCTCGCATCCTTCTGCCGGGTAGCCTGATCCTGGTTTTTCGCCCAGCTTCGAGTCGATGCAGGGGATTGACTTCTACTCGGACGGGGCTAAGGTGGATCGGGGGTCCGGTGAGCTGCCCTTCCTGCGGACAGGAGAACCCCGCCGCGGCGCGGTTCTGCAACGGCTGCGGCGCGCGCCTGGCGGCGCCGCCGGCGACCACCCCTGAGCCGCGCTCCTACACGCCGCGTCATCTCGTCGAGAAGATCCTCGCCTCGAAGAGCGCGCTCGAGGGCGAGCGCAAGCCGGTGACGGTCCTCTTCGCCGACGTCGCGCGCTCGATGGAGCTCGCCGAGCGCGTCGATCTCGAGGAATGGCACCGCCTCCTCGATCGCCTCTTCCGGATCCTCGCGGACGGCGTCCACCGCTACGAAGGGACCATCAACCAGTACACCGGCGACGGCATCATGGCGCTCTTTGGCGCCCCGATCGCCCACGAGGACCACGCCCAGCGTGCCTGCGCGGCCGCGCTCGAAATGGCGCGCGGGCTCGGGGCGCTCGCCGAAGACGTGCGGCGCGAGCACGGGCTCGATTTCGCGGTGCGGATGGGCCTCAACTCGGGCGAGGTCGTCGTCGGGCGAATCGGCGACGACCTCCGCATGGACTACACCGCGCAGGGGCACGTCGTCGGGCTCGCCGCCCGGGTGCAGCAGCTCGCGCCGCCGGGGGGCGTCAGTGTGACCGAGCAGACCGCGCGGCTCGCGTCGGGTTTCTTCGACCTCCTCGATCGCGGAGAGCATACCCTCAAGGGCGCGAGCGTTCCCGTACGGGTGTTCGACCTGCGGGGGCCGGGTCCGATCCGGAGCCGCCTCGAGCACTCACGCGCGCGCGGCTTCTCGCGCTTCGTCGGCCGCGAGGGCGAGCTTGCCCTCCTCGAGAGGGCCCTGCGAGACGCACAGTCCGGTCGACCGAAGGTCGTCCTGATCACCGCGGAGCCGGGTGCGGGAAAGAGCCGCCTGTGTCACGAGTTCGTCGAGCGCTCGCGCGGCGTGGCGGTCTACCGCGCCCGCGCGCTCTCCCACGGGCGCATGCTCCCCTTCCACGCGATCGTCGAGCTCGGGCGCAGTCTCTTCGGCGTCGACGAAGGCGCTTCGGCTGCAGACATCCGAGGCGCCGTCGAGCGCGGTCTGGCGAGCGCGCCGCCCGTCGGCCGAATCGCTCTGGCCTTCTGGCTCGAGCTTCTCGGGGCGCCCGATCCCGCGCTGGCTCCTTCGGAGCTGGAGCCAGAGACGCGCCGCGCGCGTCTGTTCGAGTCACTGCACGATCTGATTCAGGCTCGCGCTCGACGCGAGCCCACGGTGCTCTGGGTCGAGGACGTGCACTGGCTCGACCCGGCGAGCGAGGCCGCACTGGAGGTGCTCACCAAGCGCCTCTTGGCTCCGGAGTCGCCCGACAGCCGAGCGTTGCTGCTCGCGACCGCGCGGCCCGAGTATCGGCCCGCATGGTCCGCACGGGTCGAGCGTCTCTCGCTGGCGCCCCTCGCCTCTCACGACTCCTCGACGCTGCTCGACGACTGGCTCGGGTCCGACCCCGCCCTTGCGCCGCTCCGCGCCCGGATCGAAGCCCGCGCCGGTGGTAATCCCCTCTTCGTCGAGGAGATCATCCGCTCGCTCGTCGAACGCGGTCTCCTGCGCGGCGAGCGCGGTGCGTGCTCGCCCGCCGCCGCCGTCGAGGAGATCGCGCTGCCCGAGACCGTTCAGGCCGTCCTCGCGTCGCGCATCGATCGGCTCTCGCAGCGCGATAAGGACGTGCTCCAGGCCGCGGCGGTTGTCGGACGCGACGTGCCGACGGCGCTGCTGCGTCTCGTGGTCGATCTGCCGGAACCCGAGCTCGCCGCGGCGCTCGAGCGGCTCAGGACGGCCGAGCTCCTCGGTCCGGCCGCGCATCCGGGGGAGCACGCCTTCCGGCATCCCCTCACGCACGAAGTGGCCTACCGCGCACAGCTTCTGGATCGCCGGCGCAGGACCCACGCAGGCGTCGCGCGGGCGCTGCTCGCGATCCACGGATCCGCCGCCCCGACGCGGGCCCCGCTCCTCGCCCATCACTTCGAGGAGGCTGGCGAGCGCCTCGAGGCCGCGCGCTGGCACGAGCATGCGGGCCGGCGCATCGCGCGTAGCGATCCGGCGGATGGAGCGAGGCACTGCCGGAAGGTCACGGAGCTCCTCGCCGTCCTTCCGGAGTCCCGCGACACCCTCATGCTCGAGCTCACGTCGCGCATCGCGCTGCTCGAGATCGGTCGCATTGCAGGCATCGAAGCGCGTGAGTCACAGGACCTCTTCGAAGAGGCGCGTGCATTCGTCGAGCGACTGGGAGATCGAGCAGGTCACGCGTTCTTGCTCACGTCCTACGGACGCCTCTGCGGGCTCGCCGGCGACGTGGCACAGTACCTCGCCTGTGCGGAGCGAGCCGCAGAGCTCGCCGAGGGATCCGACGACCCGGGGCTCGCGTTCGAGATGCTCGCCGTGCTGGCACACGCGCACCTCGCGGTCGGCCGCCTCGATCCCGCGCGTGCGATCGCCGAGCGGGCCCTGGCCGAGCTCGCGCGGGACGCCGAGCTGCGGGACGCGCTCGGGCGTTCCACCGCCCCTGCGTTCTGTCGAATCTGGTGGGCGCTGGCGAGCGCCTACCTGGGAAACGCGGCCGAAGCTCAGGCGGGTTTGGAAACGCTACTCGCCGACGAGAAGGAGGGCGGACTCGAAGCCCTGTACGGGACGCACGGATTCCTGTGCGAGGTGCTGCGGCTGCGAGGCGATCTCGCCGCCGCGCTCGCTCATGGCCGCCGCGCTGTCGAGCTGGCGGACGAGCGCGGAAGCCCGTTCTCCCGGGTCGAGGCTGCTGCGTTTCTCGGCGCGGCCGAACTCGCGGCCGGCGACGTCGTCACAGCCACGAGTGCGCTCGAGGCCGCGCTCGGGCTCGCGCGCACGAGGCGCACCGCGCTGTGGTACGAGCCGCGCATCCTGGCGACGCTCGCGGACGCGAGACGCGCCGCCGGCGACCGCTCCGGAGCCCGCGCTCTCCTCGTCGAAGCCCGCGAGTGCATCGAGCGGGGACGGGGCTGGCGGCTCAGCGCCTGCGACGTCGAACTGGCACGGGCGCGCTTCCTTGCCTCAGAGCCGGTCCCAGACCGCACCGCGGTCGAGGGCGCGCTCGAATCCCTGGACGCCCTCGCGGCCGAACTGGGCGCCGATCCGTACCGGCGGATGGCGGAGCTCGAGCGCGCACGCCTCGCTCAAACGGTCTCCGTCACGCCCCGCTAGCTCCCCCAGCCTTCCGCAGTCCGGAGAAGCGAGCGCGATCGAAAGCTCGCGCACCTCGGATCCGTCGGTGCGATCGACCGCGGCCCTCTCGCGCCGTCGCCTCGGACGGTTTCCGCTCATCGCGTTCGAGAGTGTGTCCTCGAGACGTTAAATCTCCCTTTGTCTCTTCGAAGCTCCGCTCGCAGCGCGTCGAGCGCAATCGACTGATGGCCCGGCCGCCGGACAAGGCATGTCTGCGCCTTCCCGACGGCTGCGGGCAACGGATAGACCCTGACGTGCCGTTCCCCCAGTGAGACATGAAGAACCGACCGCGGGACGATCGCGACCCCCGCGCCAGCGGCGACGCAGAGGACGATGGCGTGGTACGAGCCGAACTCCATGACGCGCTCCGGCACCACCTTCCCGGCGCCGAGCCAGGCCTCGAGCCGCCGACGGTAGGAGCACCCCGTCGCGAAGGCGATGAGGGTCGTGTGACCCACGTCTTTCGGTGCTGTGATCTTGGGGAAATCCGTGGGCGCGATGAGGACCAGCTCCTCGCTGAACACCGGCTCGGTCTCAAGGTCGCTTGCGGTGAACGGCTCCGCGACGAACGCCGCCTCGACCTCGTGGTTCACGACCTTGGCGATCAGGGCGCCCGTCGTGCCCGTCACCAGCTCGATCCGCACGTCCGGGTATCTTTGATGATAGCCGGAAAGGATCGGCGGCAGCCGGGTCGCCGCGGTGCTCTCGAGCGCACCGATCTGGAGCGTCCCCGCCGGTATGCCGTTCCGAAGGGCAGCCTCGGCCTCGACCGACAGGTGTAGGAGCCGATCGGCATAGGCCAGCAGTCGCCTGCCGTCTGGCGACAGCACGAGCCGCCGATGCTGCCGGAGGAAGAGCTTTGTGCCGAGGCGCTCCTCCAGCTGCTTCACTCGTGTGGTGACGTTCGACTGCACGCGGTGGAGCCGGATCGCCGCCTTCGTGATACCGCCCTGCTCGGCGACCGTCTTGAAGATCTCAAGCGCGGTCAGGTCGATATTTCTCATGCCGAGAATGATTCCATCTCAATTATTCATTTTTCGCAATAGCCAACTTCAGCGAGACTTGGGGGCGTGGTTCGCCAGTCGGAACCGATCCCCACCACGCCGACGTGCTCGCCCTCGCCGAGGGCGGTCGCCCTCGCCGGGCTGGCGGCCCTCGCGATCGCGATGGGCATCGGGCGGTTCGCCTTCACGCCGATCCTGCCCATGATGCAACAGGATGCGGGGCTGTCGGTAGCCGACGGCGGGTGGCTGGCGTCGGCGAATTACTTTGGATATTTGCTCGGCGCGCTGTCGGCCATGGTCATTCGGGCCCGTCCCGCGATCGCGATCCGTACGGCCCTCGTCGTGATCGGAATCGTCACGCTTGGGATGGGGCTTGAACGCCGGTTCGCGGCCTGGGTCGTGTTGCGCGTGCTCGCGGGAGTCGGGAGCGCCTGGGTGCTCGTCTTCGCCTCGGCGTGGTGCCTGGCGAGACTCGCCCCCGTTCAGCGCCCGTCACTGAATGGCGCAGTCTTCGCAGGCGTCGGGACGGGGATCGCGATAGCAGGCGGAGTTTGCCGGGGCCTCATGCAGGCGAACGCGAGTTCCGCCCACGCGTGGGGCGGTCTCGGGGTGATCGCGCTTGCCGGGACGGCCGCGATCTGGCACGTCTTCGGCGCAGAGGATGTCCCTGGGAGCGACGAAGGCCAGAGTTCGACGGCGCGCGGGCGCTTCTGGGATGCCGACTCGTTGCGCCTTGTGCTCTGCTACGGAGCTTTCGGCTTCGGCTACATCATTCCCGGCACCTTCCTTCCCGTCATGGCACGGCAAGCGGTTCACAACCCCTCAGTCTTCGGCTGGTCCTGGCCGCTCTTCGGAGCCGCCGCTGCAACCTCCCCGCTGATTGCGGCCGCGTGGGCGCGGCGCATCGGCAACCGCCGTCTGTGGATCCTGGGTCACCTCGTCATGGCGTTCGGCGTTGCCCTTCCAGTCTTGTGGCCCGCCATTGGCGGCATCATGATCGCCGCTCTCTTGGTTGGCGGCACCTTCATGGTGATCACGCTAGCCGGCATGCAAGAAGCGCGAGCCGTGGCGGGCCCTCGAGCCACTCGCCTCATGGCGGGCATGACCGCGGCCTTTGGAACCGGGCAGATCGCCGGCCCGATGCTCGTGAGTTCTACGGTCGGCGCCGACGCGAATCTTTCTCACCCGCTGCTGATCGCGTGTCTGATCCTCGTGGCGAGCGCGTGCGCCCTGTACCGTCGGCGCGGGCCTAACGACATCGTTCGCGGAGGTCGGGAACGGATCTCCACAACAGAATGACGGTGAACGAAGGCATGGTCGAGCAGGAACAACTTCGACGACTTTGAGCCAACTCCCCTTCTCCGTCATGTCCACGGTCGATGTGCGTATCATCCAGTCGGCTGCTGCGCCCTCCCGGCGGGCCGAGCGTCTCGCCGGAGCGCCGGCGACCCTTGATCATCCGCGAGATGACTCCAGCGGGGTGAAACCGTGTTTCAGCTTAGCTAAGCTAGAGAGGACGGCTCCTCGTTTTTGCCGCTGAGCATGTAACGGCCAGCTGTCGCGGCGCGCTGCCACTCGGTAGATTCCTTCTCGCGCAACGTCACGGCGAAATCAGATGCCATTCGCATTATCACGATGGGTGGCGGCGGGTGTCGCGGTCCGAGTCGTCGCCTCTTCGCCGCCTGGGAGACTCGAAGAGTGGCTCTTCGAGTCAGGGCGTCCGTCGCCCGTACCGGATGCTGACGGAGCGAAACGGACTGCCTCGTCAGGCGCCGGCTTACGCCGGCCTCGTCGTCGCAGGGCGGAACCTCATCGCGGCGAGAATGCCAAGCACCACGAATATCGCCACGACGATGAGCTGCGTGACAAGGAAGGGCGGCTCGGACTGCGTCGGCGCCAGCCGGCTCAGGAACGGCACCTTCTCGAACGCCTGCACCACCCCGACGAGGACATTCAGATAGAGGGACAGCACGGCGCCGCCCACGTAGATCCAGCGCCAGGGACCCACAAGGCGATAAACATACAGCCCGAGGATCGCGACGGCCAGCGCCACCAGCGAGACGACGCCGACCACATGGGGTGGCCCGAAGTGTTCGGAGTGAAAGAAGAACCCGGTCACGCTCGTCAGCACCGTGCTGGCGAGAAAAAGCCCAGTCCAGCCGGAGAGTTTGTTCGCGCTCAACATGCCGAACAGAACGACGATCCCTGAAAAGATTCCTATCAAGCTCAACACCACGTGCATCACGGTAAACGTCGACGTCGATATGCCCAGGATCATGACACGCCTCCTTTCGGAGACTCGATGATGAGGTGGCGTTGCTGCGAACATGGCCCCACACGGTGTTCCTCTGATCAGGCATTGTAGCCGCCACCGACGTCGAGCGTGGCCACATGCAGCGGCTCGTTCATCCTGCCCTCCCGATTGGGGAGGAGTGGTCCGCTGCCTTTCCAATGAGCCGGTAATCTGGAATTGAGCGGCCCTCACGCCAAGGCCACCCGTGGCGGGAACGGCTCAGGGGTGAGGGAGCGGGGCTCTCGGCGGTTTCGGGTCGAACGCCCTCGCGGTGTCGCGTTGGGGCCGCGTCGTCCGGGACACCGCGCGCTGGCGGGCGAGCTCCTTGACGGCCCGCTCCCGGTAGTCCCCGCTCGTCAGAGATGCGAGGAAGGCAACGAGGTCGTCGATGTCGTCCTCGGTGAGGGCGAGCGGCTGAATGTCTTCGTCGAGGTAAGGATTCTGGAGCCCGTCGCCCTTGTTGTAGTGGTCGACGACGTCCCAGAGCGTCTCTTGCGAGCCGTCGTGAAAATAGGGCGCGGTCACCAGCACGTTGCGCAGGTTCGGCGATTTGAATGAGGCGATATCGGATTCTTTCTTGGTGATGAGGAAGCGGCCAAGCGCGCTCATCTCCGTCTGCACGGCGGCCCGGTCGATCGCCGCCGGATCGCCGGAGTTGATGAGCTGCTCGGCCTGGCGGGCCAGCGCGACAACATTGTGCCGGATGATGCCGATGCCGATGTTGTGGAAGTCGTGGTCCGTAAAGTTCGTGACGTCCCGCTCGGCGTCCGTCAGCGCGTGACACTTATTGCAGCGGCCACGGGTGTTGAAGAGTTCCCAGCCGCGCTTGGCGGCGCCGTCAATGGCGCTCGCGTCGCCCGCGATGAAGTGATCGAACGGCGAATCGAACGACAGTTGCGTTCGCTCGTAGGACGCGATCGCCCGCAACAGGTCGGGGCCGTTGGGCCGGCCGCCGAAGACCTCTTGGAAGGCGTCTTGGTATTCGCGGATCGCCGCGATCCGGGCCACGGCAGCATTGAGACTCGGCTGGCCCATTTCGACCGGATTGACGATCGGCAACGCCGCTTGCTCTTCGAGGGTCGTCACCCGGCCATCCCAGAACTGCGTCTTGTTGTAGAGGGCGTTCAGGATGGTCGGCGCGTTGCGCTGGCCGGCGCGGCCTCCGATACCGATCGAGACGCGCTTCCCGTCGGTGAACGCGCGCGCCGGATCGTGGCAGGTGCCGCACGCCACGGTCCCGTCGGCCGACAATCGACCGTCGAAGAAGAGCTTCTCGCCGAGGGCGATCTTCTGAGGCGTCTGCCGGTTGTCGGGGGGTATGGCTGCACGCGTTAGGTCGGCCGGGGCGCCGACCTGTCGAAGCGGCCTGGGTTCGGCCAGCGGGCCCGGCGTGGGAATCTCCGGCTGGGCGCCTGCCGTCGGCCCGCTCGCGGCGGGACTCGCGATCACGAGCAGCGTCACCATCACGCGGACCCGACGCCGCACCAGACCCTCGCGGGCCCAGCCGTCCACGCCGCGTCTCAACGCGGCAGCCCGAGGACGAGCATGGTGGCTGGCCTGGTGATCGGCCAGTGGAGCCGGGACCCGTCGCGGTTGGCCGCGTACTGCGCCCGGCCCTGCGCGGCCTCCGCCACAGGGTAGACGCCGCCGGGTGGAGACCCCGCGGCTGTCGATCCGGTGGCCGCCGCGCGGGTCGCCGTCGCGACGAGCCGGAGAGCCACGGCCGCAAGGGTTGGCCGCCGCGCTATCGCGGGACGTCTCGCTCGGGTCATGTCTCTCTTCCTCGATCGATCCGGGCGACGCCGTCGACACCGGGCTTCGGCCTAGCCTGGCGCTCCGGAGAGTTACCATGGCGCCCGCCTGGGTCCTTTGAGGGTGGACCGCCGGCAGATGGTTGCACACGGCAAGGGATTCCCGCAAGAATGCGCAAGGCGGCTGTCCAGCACTCAGCGGCTGCCGCGTCCGTCGCCATCTGCACGCTTCGGCTGGCCCAGGAGCCGCCGCGGACCGCCAAGGGCTGACTGTCGTCAGCCGCCTGCGGCGTCCGGATGTCCCATTCCTGCCGAAAAGCCGAGTCGCTGCATCCCGCATCCGAGAGCGGCCCTCATAAGACCGAAGTATGGCGGTGCCTGGACGCGCTCGCGTCGCTCTTGCGTCTCACGACGTGGGGCCGGCGGCGGCGGAATCCGACAGAGAGGAGACATCCGGCGATGGTCCGAAACAACTTGAGTGGGCGGGTCACGCTCCTGGGTCTCGGCGTTCTCGGGCTGGTCGGCTCGGTTCTCATCTCGGTCCCCGCGCGGGCGCAGGCCGACTCCCGTCGGGATTTGGGGAGCGTGACGACGTCGGAGTCCTTCTGCGCGGACCTCGATCGCGTGGTGGCGCTCGCTCCATCAGGGTTCCGCTCGCTCCGCGGCGAGGCGGAGAGCGCGAACATCGTGACGCAGGTCACGGACAAGCTGCCCGGCGCGTCGCAATGCTGGTACGACAATTCCCTGCGATCCTACTGGTGCTCGTGGAATGTCGCGGCTTCTGAGCGGAGCGCTCGGGTCCAGCAGCTGGTGAGCGCGGTGGCCAGCTGCTACCAGGTCCAGCCCGAATATGACGACGACTATGATCGAGAGACGATCGCCTTCGGCACCTTGCCCGGCTCCGCGTCGATCTATATCAACGGGGTGGGCGATAGCGTCTCCATGTTTATTGGCGGTGACGATCACAAGGCGTCAGCCCCATAGACCCTGGGGAGGCGGAATGGGTTCTTCGAGGCCGCGCATCCCAGTCTCCCGGGACCGTACCGTGGGCAGAGGGCGAGACCTTTGGGTCATCGTCGTCGCCGCCGCGGTGTTCTCGCTGATTGCGACGTGGTCGATGCCCGGGTTTCCGGCCGCCGGGCCCGGTGAGCTGCTGCCGCGGCAACGCCAGACCTCGCCGCCCTAGTCGCCTCGGCGTATCCCTCCTCTACGATCTTCTGTTCCCCGCCCTTCCACCGACATTCGCCCCGATCATGACGGCGCTCCATCCCGATCACGGTCGATTCCGATGCTCAAGACGACGCCGTTCACCGACCCTCAGCCTGTTGTTCGGCGCGGCGACCTTCTTCGCCCCGTTTCGCGGTAGGATGACGCCTGCGAGCAGGGTTCCTTTGGGACAAATGCCCTGATCCCTGGGATGCCCTGCGCTTTTCGTGTCCTTGACCACGGAGGCTGATATGGGGCGCGTGTCGCCGGCTTCTCCGTCGCGGCGTTGGGTGGTCGCTGTCATCATCGGTATCGCGGTTACGTCGCTGTGCATCGTCCGGGCCGCATGTCCGGTGTTTGCGCAGACCAGTCAAGGGGAGAGCGAGGTCAAGCGGCCCGCGTATCAGATCGGATCAGCCGGACGGTTCGACGAAGACTGGTCGGTGTTGAGAGGGGTCGACCTGGGCAGGACCGATGACTTTTGGGACCGTCTGAAGTTCATCCCGCTCACCGCGGACCAGTCTGTGTGGGTGACCCTCGGCGGGCAAGTCCGCGAGCGCTGGGAATACTTCGGCCAGTACCTGTTCGGCGCCTCCCAGCCCAAGCAGTCCGATGGCTACCTCCTGTCGAGGTACCGACTGAGCGCTGACGTCCACGTGAGCCCGTACTTCCGGGTGTTCGCCGAGGGAAAGAGTTCGTTCGCCCTGGACCGAGACCTTCAGGGTGGCCGGACGACGGCGTACGTCGACGAGTTCGACCTCCTCAACGGCTTCGCGGACATCATGATTCCGTTCGGCGCGCAGGCGAGTGTGACGCTGCGGGGCGGTCGCCAGGAACTGATATTCGGCTCCCAGCGACTCGTCGGACCGGGCGACTTCACGCAGATCCCTCGGACCTTCGATGGCGGTGCGGCAGCCGTTCGGATCGCGGACTGGATCGTCACCCCCTTCTGGACCGAGCCGGTCGTGATCACGGAGAAATACAAGTTCAACGAGTCCTCGTCAGACCACAAGCTCTTCGGGGTCTTCGGTAGCGGGCCCGCGTATCTTCTGCCCGTGATCCTGGATCTCTACTGGCTGGGGGTCGACAACGTGGGAGTCGCCTTCAACGGCACCTCCGGCCGTGAGGAGCGACACACTCTCGGCGGACGCGTGCATGGCACGGCCGGACCCATCCCCCTGGATTTCGAGGTGGAGGGGGCCAGTCAGTTCGGGACCGTGGGCCGCCGCAATATCGCGGCGTCGATGTTCACGACGGTGCTGGGCTACACGCTGCCGTTCCCGCGGCTTGCACCCCGCGTCTACGTCGAGTTCGACTATGCGAGCGGAGACAAGAAACCAGGAGGCGACGTCGGCACGTTCAACCAGCTCTACCCGAACGGTCACTCATACCTCGGGTACATCGACTACATCGGCCGGCAGAACATTGTCAGCCCCAACGCCGGCGTCAGCGCGAGCCCATTCCAGGGCCTGGTGCTCTCCCTCCAACAGTACTTCTTCTGGCGGGATTCCGATCGCGACGCGTTGTACAACAAGAGCGGCGCCGTGTTCCGGTCGGGGACGGCCACCCGCGCCCGCTACGTCGGCGCAGAAATGGATCTGCTCGCCACCTATACCTTCACCCGTCACGTTCTTGGATATGCCGGCTACAGCCGCTTCTTCGCCGGCGAGTTCATGAGCAAGACGGGCCCGGACAAGGACAGCGACTTCTACTATGTAGCGCTCCAGTACACGTTCTGAGCGTAGGTGATCCTCTTAGGAGGCGATCAGAACCGCGTCCTTCGGACCGTCGTGGCGGTGACGCGATCCCTCGCCTCCGTGACCGTTCCCGTCACGAGTACCGAGTCGCCCGTCGCCAGCCTCATGTACTCGTGCTGGCTCACATGCGACAGATCGACGCTGATGCCCGACGTACCGCTCGGGGCGATCGCCAGGCCGTACGGGGCGACGACCATGGTCTCCGCGGAAATCCACAGTACACGTCCCTCGACGCGGAAGGGACTCTCTTGCGCCGCGCCGCCGCCGACCCAAAGCGCCCCCACGAGAGCGACGACGGTCACCGCCGCCGCCAGCGTCTGGCCGAATTCGCGTCCGTTCATATCCTTGCTCGCTCCCCGCGCCACGCCTTCTCCGCCGGCCGGCGGCGCCATTCGGTAGCCTGGACTACCCGGCTACTTCTTTGGACGACATACGACCGCGAAAGGTTGCTTACGACGCGGGGTCCGGGAGGCCGGTTGCACGGTGCGGCCTTCGCATTCTTGCCGAACTGATGCCGGTCGCTACAGACCGTACTCGGAGACCGGAGGGGCGAGCTGGAGGAATCGGGCTGAACCCGAAGTGAGTGTCAGTCCCCGTCAGCAGGACCAGTCCGCCCGCCGAGGTGCGCGTCGGGTGCCGCGGCCGATGGCGCGTCGGCGTCGATCCCGGTGACACGGTTCACTGGAGAGCGACCGGCGGCGACCCTGAGTCCCACCCGCCGCCGAGCGCCTTGATCACATGGATGCTCGCCGCCATGCGGAGGTTGACGGCTTGCGCGAGCGACAGCTGGTTGGCGAGCAGCGTCCGCTCGCTGTCGATGACGGTGAGGTAATCGACCAGGCCCTGCCTGTACTGCACGTGCGCGAGGCGAAGGTAGTTCTGGGATGCCCCGACCGCCTCGCGCTGTGTGCCGACCTCATCGGAGAACGCGTGCAGATCCGTCAGCGCGTCCTCGACGTCGCCATAGGCGATGAGAACCTGGTTCACGTAGGCAGCGACCGCCTGCTCGTAGCCGGCCTTGGTCGCCGCGAGACTCGCTCGCAACCGCCCGCCCTCGAAGATCGGAAACGAGATGCTGGGAAGGATCGCCGCGACACGACTCTGCCAGCTGAAGAGGGTCTCGACGCTGGCGCTCTCGAATCCGGCGGAGCTCGTCAACGTGAAGCGCGGATAGAAGTCCGCCGTCGCCACACCGATCTGCGCGTTGGCGGCGACGACGACCTGCTCGGCCTCGGCGACGTCCGGCCGGCGCGCGAGCAGCTGCGCTGGGAGCCCCGCCGGCACGGCCGGGGGCGACGCCTCGTGCAGGGGATTGGACGCGACGGCGAACGACGGAGCAGGGCGGCCACACAGGATCGCGAGCGCATGCTCCTGGTCAGCCCGGGTGCGCTCCACATCCCGCAGCTGGCTCAGGGTGGCCTGGAGTTGCGCCTGAGCTTGATACACGACGACGGGGCTCACGAGCCCGCTCCTGAGCTGGACGGAGAGGACGCGGACCTGCTCGCGGTACGCGGCGACGGTGTCCGTCAGGATCTGGGTCTGCGCGTCGAGCGAGCGGAGGAGAAAATAGTAGCGGGCCACATCCGTCTGGACCGTGAGCTGGACTACGGCCACGTCATCCGCGCTCGCTGCGGCCTGGGCCCGCGCGGATTCGAAGGAGCGGCGGACACGACCCCACACATCGATCTCATACGTCAGATCGAAGGGGATCAGCCAGTCGTCGACGTCGACGCCCCGTGCCACGCGCTGCCCGGTGATCGTACTGTCGCGCGTCCCCGAGCTCCGCAGCCGCGCGTAGGTCGGGTTCGCCGCCACGGTCGGGTAGAGAAAACTGCCGGCCACGCGGGCGAGCGCCCGGGCCTGGTCGACGCGCGCGACGGCCTGTCGCAGGCTCTGGTTCGACGCGTTCGCGGCCGCGATGAGCTGATCGAGCTCAGGCTCGCCATAGAGCCGCCACCACTCCGTGGGGAAGGCTGGCGCCGCTTCGGTGTCCGCTTGCGACTTGAAGTGCCCCGGCTGCTCCACCGCCGGCCGCGCGTAGTTCGGCCCGACCATGCAGCCCCCGGCGATCACACTGACGGCCGAGAACGCGGCCAGGACGACGCTTCGCCGGCCCAGGTGCCCGCGGGATCGCACGCGCGCCTCAGCCTCCGGAGGCATGCCGAGACTCGATCGGCGTGACCACCCGGCCTTCCTGGAGCGAGAGCGTGGGCTGCGCCACGATGGTTTCGTTGCCGTCCAGTCCGGCCTGCACGTCGATCGAAGCCCCGAAGTCCCGACCCAGCACCACTGGCTGAAAATGCAGTTTGTTTCCCGCGCCGACGATGGCGACCCGGGTGCCCTGCCCGTCGAAGATGACGGCGGTGGCTGGCACGCGCCAGCGGGTGCCAGACGGGGCGATCGTGAGCGTTACATAGACGAACATGCCGGGCAGCAGTCGGCGCGACTCGTTGGGGATGTCGACCTCCGTCAGGAGCGTGCGCGTGCCGGGATCGAAGGCGCTGGCGGTCCGGGCCACCGTGCCCGTCACCGGTTGCATGAGCTGCCCTCGGACCGTCACTTGGACTGGCAGACCGACGGTGACGTTGGGCGCGAAGGCCTGGGGGACGTTCACGAAGACACGAAGGGTGTCGATCTTCGCCACCTCGAACAGCCCGTTCGCGCCGCCGGTGACGCTAGTCGGGGCCACCGCGGTGTTGTTGGTGGGGCTGCCCGCCGTGATCAACGCGCCCTCGTCGACGTTGCGTTGGATCACCATGCCGGCGAACGGTGCGCGGACACGCTCGAACGTTGTCAGGTCCTGAAGCCGCTGGACGTTCGCCCTGTTCGACTCGACGGTCGCCTCCGCTGCGGCGACGGCGGCCTCGGCCGTCCGGTACGCGGCGACGCTCTGATCGACCGCCTGTTTGGCGACCGCCCCTTCCGCGTCGGCCGCCTGGTACCGCCCCAGCGTCGCGCGCGCGAGATCGAGGTTGGCCCTCTGCAGATCCAGACCCTTTTCGGACTGCCGAAGGTCGGCCTTCGCCTGTCTGAGCTGCTGGTCGATCTCGGGCGAGTCGATGACCGCCAGGAGCTGGCCCGTCGTCACGCGGTCGCCGATGTCCACGTAGCGCTTGCGGAGGTACCCGCTGGTCCGGGCATAGATGATCGCGTCCTGAATGGCCTGCGTCGTCGCGGCCAGGGACAGGTCCGCGTCGGACGCCGGCTCGGGCCGAATCACGTACACCTCCGGCGCGGTGCTCTGCGCCCTCTGGGTGGCGACGGCGAGCTCGCGCTGCTGACGCAGCCGGGGGACCGCGCCCACGGCGAGCAGGGCCAGGAAGAACGCGAGCGTGCCGACGCCGATGAAGACGATCGTTCGCGTTCGGACTCGTCGCGCGGGACGATCGTCGCGCGCGGGCTCGCGCCCATCCCGTTCCGGCTCTGGAATACGCGTGTCAAGACGGGGGCTTACGCTCACCGGCCACCCTCCTGCTCGAAATCCTTCGGCGGCGTCCGGCGCAGCACGCTGTAGGTCGCCGGGACGAAGAACAGCGTGTAGAACGTGGCGACCATCAGTCCGCCGATCACGGCCCGGCCCAGCGGAGCGTTCTGCTCGCCGCCTTCACCCAGGCTGAGACTCATCGGGAGCATGCCGAGCAGCATCGCGAGCGCCGTCATGAGGACCGGACGCAGTCGCGTGCGGCCCGCCGCGAGCGCGGCGGCGCCAGCCTCGTGACCGCCAAATTCCGGGTGACGCTGCTCGTTGGCGAACGTGATCATCAGGATACTGTTCGATGTCGCCACGCCGATCGCCATGATACAGCCCATCAGCGCGGGCACGCTGATGGTCGTCCCGGTGACGAACAGCGCCCAGAGAATTCCCGCCAGGGCGCCCGGCAGCGCCGTCAGGATGATGAGCGGGTCCATCCACGACTGGAAGTTGACGACCATCAGAAAGTACACGAGCAGCACGGCAAAGCCGATACCCAGCGCCAGCTGGGCGAACGCCTGGTTCATGCTCTGGACCTGCCCCCGGACGACGATCGAGCTGGCTTTGGAGAGCTGGCCCTGGTATTTCGCGATGATCCCGGCGGCGCGACTCGACACCGAGCCCAAGTCGGTGCCCTGGACGCTCGCGTAGACGTCGAAGACCGGCTGGACGTTGTAGTGGTTGAGCGAGAGCGGTGTGGTCGTCCGGTGAAAATCGGCGAGGTTGCTCAGCAGCTGGGGCGACGACTGGCCCGCGATCGCCACCGGCGTCCGATGCAGCTCGTCGAGCGACGCCACCCGGTGCTGCGGCGTCTGGACGACGACCTGGTAGCTCACGCCGTTCTTGTAGTTCAGCCAGAAATTCGTCGTCGTCGCGCCGCTGCCGGTCAGCGAGATCAGCAGGCTGTTGGCGACGTCTCGCTGGGTCAGGCCGACCTGCTGGGCGAGCGTGCGGTCGGTGTCGACCATGATCCGGGGCGCGTCGAGAATCTGCTGCACATGGACGTCCACCGCACCGGGAACTCCCCGGAGGTCTGTGGCGATCTGCTGCGCCACGCGGAGATTCGTATCCGCTTCCGTCAGCGGGCCCGTGACCTGGATGTCGATCGGCGCGGGCAAACCGAAGTTGAGGATCTGACTGACGATATCGGCCGGCTGCGTGAAGAATTCCAGATCCGGGAACCGACGCGGCAGCTCCTCACGGAGCGTCTTCAAGTATCCGGGGGTCGGGTGATGCGGAGTGTTGAGCGCCACCAGGATCTCGCCGTCGGCCGGTCCGACCGTGACGCTGTCGCTGAGCGCCAGATTGATCGCGTTCGGCACGCCGATGTTGTCGGTGATCCCGTTCAGCTCGGTAGCAGGAATGACCCGGCGGATCGCATCCTCGACCCGCTGGAAGTCGCCCTCGGTCTCCTCGATTCTCGTCCCCGCCGGGGCTCTCACGTGCAGGCGCAGCTGCCCCGCGTCTACGGTCGGGAAGAAGTCCCTGCCGACGAAGGGGTAGAGACCCAGCGACGCGAGCGCGAAGGTGAGGAACACCGCAATCACCACGCGGGCGTGCGCGAGCGCCCAGTCGAGCGCGCCCTCGTAGGCCCCCGCGAGCTTCAGGAAGCCCGCCTCGAACGAGTCGGAGATTCGCCGGAAGACTGACGGCCGAATTGGCGGGACATGGCCAGCGTCGCGGCCGTGCCGCGCCCGGACCTCGGGCGCCAGCAGGTAGAGCACCATCGTCGGCACAAGCGTCCGGGACAGGAGGTAGCTGGCGAGCATCGCGAAGACGACCGCGATCGCGAGCGGCGCGAAGAGCGCCCCGCCCACTCCGGCCAGGAACAGGATCGGAACGAAGACGATGCAGATGGACAGCGTCGAGACGAACGCGGGCGTCGCGACCTCCGCCGCACCGTCGAGAATCGCCTGCCTCAGCGGCTTGCCAAGGTCCATCTGGCGGTGATTGTTTTCGATCTCGACCGTGGCGTCGTCCACCAGGATTCCCACGGCCAGCGCCATCCCGCCTAGCGTCATCACGTTGAGCGTCTGGTGCAGGATCTTGAGCATGATGATGGAGGTCAGGATCGATAGTGGGATCGACGTGGCGACGATCAGGGTGCTCCGCCAGGACCCCAAGAACAGCAGGATCATGAGCGCCGTGAGACAGCCGGCGATCGCCCCTTCGTGAATGACCCCGGTGACGGCCGCCCGCACGAAGATGCTCTGGTCGAACAGGAAGTCGACCTTCAGGCTCGACGGCAGGCCCGCCAGGATCTTGGGCATCAGCTGGCGCGCCTGCGCCACGACCGTCAAGGTCGACGCGCTGCCGTTGCTGAGGATGGGCAGCAGCGCGGAATGCCGGCCGTCGCGCCGCACCAGGTTCGTCTGGGGGTAGAACCCGTCGTGGACGAACGCGACATCCGCGACGTACACCATGGCGCCGTTCACGTAGCGGATCGGGATCTGGTTTAGGTCTTTGAGGAGCTCGGGGCTGCTGTTGATCGCGACGTCGTACTCGCGGGTCCCGATCTTCGCCGTGCCGGCGGGCAGGATGACGTTCTGGGTCAGGATCGCATTGCTCACGTCCTGCGGTGACAGCCCCCGCGCGTAGAGCGCATCGGGGTCGATGTCGACGTTCACCACGCGCACCTTCCCGCCGTAGGGCAGCGGGACGGACGCGCCCTGAACGGTCACGAGCTGCGTGCGGATGAAGCTGTTGCCCAGGTCATTGAGCTCCTGCTCGGGCAGCTGGTCGCTGCTCAGGCTCGCCAGCACGACGGGAACGCTGGCGGCGTTGTACTGCAAGATGAGCGGCGGAAAGATGCCCGGCGGCAGCGCCCGCACGATCTGCTGCGCCTGCGCGTTCACCTGGGCGATCGCCGCCTCGATCGGTACGTTCGGGTGGAAATAGAGCCGGGTGACGGCGGTTCCGCGAAGCGCTATCGACTCGATGTGTTCGATTCCGTTCACCGTCGTGGTGAACGCCCGCTCACTCGTCGTGACGATGCGGTCCTGCATCTCGGTCGGGGACAGTCCGGAGTAGTTCCAGATGACGGTGACGACCGGAATGTTGATCGCCGGAAAGATGTCGATGGGCATGGTCACGATGGATACGACGCCCAGGACGGCGATCAGCAGGGCCAGGACCACGAACGTGTACGGCCGCCGCAGGGCCAGCCGGACGATCCACATACGCTACCCTGCCCGCTGGTATTGCCGCGTCATTTTCAGGCTCGCGTGCCCACACCGATCGGCGAGACTGCAGCGGAGCTAGCGCCCCTCGTCGCCGTGGTTCCGCCGCGTCGGTACGCAGTCGGCGTGATCCCGGTTACGCGCCGAAACGTCGTCGTGAAGTGGCTCGGCGTCCGAAACCCCACCGAGCGTGCGATCTCGCCGATCGGCAACGGCTGCGCCGCCAGCAGTGCGGCCGCCTGCTCGATCCGTCGTCGAACCAGGAAACGGTGCGGGGACGCGCCGGTGCTTCGCTTGAAGAGCCGCGCGAAATGGAAGGGGCTCATGTGCACCAGTTCACTGAGCTCCGCGAGCCGAAGCTCCCGCTGAAGATTGTCCTGGATATACTGCGTGACCCGCCGGAGCCTGCACACGGGCAGACCGCCGACGAGGCCATCGGCAATAGGCGCCACCGGGAGCCGTTCCGCCGTCATATCGTCATCTCCCCACGTCGATTCCACGTCTACGCGCCTGTCCCACTCGACGAGTCGCAGCGCGTGCGTCATGCGCCGTGTGTAGCGCGCACGGCACGCCCTTGCGACGTTCTTGGTGCGACGATCGCGTTCTCTCTGACCGCCAGGGCGTCACCCAGCCGCTTCCGGAGGAACAACCTCGCGCGGTGCACGCGAGTCTTCACACTCGGAACACCGATGCTCAAGGCCTCGGCGATTTCGAGATTCGACAGACCCTCGACATCGCGCAGCACCAGCGCGGTCCGATAGTGGGCGGGGAGTTCGTTAATAGCCGAGGTCAGCGCCACCCGCAGGTCGGTCTGGAGCGATGGGTCCTCCGACCGCGGGGACCAGTCGGCCATGGGCGCGACGTGCCGGCCCTGCTCATCGAAGAGCGGCATCACCTCGTCCAGCGAAAGGTCTTTGCGCCGGCTCTGGCGGCCGCGGAGCTTCTGGTAGGCGGCATTGGCGACGATCCGGTAGAACCACGAGCCGAAGGCCGACTCCCCTCGGAAGGTGTCGATCCTCCGGACCACGGTCCAGAGCGCATCCTGCACGACTTCCTCAGCGTCCTGCGGGTTTCCCGTAATGCCGGTCGCCAGGCGATATGCGCGGGCCCCGTACGTGGCGACGAGACGCCGCACCGCCGTCGGCTCGCGTCGACGGAGCGCGTCCACGAGCTCGCGATCGCGATCGACGCTCATCGGGGCAGTCTCCTGGTCGCGCTCGCTCCCCTCGAGCCGGGTGCCTGAAACCGCGGCAGACCGCGCCGTAACTCCAGGGCGAGATTTCCGGTTGACCAGACCCTGGAGGTCGTCGCTCACCCCAGTCACTGTGAATCTCTCTCTCTCACGATCCACTCGCGGACATACGGCGGACAATTCCGGAGCCGGATGCCCCTCGCTTCGCAGCCCGCCAGAAACCTCACGGCCTCGCGATCCACGAGCTTTACCTCCTTCAAGTCGAGAGCAATCCGGCGATCGCCTGCCTCGAACTCGAACAGTCTTCGCAGTTCCCCCAGATAGTCCGCGTCGACCCGCCCGCTCAGACCAAAGACGACGAAGCCATCGTCCGCGGATCTGTGAATCCTCAGGGTCATCCGATCTCTCCTTCTCTCCTTGTCAGCACTGGAAATGGTGTGTATTCTTGGAACGCCGGCGTCACGAGAGTTCGCGAATTCTCGAACCTTCGAGACCCGGCTCGGGCCTTTGGCGGTTGTCTGCTGCTAGCCGGGCCTGAAGCGACTCTTTCGGATCTTCAGGGACCTGATCTTCGATTCCAGAGTGGATGGTGGAATGCCGAGCCTGGCGGCCGCCCCTGACGGTCCCGACACCCGGCCGTTGGCCTCAGCCAGGGCCGCCTCGATTATCTCCCGCTCGTGCGTCGAAACCTTCTCGGAGAGCGGCTGGTTTCCGGGATGGCCCCGTGAAGACTCCCGAGACAGCCAGCTCTCGTCGACCGTGAAATACTCCGTCTCACACAGAATGACCGACCGTTCGATCACATTCTGCATCTCTCGAATGTTGCCCGGCCAGGGATATGACTGAAGCCGATCGAGTGTTCTCTTGCTCACGGCCCGGAACACCTTCCCCGCTTTGCTGGCAAAGCGATCCACGAAGTACGCAACCAGCATGGGGATGTCCTCTCTCCGGTCGCGCAGAGGAGGCATCTCGATAGGAAACACGTTGAGCCGGTAGAAGAGGTCGCTGCGGAAGGTCCCGGCGGCCATGGCCGCCGTCAGGTCACGGTGGGTGGCCGCGATCACCCGCACGTCGGCTCGAATCGATTGGCCTCCACCGACACGCTCGAATTCGCGTTCTTGTAGTACGCGCAACAGGGCAAGCTGGGTCTCGAGCGGAAGCTCGCCGACTTCATCGAGGAAAATCGTCCCCCCTTCGGCTAGCTCGAAGCGGCCTAGATGCCGCTGAAGCGCGCCCGTGAACGCGCCCCGCTCGTGGCCGAACAATTCCGATGCAATCAAGGAGGGCGGGATCGCGGCACAGTTCACACTCACAAACGCCCGGGAGGATCGCCCCGATCGCTTGTGGATGGCACGGGCGATAAGTTCCTTGCCGGTGCCGGTCTCGCCAGTGATGAGCACCGTCGAGCCGGTCGGCGCTACCTTTCCGACGCGGGCCAGTACGGCTTGCAGGGCGGCGGAGGTCCCGACGATCTCCTCGAACATCGACACCTTGTCGACCTCTTCGCGAAGCGCGATGTTCTCGTGTCGGACCGTTTCCTCCGCCCGCTTCCGATCCTCGATGTCGGTCCCCGCGACATACCAGCGCGTGATCCGACCGTGCTCGTCCCGCAGCGGGTTAGAGCGTAAGAGAAACCAGCGATACGTACCGTCGCTTCTCAGTAACCGGACTTCGATCTCGTGCGGTGACTCACCTAAGAATTCGCTGTGAAGGTCGGCAATCCAGCGCGCCCAATCATCTGGATGAAGGAACCTCTGCGGGTGGGAGCTCTGCCATTCCTCAAACGTAAGACCGAGATAATCGAGGGCGGCCCGGTTGACATACAGCGCCCTCATCGGCCGACCGCTGTCGGGCCCGAGAACCGCGACAAACTGCGGCGCGAGGTCGAGGAGCTGTCGAAGCTCCATCTCCTGCTGCCTGATCTTCTCTTCCGCACTCTTACGCTCCGTAATGTCTTCGCACGCGATCAGGACAACCACCTCGTTCGCCCTAAGGACGGCTCTGGCGGTCTCGCGCACCCACAGGACCGAGCCATCCCTGCGCACCTTGCGGAGCTCCCAACTCATCGACTGGCCGAGGTGCTGCAGGCAGAGAGCGACGTTTCCCTGAAACGCCTCGCCATCAGCTTCATAAAACACGCTGCGCACCGGCTGACCGACTAACTCATTGACCGTGTACCCCAGTTGCGCAGCGCCAAAGGGGTTGACGGCCATGACGATGCCCTTCGCACCAACCAGAAAGTACATCGTCGGGTTATTCTCAAAGACATCTCGCCATTGCTGCTCGCTGGTCCGTAGTGCTTCGTCGGCTTGCTTCGCCGCTGTGACGTCGGTCACGGCTCCAATAAACTCGATGGTGCCCGATTCATCGCTTACGGCATGAGCCACAACATGGACATGTTTGACGGAGCCATTTGGCATCAGCAACCGATGCTCAACACCAAAGTCCTTCCCATCCCGCAACGCGACCTCGATTGTCTGCCGTACGAGGGACGCGTCCTCGGGATGAACCCGTTGGAGAATAAGCTCCACGGTCGGTTTCGTCGTTTGCTCGTATTGGAAGATTCGAAAGGTTTCGTCTGACCAGACGATTTCACCGGTGGAGATCCTCCAGCCGAAGCTCCCTGTACGGCTGAGCCTCTGAGCTTCCGCCAAGTACATCTCCCGGCGCCGGAGCTCCTGATTGAGACGCTCTTGGTCAGTCACATCCAGTGCGGTGCCCACGAAACCGCTGAGGACTCCGTCATCGAGGGATGGAACACCGACCCACCGTATATATCGAAGGTCACCGTCTCGTCGCACGATGCGCTGTTTGACATCACAACCCGAACCTCCCACCAGCATTCGTTCTATAGTTCCCGCCATGAACTCCCGGTCTTGCGGGTGGACGCTCGCGAGATATTCGTCAAGTGTGGGGACGCCCTTGACCGGATCGAGACCGTAGATCCGGAACAGCTCAGGAGACCAATAGTCAAAGACGCCAGAAGGGTTGAGTGCCCAGCTCCCCATATGAGCAAGTCGCTGCCCCTCGGCGAGATAGAACTCGCTTCGCTGCTCGGCTCGCTGGCGTGCGAGACGGATGGCGGCCGCATTTTGTGAGGCAACAGACCGAAGCCGGGTGTCTTCGTCGTCGTGGGCGTCCACTACCTGCCTCGTAGGAGCACGTCCACCGCGAGAGCGGTGCCGAGCACGCGTGCCTTGATCTTCTCAAAGGCCGCGTCGCGGCTCGTCGAGACGTCATCGCTGAAGGGCGAGAAGCCGCAGTCGTCGGTGGTGCCGAGCTGCTCGACCGGAATGTATGCGGCCGCTTCCAGGACCCGGTCCCGTACCGTGTCCGGACGGTCGATGCGCGGGTCGATCGGAGAAACGACGCCGATGAAGATCCGGTGATCCGGCTTCATGCAATCCCGGATGATCTTCAGGACGCGTACGCGATCCGGCTCACCTGCAAGCGCAATGTAGAAGTTCCCCGCCTTCAACTCGAACAGGCGGGGCACCAAGTCGGCGTAATCGACATCAGCACTATGCGTCGAGCCGCGGTCGCCACCCGGGCAGGTGTGGACGCCGATGCGCTGCCGCTCTTCCGCGGAGAATCGGGACAGCGCAAGATTGTTCAGATCGATGAAGCTGTTGAGGAGATGCCCGGAGGGATCGATCTTCATCGCCAGGCGCCCCTCCGTGAAGTCGACCTGCACCTTCTGGGCGCCCTTGTGCAGACAGCGACGAATCTCGGTCTCGTGCTCTCGGAGGAGATCGTCGATGAACTGCTCGCGGGAGTAGCCGTGAATGCCATCGGCCGGGTACATCAGGCTCAACGCGGAGGGCGAGATGACCGCCTGCTTGAGCGGCACGTGCGCGTACCGCATGGCGACATCCAGATAGCTATCGGCGTACCTCCTGTAGCGAAAAGGACCCTTCGTGAGTCTCGGCATCCGGCGGACATGGCCCGCGGCGAAAGGGATCTTGAAGCCGTCCGGAGCCGTGTTCGGAAGTCCATGCACTGAATACGTCAAGAAATTGTGATACTTCCTCTGTTCGCCATCGGTGATCACCGGCGACCCGGTGGCCTCAAATCGGCAGATGGTGTCTCGGATGGCCTCGTCATAGAGCGGGTCCAGCTTCGGATCCGTGTCGTCGCCTAGCGCGGACACCGCGTCAATCAATGGCAGAGGTCTTGGAATGCTGCCGATGGGCTCCGTTGGGACGGTCATCAGTGTCGCTGTCTCTTCTTTGTGCCTGCCCGCTAGTCGACGGCCACCGGTGCGAAGAAAGCCCCCGCAGGGGGCCTCGTCGGCCGTCGACCCGCTCAGACCCTAGACTATCGCACGGAGCCGTTGACCACGCCAACGGCGCCGGCAACCAGTGGTACGGTGAGCGTCCCTGACAGAGGGTGGCGCCAACCGTTTGCCCCTCTCAGACGGCTGGTCGCGCCGACGCTGCGGAGGAGGCCGAGGTGGAGTTCTTCAGGAGACGCCGCACCGATGCGTAGGAGAGACGGGATGGTCTCTGAAAGAATGAAAGAATCCACGGAGAGGCGTCGGGCCACGCGGGCTTTGCGCCAGTGGGCGGTGGAGGTGGGTAGCCGGCCTGAGCGAGTATGGAGTGGCCAAACGGTTGACGTCAATATCTCGAGGATGCGCATACGCTTCAACGAACCGCTCGAACTGCGCTGGCGCAGAGTCATTTCTCTCGACCCTGGCAACTCCCTGGGCCCCATCGCGATCCGATTCTCGATGGTCCGCGAAATCAGTCCCTCCCGGGAATACGCGATCCGGCTTTTGGACGTATATCCGCAGTACATCAGTCGGCTCAACCGGCCGGTTGCTTGTCTAGGCCCGACTCCTGCCGGACCGGCGTGGACTTCCTAGCGGGTTCGGCCGCGCCCAAGGCGACCTCTTCCCCGCGCTCTCTCACCGGAGCCCGGGCGGTAGTAGCCGAGCGCACGGGGTGTCCGCGCCCCGCGTGGACTAGGCGCGCTGGAGTCGCCGTCGAGAGAACCCTCGCCAGCGAGACGGTCCGCCACTGGCGGGGTCTGGATCGCAGGTTTTTGACGTGGGCGCTCCGGCGCGAGAATCACCGGAGCGCCCACCGGTCGCGATTATTTCTTGGGCGGGTTCGGCTGCGGCTGGCCTGGCCTACTCTGCCCGCCGCCGGGCGCCCAAGGCTTCGGCTGGTCCTTCGGCTTGTCCATCAGGTCACCCCCTCTCGGTGAGTTCACTACTACCCAGATTATGGAAGGAGCCTGGCTTCGCCAACATTTTCGCAAGGCCTGCCGGCGCTGGCGGAAGGGCTGGCGGAATTTTTCAACACGGTGCGACGTTCCCCTGGGGAGGAAGTCTGATCTTCCGCGCGTTTCCGGCGACGTTGAGGGCGTAGTCAAACGAGAGAACTCCAAGCGTTCTCTGGAAACGATCAACCTTGCGATGAGGCTGGCAGGCTAGGAGACAGCTTAAACGGCGCGCCGGTCAGCCCGAATCGCCCGGGGCCGTGGCGGTAACCTCCATCGCGGGGACGATGATCGTGGTCTGGTAGCGGATATTCCCCAGGATGATGCCCGCAAACAATTCTGAGTCCAACCGCTCCGACAAGGCTCCGTCGGTCGCTCTTCCTCCCGTGAATACCCTCGAGGCGATCAGGGCCCACGGTCGTCGACAGGCCAACCCGTTTTTTCGGCTGCTGATTACTACCGTCGGACGAAGTCGGCTCGATCAATCTCGGTCGGTTCGCTGCCAACGCGACGCCGGCAGGACCCAGCTCGGGACTCGTCGATGACGCGATGCGTTATCGACAAGGAGACACCAACGAACCTACGAAGCTAGGACACGACCGTCCGCCGCGAGAGATTGACGGCGGCCGGCTACCCTGCCAAAGTAGTTGCCGCCGCTCGGCTGGCATCCCGCGCAGTTCCGAGCGGCGCACTATCGGTCCGAGAGCGAGGCCGCCTAGTACCGCATGAGCACGCAAACCATCGGGAGCATGGTGCTCGAGGTCGACGGCCAGGGAGACGCCCTCGTGATGCTCCACGGGCTCGGGGGAACCTCGAACACCTTCTTCCCCCAGATGAGCCTCCTCGCCAGCCGGCTCCGCGTGATCCGTCCGGACCTACCTGGCTCGGGGCGGTCATCCCTGTCCGGGCCGCTTTCGATCCAAGGGCTCACTGTGGACGTCGTGGGGACCGTGCGTGCGCTCGGGATCGAGCGTGCTCACCTCGCCGGCCATTCCCTGGGCGCGATCGTCTGCTTCCATGTGGCCGTGCGGTATCCGGCCCTGGTGGCGAGTCTGGCGCTCTTCGGACCCTTGCTGGCTCCGCCTGAGACGGCGCGCCGCGCGATCCGCGAGCGGGCGGCGGCCGTCCGGGTCGGCGGGATGCAGTCGACGGCCGATACGATCGTCCAGGCCTCGCTCTCGGCCGAGACGAGGGCCAACCGGCCCGTCGTCGCCGCACTCGTGCGGGAGATGCTGATGCGCCAGAACGCGGAGGGGTACGCCCGGACCTGCGAGGCTCTGGCCGAGGCGACGGCCGCCGAGGTTCGGGACGTTAAATGTCCGACGCTTCTCGTCACTGGCGACGAGGACCCGATCGCCCCGCCCACAACCGTCCGGGCCATCGGCGATCGAATGAGCGATGCCCGCACGGTGGTGCTGAGCCGCTGCGGCCATTGGACGACGCTGGAGCGGCCCCAGGACGTCAACGCGGCGCTGCGCGACTTCTACTTCGGCCGTTCGGTGGCCGTCGGCACCCAGCGGGCCCGGGCGCGTTACGCTTCAAGAGCGAGCTGAACTCAGAAGGAGACGCCATGGCGAATGTCCTGTTCACCAACGTGCGAATCTTGGACGGAACCGGCGAGCATCCGCACCAGGGCGAGGTGCTGGTCCAAGGCAACCGGATCCGGCGGGTGGCGCGGGGCGTTCGGGCGCTTCCGATGAGTGGGG
>QHRX01000077.1 GCA_003221455.1 Candidatus Rokuibacteriota bacterium
AACGGTGTTCGGGATGTAGCGCACTGCTAGTGCCCGCCGCCCGCGAGGAACGCCTCGTACTGCTCCGCCGTCAGCAGCGTGTCGAGCTGCGCTGGCTGGCTCGGCGTGATGACGATCATCCAGCCCTTCCCGTAGGGATCCTGATTCACGAGCTCGGGCGCCTGCCGCAATGTGTCGTTGACCTCGGCGACGGTGCCGTCGAGGGGCGCGAAGAGGTCGGAGACCGCCTTGACCGACTCCACCACGCCGAAGCCCTGCATGCGCGTCACCTTCGCGCCCGTCTTGGGCAGTTCCACGAACACGATGTCGCCGAGCTGCTCCTGGGCGTAGGCCGTGATGCCGACCCGGACCCGCCCGCCCTCGGCCTTCGCCCACTCGTGCTCCCGCGTATACCTCAGCTCGGCCGGCACGTTCGCCATCGCGTCTCCGTTCAGCTCTTCTTGACGTGTGGGGGATGAAACGGCGTCTTCACGACCCGGGCCGCCTGCGGCACGCCACGCACCTCGATCGCGAGTTCCGAACCCACGTCGGCGAGCGCCGTCTCGACATACCCGATCCCGATGTACTTGTCGACCGAGGGTCCGTAAGAGCCCGAGGTGACCACGCCGACCTGGCGCCCGTTCGCCACGATCCGGTAGCCGTGGCGCGGCACGGCCCGGTCGACCATCTCGAAGCCGACCAGCCGGCGCGGGACTCCGGCCGCCCGGACCTTCTCGATCGCATCGCGTCCGATGAAGTCGCCCTTGGGGGGCTTGACGACCCAGCCGAGGCCGGCCTCGAGCGGGTTCGTGGTCAGGTCGATGTCGTTGCCGTAGAGGACGTAGCGCATCTCGAGCCGCAGCGTGTCGCGGGCGCCGAGGCCGACGGGGGCGACGCCGGCCACCCGGCCGCGGTCGAGGAGCTCCCGCCAGAGGCGCTCGGCCTCCCCCGCCGCGACGTAGAGCTCGAACCCATCCTCGCCGGTGTACCCGGTGCGGGAGAGGAGCGCCCGGGCGCCGGCGACCGCGCCGGCCGCGAAGTGGTAGTAGCGGAGGCTCTTCACGTCGGCGTCGGCGAGCTCTGCCACGAGCGCCTCCGCCCGCGGCCCCTGCACGGCGAGCAGCGCGGTCTCGTTCGAGATGTTGCGCCAGCGGGCGCCGGACTCGCCGTGTCCGGTCACCCACCTCCAGTCCGTGTCGATGTTCGACGCGTTCACGGTCAGCATGAACCGGTCGCCGGCGAGCCGGTGAACGGTGAGGTCGTCGACGATGCCACCCGCGGGATCGCAGAGGAGGGAGTACTGGACCTGTCCGACCTCGAGGGCGGCGACATCGTTCGTGGTCAGCGTCTGGAGCGTCGCGACCGCCCCGGCGCCCGTGACCTCGAACTCGCCCATGTGGCTCACGTCGAAGAGACCGACGGCCCGGCGCACGGTGCGATGCTCCTCGAGGATGCCCGCGTACTGCACGGGCATCTCCCAGCCGCCGAAGGGCACCATCCGGGCGCCGGCGGCGACGTGCGCGGCGTAGAGCGGCGTGCGCCTGAGCGGTTCGCTCACAACTCGGTCATCTTACAACGAAACGTCTCACCTCGCTTCCTGGCGGCCGTCTTGTCGCGTCGGGCCGCGCCCCGCAGCCGCCGCCTCGACGGCTCGCCACGACTCGATGGCACCACGACTCGATGGCCTTGACCGCTATTGGTGGCGGGGCTACGCTCACGCTGCTGCGTGCGCCGGCCCGAGGAGGACGACCTGCATGAAGCGACGCGACCTGCTCAAGCTCGGCGGCGCGGCGGTGGCCGCCGCCTCCGGAGCCGTCCTCGACCTCGGTCCGCAGCCGGCGGCCGCGGACACGCCGAAGCGCGGGGGCGTCTTTCGGCTGCGCGGCGAGGATCCGCTCGGCTTCGACCCGCAGCTGAGCCCCTCCTACAGGACCATGACGAATCTCTCCTTCACCCACAGCCGGCTCGTGAAGGTGAAGGCGGGACCGTCGGTCAGGCCAGGCACCCTTCCTCTCGAGCCGGACGTCGCCGAGTCCTGGTCCCGGCCCGACGACGTCACCTACGTCTTCAAGCTCCGCCGAGGGGTCCGCTGGCATCCGAAGCCTCCCGTCAACGGGCGCGAGCTGACCGCCGACGATGTCAAGTTCACGTACGAGCGGTTTCTCTCCGTGCCGGGCAATCCGAACCGGCAGACCTTCGATCAGATCGCGAAGATCGAGGCGCTCGATCCGCACACCGTCAGGTTCAGTCTCAAGGAGCCGTTCGCCTGGTTCCTCGACGCGCTGGCGTCGACCTCGGCCTGGCTCATCCCGCGCGAAGCGGTGGAGCAATTCGGAGATCTCAAGCGGGCCGAGGCCTGTATCGGGACCGGCCCGTGGATGCTCGAACGCTACGAGCCCAACGTCCGCCTCGCCTTCGTCCGGCACCCTCACTACTTCGCCACGGACCTCCCGTACGCCGACGGTGTCGAGGTGACGATCGACAACGACCCGGCCTCCCGCTTCGCGAACTGGCTCGCCGGCCGCTACGACTTCGCCCCCGAGTACGACATGATCGTGCGCCGGCTCGATCTGGACCTCGCCCGGCGGCGGAAGTCCGGGCTCCAGACGGCGGAACTCACGGTGGCGCTGGGCGGGCTCAGCTGGATGCGGCTTGACCGACCGCCGTTCCACGACATCCGCGTCCGCCGGGCGATGGCGCTCGCGAGCAACTGGAAGGAAGTGCTCGAGAGCAACGCATGGTCCCAGGGCCACGGCGTCCCGAACCCGGCGGTTCCCGCCGCCTTCAAGGAGTGGTCGATCCCGATCGACGAGCTCCCTCCCGAGGGCCGGCGGCTGTACGAGCAGAACCTGCCCGAGGCCAGGCGCCTGCTCGCGGAGGCCGGGTACGGGGGCGGCTTCAAGACCTCACTCGAGACCACGCCCGGGTACGGCCCCGACTGGATCGACGCGGTCCAGATCGGCCTCCGCCAGCTCAAGGCGGTCGGGATCGAGACCGAGCTGAAGCTCAAGGAGTACGGCGCGTACGTCGCCAGCACGGTCCTCGGGAAGTTCGAGCGGATGGCCGCCGGGCTCTTCGGGGCGTGGACCGATCCCGACAGCTACCTGGCTCGCTACTACTTGCCCGGCCAGCCCACCAACGCCGGCGGGGTGAACGACCCCCGGCTCACCGACATGATCCGGCTCGAGCGCCGGACCTTCGACGTCGGCAAACGGCGGGCGATCCTGTACGACATCCAGCGTTACCTCTCCCAACAGGTCTATTACCTGTACGGCCCCTCGTCGGTCGCGGTCGCGGCCTGGGAGGGGCACGTCAGGAACTTCGCGCCGAATTTCGGCCACGACTACGGCGGGCGGCTCGTGGCCGCCTGGCTCGACCGCTGAAGCGGTCAGCCGGGTCTCGCCGGGAGAGGGCCGAGCGACGACCAGGCGGCGGCAGGACGGGCGGGCGGGTCGTCGGCCCGACAGGGAGGACCGGGCTCTTCCGGCCGGCCGGACCCACTCCCCCTGACCGCCCTCGTCCTGGTCCCGATTCGCCCGGGCCCCGCGCGTTGCACGGGGTCTGACTAGACCAGGTTCAGCAGCCGGGCCGGATTGTCGACGATCATCGTCCGGATCTCGTCGGGCCCGATCCCCTGCTCGAGGAGCATCTGCACGAACATCCGCAGGCCCTCGGGCGGCATCGGGTGGTGGAGCTGGCCGAAGTCGGTCGCGAGAACGCAGTGCTGGGGGCCGATCTCGCGGATCGACTTCGTCATCTGTTCGAGGCTCAGGCTCTGCCAGGCGGGCATCATCACGATGATGTCCTTCTCGAGCACGGCGCCCTCGGCCGCCAGCGCCTTCTGGTCTTCGACCGTCAGCCCCGTGAGGGTGAGGTCCGGATGGGTGACGAGGATCCGCGTCACCCCCGCCCGGCGCGCCTCGCGGACGAGCGCCATGATCTCCCGCGGCGAGAGGTGGCCGGTCGAGAGGCAGATGCCGGCGTCCGCGATCAGGTCGAGGATTTCCCGCGCCGCCGGCACGACCACACCCGCCGCGTCGAGGACGCCGATCCCGCGGGCCGGGGTCCGCGTCTCCGTCCGACCCTTCATCGCCTTGCCGAAGTGGCTTCCGCCGAAGTGGTCGATGTGGTGCTGCGCCGAGAGCGTCGGCATCCAGACCATCCGGGCGCCGAGCTTGATGGAGTTATCGACCGCGGCCGGGTTGAGCCCACCCGTGTGGTGGTTCAGGACGATGCCGCCGTAGGCCTCGATGCCGGACACCTGGCGGCGGACCAGCGCGGCCCGGCCGGTCGTGTCCTGCTCGTGAGCCTTCAGGAGGACACCTCGCATGCCCCGCGCCCGCGCCTCCGCCGCCAGCCCGACGTCGTCCGTGACCCGCTCGAAGAGGCTCGGCGCGGCGTGCTGGTGCAGATCGATGGCGCCCTGAAGCAGCTCGTCACAGAGCCGCACGGTCGCCGCCCCGCTCAGCGGGAGACCGAGTAGCCGCGACCGCCCATGCAAGCCGCGAAGGCCTTGTCGTAGCCCTGCCTCGAAGCCTCGTACTGGTGGGTGCCGCCGATCACGCCGCCGCCGACCCCGCCCGCCACCGCGCCGACCGCCGCGCCCGTGCCCGCGTTACCGGTGATGGCTCCGATCGCGGCGCCGGCCGCCGCGCCTCCGAGGGCGCCGATCGCCGCGCCGATTCCGGCGCCGGCCGCCGCGCTCTGGCCGGGGTTGTAGCCAGTCTGCTGCTGGGCCCATGCCGCGCACTGCTGGGTGTCACGGGCCTGCTGGTCGGGCGACTGACCCTTGGCCGGATAGACGCCGACCTCCGCTTGGGTTGGCGGCCCGGCCGGGCCGGTCGCGCATCCCGCCACGACCAGCGCGAGGGCCGCCAGCCATCCCGGTCTCGTCGCGAGGATCCTCTTCATCTGGTTTTGTCCTCCGCCGCGCGGCTCGCGACCTCGTAGCCACGCGCCCGCATGCACTGCGCGTAGACGTCCTCGAACCTCCGCCGCCCGCCCTGCCCGAGGTGGGACGGGCTCGGCGAGGCCGGCCCGACCGCCTCCGGCGTCGCCACGGGGGCGGGCGCCACCAGCGAGCGCGCCCGGACGGGCCCCCAGGTGAAGGCCCCCATGATCGCGTTCTCCTCGGGCGAGAGGTCCGCCCAGTAGCCGGAGGCGTCCTCGGCAGCCCACGCGCACGTGCGCGAGTCCCACGCGAGTTCCTGGGCCCCCTGGCGGGAGAGCGGGCGCATCGACGGGAGCGGCGCCGCCGCGCACCCGGCGGCGAGGGCCGCCGCCCCCGCGAGCGCGAGCGCCCGGCGCGCCGAGCCGCGCGTCATGACCGCGGCATCCATTCGCGAAGCGGCCTCACCTGGCACCCGGCCTTCTCGAGTGCCTCGCGGACGGCCCGGACGATACTCGGCGCGCCCGGCGTGTCGCCGTGGCAGCAGATCGTCTGCACCGAGACATCGACGTCCACACCGTCGAGGGTCCGCACCCGGCCCTCGATCGCCAGCCGGACCGCCTGCGCCGCCGCCGCCCGCGGATCCGTGATCAACGAGCCCGCCACCTTCCGGGAGACGAGCCGCCCGTCGACCTGGTAGGCACGATCGGCGAAGCCCTCGCCGGCCACCCGCGCGCCCATCTTCCGGCAGCGCGCCTCGAACGTCCCCGAGGCCGCCACCATCAGGATCAGCTTCATCGCGATCGACGCCGCCCCCGCCGCCTCGGCCAGCTCCTCGTCGGCTTCCATCATGTTGTAGAGGATGCCGTGGGGCTTGACGTGCTGGAGGGCCGCGCCGGCCAGCGTGACCACCTCTCGGAGGGCGCCCGTCTGGTAGACCATGTAGTCGCGCACTTCCTGCGGGTTCACGTCCATGCGCCGGCGGCCGAAACCCATGAGGTCGGGCAGCCCCGGGTGCGCTCCAATGGCCACGCCGTGCCGGAGGGCGAGCTCGACCGTCGCCCGCATTACATGCGGGTCGCCGCCGTGGAAGCCGGCGGCGATGTTGGCCGAGGTGATGAAGGGCATGATTTCGGCGTCCGCGCCGAGCGTCCAGCGCCCGTAGCTCTCGCCCATGTCGCAGTTGAGGTCGATCGGCCGCGCGGTCATGCCACCGCCCTCTCGAGCACCCCGTCGAGCGCCGTGATGAACCGGTCGATCTCGGCCTCCGTCATCGCGAGCGAGCACGCGCCCAGGCCGCGCTGGCTCAACAGAACCCCGTCGTTCAGGAGCCCCATGAACACCCGGAGCGGCGCCGCCGGGTCGCTCGGCCGGCTCGACCGGTAGTCAACCAGGCGCTTGCCCGTCCAGTGCAGGCAGAAGAGCGACCCGACCCCGCTCACCTGCGCCGCGAGCTTCCGCTTCCGGAAGAGCGTCGTCACCCCGGCGCGCAGCCGCTCGCCGAGCAGGTCGAGCCGCGCGTACGCCGCCGGCCCGAGCTCCGCCAGGGTCGCGAGCCCCGCGGCCATCGTGAGCGGGTTCGCGTTGAACGTCCCGCCGTGGCTGATGCGGGCGCCGCCCGTGCGCGGATCGTACGCACTCATGATGTCCGCGCGTCCACCGAACGCCCCCACCGGGAGCCCCCCGCCGATGATCTTTCCGAGCGTCGTCAGATCGGGCCGCACGCCGTAGCGCTCCTGCGCGCCGCCCGCGGCGACCCGGAACGAGATCACCTCGTCGAAGACCAGCACGATCCCGTGCTGCGCGGTCACCGCGCGCAGCCGCTCGAGAAAGCCGGCGACGGGCGGGAGGATCCCGCCGATGCCGAGCAACGGGTCGACCAGCACGGCGGCGAGGTGCGCCGCCTCCTTCGCGATGATCTTCTCACACGCCTCCGCGTCGTTCCAGGGAAGCACGATCACGTGCTTGACGATCTCCCTCGGGATCCCGCTCGAGGCCGGGACCGGCTTCGGCCGCCGTCGGCTCCCGGCCGCTGACGGGTCCGGCGCCACGCTCACGAGCACCGAGTCGTGGGTACCGTGGTAGGCGCCCTCGAACTTCGCGACCTTGTTACGGCCCGTGAAGGCCCGGGCCGCGCGGACGGCGTTCAGCGTGGCCTCGGTCCCTGAGTTGGTGAAACGCAGGGTCTCGAGCGAGGGGACACGGCGCACGAGCGCCTCCGCCAGCCGGATCTCGTGCTCGGTCGGCCCCGGGAACGAGGCGCCGGCCGCGGCCGCTTCCTGGATCGCCTTGACCACGGGCGCCGGCGCGTGGCCGAGGATCAGGCTTGTGTAGTTGCCGTTGAAGTCGAGCCGCTCGACACCGTCCACGTCCCAGACGCGCGCCCCCTCGCCGCGCGCGGCCGGGCATCACGCGCGCGGCCTCCGCGTAGAGGGCGCGGGAGCGCGGCGTCCGCGACTGGTAGGCGGCGAGCTCCCGGTCGAGGCTCATGGCGTCACTCCTCCTGGATCGCCGCGTCGAGCGCCGCCCGCGCCTCCCGGAGGAGGGCGTGCGCGGCCTCGACGGTGATCTCCTGGAAGCGCAGGCGGGCGCCCGGCCGGAGCTGGCCGACCCGGCCGACGTCGACCGAGCACACCGTCGCGATCTTTGTGTAGCCGCCGGTCGACTGCCGGTCCGCCAGCAGCACGATCGGCTGCCCGTCGCCCACCACCTGGACCCCGCCGAGCGGGATGCCGTCCGAGACGATGTCGTGGCCGCGCGCGTGGGCGATCCTCGGCCCCAGGAGGCGGGCGCCCATCCGATCCGACTGCGGCAGCATCTCGTACGCTCCTTCGAGAAACGTGGCGATCCCCGCCGGCGTGAACCGGTCGGCCTGCGGCCCGAGCACGACCCGGACCGTCGTCTCGCCATCGTACCGCGGGATCGACCCGGCGTGGACGACACGGGCCGGGCTCGGCCGCCCGGCGCCGAGCCGGACCGCGTCGCCCCGTCGCAGGGCGCGCCCATTGTAGCCGCCGAGCTGGCCCCGCAGGTACGTCGCGCGCGAGCCGAGCACGAGGGGCAGGTCCAGGCCGCCCGCGAACGCGAGGTAGCCGCGGATGCCACGCCCGGCCAGGCCGAGCGACACGATGTCTCCGGCGCGGACCGCGACCGTGCGCCAGCGGGGCGCCTCTCGAGCCGCGGGCCGGCGAGCGTGCACTCGAGGCCGGCCGCAGCGTCGGGATTCCCCACCAGGCGGTTGGCGAGGACGAAGGCGGCCCGATCGATCGGGCCCGACTCGGGGATGCCGTAGCGCAGGTATCCGCGCCGGCCGAGGTCCTGCACGGTCGTCAGCGGCCCCGGCTCCACGACGCGGATCATTCGGGAGTGATGGCCGGCGTGAACGTCCCGGCGGCGACCGCGGCGGCGAGCGCTTGGTACTCGGCGCGGCCGATCATGCGGAAGCGCACGCGGTCGCCCGGCCGGAGCAGCACGGGATCCGCGGCGGCCGGATCGTACAGGCGCAGCGGCGTCCGCGCGATGATCCAGAACCCGCCCGGGCTCTCGACCGAGTAGATACAGCACTGGGCGCCGCCGATGCCGATGCTCCCGGGCGGGGTCGCCGTGCGCGGCTGCTCGAGGCGGGGGATCGCGAGGCGGTCGGGCAGCCCGCCCATGTACGGGAGCCCCGGCGTGAAACCGATGAAGTGGACGAGGTACTCGGCACCCGCGTGGAGGCGGGCCAGCTCGTCCGGCCCGAGCCCGAGCTTCTTCGCCGCCGCGTCCAGGTCGAAGCCGAGATCGCCCCCGTAGGTGGCCGGGAGCTCGACGAGGCGCGACGGCGGCAGCGCCGCGGGCCGGGCGTGCGGGAGGAGCTCCTTGAGGGCAGCGATCAGCGCCCCGTAGGCAACGACGAAGGGGTCATAGTAGACGAGCAGTGATCGGTAGCTCGGAACGGTCTCGACGACGCCGCCGACCCCCCGCGCCCGGATCAGGTGCTCGAGGGCGCGGACGCGCGCGTTGAGCTCCGGACTGATCACGTCGCCGAACTCGACGGAGAGCGCCAAGTCGCCCGCCGGCAGGAAGCGAGGCTCGGGGTAGCCGGGAATGCCTAGAGTACCGCGAGAGCCGAGTTGGGCAGATCGGTGATGAACATGTGGCCCGGGCTATGGGTGATCATGAACGGCGGCTTCGACGCGAGCGCCACCGCCTGCGGCGTGACGCCGCAGGCCCAGAAGACCGGAACCTGGCCCGGCCCGACCGGCTGCGGGTCTCCCCAGTCGGGCCGGCCCAGGTCCCGGATGCCGAGGGCGGCCGGGTCGCCGACGTGGACCGGCGCACCGTGGGCGCTCGGGAAGCGCGCCGTCACCGTGACCGCCTTCGCGACATCGCCGGACCGGATCGGGCGCATCGAGACGACCATCGGCCCGTGGAAGCGGCCCGCCGGCCGGCACTCGGTCGTCGTTTGCCACATGGCGACGTTCTTTCCGTGCTCCATGTGCCAGAGGGGAATCCCCGCGTCGAGCAGCGCCCACTCGAAGGTGAACGAGCAGCCGATCAGGAAGGCGACGAGATCGCCGCGCCAGTAGGGGGTGGCGTCGGTGACCTCGTCGGCGAGCTGGCCGTCCGTGTAGATCCGGTAGCGCGGGAGGTCCGTGCGCAGGTCCGCGCCGGGCGCGACGCCGTGGGGCTCGGGCGAGCCGGGTTCGGTGACCTCGAGCAGCGGGCAGGGGCGCGGGTTACGCTGGCAGAAGAGCAGGAAGTCGTAGGCCTGCTCCCGCGGCAGCGCGGCCAGGTTCGCCTGGACGAAGCCGCGAGCGAGGCCGGCCGTCACCCCGGCGAGCTTGCCGCTCCGGATCTCGGCGCGGATCTCCCGCGGGTGCCGGGAATCGATGGCCATGGCGCGTCCAGTCTAGCAGACCGGCAGACGAGGCCGGAGCGTCGCGTCTTGGCCACGCCGACCGCCTCGGCGAAGTCTTGGCGTTCGCCCCCCGAGGAGGTCCGGGACGGAACCAACGGGATGACGAGGGCCGCGCCGCGCGCGGCCCGGGCGAGGAGCCCCTCGACGGGTCTCGGACCGGTCGGCGGCGGCGACCGTTACGTCAGGTGGGTAAGGCGGGGCCAGAGGGCGGGATTGCCGAGCACCTGCGGCTTCTCACCGCGCAGCACCCGCAGCATCTCGCCGACGACCGTGACGGCGATGTTCCGGTTCGCCTCGTCGCTCACGCCCGCGATATGCGAGGTGCAGACCACGGTCTCGAGGTTGAGAAGGGGGTGGTCGACGGGAGTCGGCTCCTCCTCCCAGACGTCGAGCCCCGCCGCCTTGATCCTGCCCCGGGTGAGGCCCTCGAAGAGGGCCCGCTCGTCCTGCGTCTTGCCGCGGCAGGTGTTCACGAAGACCACCCCCGGCTTCATCTTCGCGATGGTCCCGGCGTTGATGATGTGCTGCGTCTCCGTCGTCAGCGGCGTGTGTACGGTGATCACGTCGGACTGCGCGAGGAGCTGGTCGAGCGAGACCGGCTCCGTCTCCCGCCTCCGGAGCTCGTCCGGCGCGACGTACGGGTCGCAGCCGAGCACGCGCATGCCGAACGCGCGCGCGATGTGAGCGACGCGCCGCCCGATGTTGCCGACGCCGATGACGCCGAGGGTCTTCCCCTTGAGCTCGAAGATGCCCAGGGCCCGCCGTTCGACCCACTCGCCCTTGCGCGTCGCCCGGTCGATCGCGAGCGTCTTCTTCGCGGCCACCAGCATGAGCATGACCGCGTGCTCAGCCACCGCGTCGGAGTTCGAGCCCGGCGCGTGGACGACCGGGATGCCGAGCCGCGTGGCGGCGGGCAGGTCGACGGTGTCGAGCCCGACGCCGTGGCGCCCGATGACCTTCAGCTGCTTGCAGGCGGACATCAGGCGCTCGCTGCAGTTCGGCCGGATGCGGAACAGAATGCCCTCGGCGGCGCGGGCCGCCGCGATCACCCCGTCCTCGGTCAGGTCCGGGCAGACCGTGACCCGGGCTTCGGTTTCGAGCAGCGTGTGCCCGTCTGGATGAATCGGGCCCGCGAGGACGACGAGCGGTTTCGCGATGGGGGCCATGGCTCTCCTCTCGATAGGGGCGGCGTCCGCTACTTGGTGGCGATCAAGACCAGGCGCGGCGCGTCGAAGGCGAACGGCGAGCCGTCGAGGCTGCCGTGGAGATCGACGCGCCGCCAGCGCTCCGGGCGCAACATCGCGCGCAGCTCGTGGGCCGCGTACAGGCGGAACTCGGTCTCGCCGAGGCGCTGGCCATCGTCCACCCGGTGCCAGACGCCGCGGACGCGGCTCGTCTCCGGGTCGAAGGTGTTCTCGATTCGCAGCCCGGCCACGATCTCCTCGGCCGTCACGTGACGGATGAAGTGGTCGCGGTTGCGCGTGTCGAGCACGAACGTGCCACCGGGTGCGAGCGCCCGCCAGAAGCGGTCGAGCAGGAGCCGGTCTTCGTCGTCCGAGAAGTACCCAATGCTGCTGAAGAGGTTCACGGCGAGGTCGAACTCGCCCGAGAACTCCATATCTCGCATGTCTTGGCAGAGGAAGGTGCCATCGACCCGGGCGGCGGCGACGGCGGCGCGGGCGCGATCGAGCTCGGTCTCACTGAAGTCGACGCCCGTCACGCGATAGCCGCGGCGGGCAAACGCCACCGAGTGACGGCCGAAGCCGCACGGCGCGTCGAGCACGCGCCCGCCGTCGGGAAGCTTGACGTTGGCGACGATCCAGGCCACCGCGGCCTCCGGATCGTCCGCGGACTCGAAATCCTGCGAGATCGTGGGCCATGCTTCCCGGAAGAACCGCTCGCTCGGAAACACGGCGCGATTATAATACGCCGCATGACGACATTGGTGACGGGCGCGTTCGGCTGCATCGGGTCGTGGGTGATCCGCGGGCTGCTTGCCGCCGGCGAGCGACCGCTGGCCTTCGACTTCGCCGACGATCCCTGGCGGCTCCGGATGGTCGCCGGTCCGGACGTGATGAGCCGCATCGCGTTCGTCCGCGGCGACATCGCCGAGAAGGATCAGCTCGTGAAGGCGATTGGCGACCACCGGGTCACGCGCGTGATCCACCTCGCCGCCTGGCAGGTCCCGCTCTGCCGTCAGGACCCGGCCCGGGGCGCGCTGATCAACGTCGTGGGCACCGCCAACGTGTTCGAGGCGGTCCGGGCCTGCCCCGGGCAGATCGGGCGCGTCGTCTACGTGTCCTCCGCCGGCGTGTTCGGTCCCCCGCACCTCTACCCGTCCGGGCCGCTCGCCGACGACGCCCCCCCGCGGCCCGCGACGCACTACGGTGTCTACAAGGTCGCCAACGAGGAGACGGCGCGGGTCTGCTGGGAGGAGCACCGGATCCCGTCCTCCGGGTTCCGCCCGCTCTCGGTCTACGGCCCGGGCCGCGACTTCGGCGTGACGGCGGCGCCGACGCTCGCCATGAAGGCGGCGGTGCTCGGCCGACCCTTTCGGATCCCGTACGGGGGTCGGACCGACCTGATCTTCGTGGAAGACGTCGCGAACGCGCTCCTGACCGCGGCGAGCGCCGCGCTCGATGGCGCCCGCGTGTACAACCTCCACGGCGAGGCGGTGGCAATCGCCGACTTCGTGCGGCGGCTCCACACGCTCTGGCCGGGTGCCCAGGGTCTCGTCGGGCACGACGAAGTGCCCACGCCGTTCGCCGAGGCGCTGGACGACGCGCGATACCAGCGCGACTTCGGCCCGCGCCCCCGGACGTCGCTGGGCGATGGCGCCCGCCGGACGCTCGAGGAGTTCGCACGGCTTCGGACGGAAGGACGGCTCGACGCGCGCGAGCTCGGCGTCTGACCGTGGACCTCCCCATCCGCCCGGCGGCGCCCGACGACGCCGGCGCGATCTGCCGCATCTACAACCAGGGGATCGAGGACCGCGGCGCCACCCTGGAGACCGAGCTCCGGACCCCCGAGGAACGCCGGCAATGGCTGGCCAGGCGCGAGACGCGCCATCCGGTCATCGTGGCCGAGGAGGACGGCGAGGTCGTCGCCTGGGGGAGCCTCAACGCGTTCAGCCCGCGGGCCAGCTACCGCTTCGTCGCCGACTTCTCGATCTACGTCGAGCGCGGCCGGCGCGGTAAGGGCATCGGCCGCCAGCTCCTGGCCCGGCTCGTCGAGCTCGCCCGCGGGCACGGCTATCACAAGCTGGTGCTCGCCACCCTGCCCGGGAACGCGGCGGGGCTCCGGCTCTACGAGGCGTTCGGCTTCCGCACGGTCGGCGTGTACCGGGAGCAGGGCCAGGTCGACGGCCGGTGGGTGGACACGGTCATCATGGAGAAGCTCCTCTGACGCCCGCGCGCCCGCGGGGAGGCCCGGAGTGGCCGCGACCGCGATCTCGGTAGCGGGCGTCGCCATGCGCTACGCGGCCCGCGGCGCCAGCGTGGCGGCCCTCGCGGACATGAGCTTCGACGTCGCGGAGCGCGAGTTCGTGGCGATCGTCGGGCCGTCAGGCTGCGGGAAGTCGACGCTCCTGAAGATCCTGGCCGGGCTCCTGCCCCCCACCCGCGGCGAGGCGCGCCTGCGCGGCACGCCGATCGCCGGCCCCCGCCGGGACATCGGCGTCGTGTTCCAGGCCCCGGTGCTCTTCCCGTGGCGGACCGTGCTCGACAACGTGCTGCTGCCGGTCGACGTGCAGGGGCTCCCCCGCGACCGTCACCGCCGGGCGGCGCTCGATCTGCTCGCCCTCGTCGGGCTCGAGGGCTTCGAGCAGCGGTACCCGTGGGAGCTGTCCGGCGGCATGCAGCAGCGGGTGTCGATCATCCGCGCGCTCATCCACGACCCGGCGATGCTGCTGATGGACGAGCCGTTCGGCGCACTGGACGCGATGACTCGGGAGCTCATGAACCTCGAGCTCCAGCGCATCTGGCTCGAGCGAAAGAAGACGGTCCTCTTCATCACTCATTCCATCCCGGAGGCGGTCTTCCTCGCCGACCGCGTGCTGGTAATGACGCCGCGCCCGGGCGCGATCATGGACGACGTCGCGGTGCGCCTGCCACGCCCGCGCTCCCTGGACGCGATGAGCACCTCAGAGTTCGGGGGCTGCGTGGCCAGGATCCGGGCCCGCTTCAACGCGCAGGGGGGAGTCGACGCGTGAGCCGCCCATGACGAGCACCCGCAACGTGGCCCTCACGATCGGGCTCCTCTGCGTCTCGCTCGCGGGCTGGGAGGGGGCGGTGCGTCTCCTGGCGGTCCCCATCTACATCGTGCCGCCGCCGTCCCGGGTCGTGGTGGCCCTCTGGCGAGGCTTCGCGAGCGGCCTGTACCCCCGTCACCTCGTCTACACGCTCACGGAGACGGTGCTCGGCTTCCTCCTCGGCGCCGCGCTCGGCTTCTCGCTCGGCATCGCGGTCGCGAGCAGCCGGTACATCGAGTACTTCGTCTACCCGTACATCGTGATGTTCCAGTCGCTCCCGAAGGTGGCGCTGGCGCCGCTCATCGTCATCTGGTTCGGTCTCGGCCTCGCCTCGAAGGTCGTCAACGCCGCGCTCGTGGCCTTCTTTCCGCTGATGGTCAACACGATGGTGGGCCTCCGATCGGCCGACGAGGACCGCGTGAGCCTCATGCGCGCGCTGGCGGCCAGCGAGCCGCAAATCTTCTGGATGCTCCGCCTGCCGGGCGCGCTGCCGTTCGTGATGGCCGGCCTCGACGTCGCGGTGATCCTGGCCCTCATCGGGGCGATCGTGGGCGAGTTCGTCGGCGCCCAGCATGGCCTCGGCATGCTGATCCAAAGCATGAACTTCACCATGGACGTGTCCGGGCAGTTCTCGGTCCTGCTCCTCCTCTCCGTGCTCGGGCTCGCGCTCAACAAGGGCATTGCCGTCCTTCGCCGGCGCGTCCTCTTCTGGGACCCCTCGGTGAAGAGTCGGAGCGACGCCCTGTGAGCGCCGGCCGGCGGCTGGCCGTCGCCGCTCTCGCGGCCGCCGCGCTGACGATCGTGCCGCTGGCGTCGGCCCGGGCCGAGCTCCGGCGGGTCCGCGTGGGCGTGTGCGCGCGGACGATCTCGGCGGGCATCGGCACCCCGTTCGCGGTCGCCACGAAGATGGGATGGTTCAGGGCGGAAGGCGTCGAGGTCGAGCTGGTGCCGCTCCCGGGCTCCACGGACTGCGTCCGGACCGTCGCCACGGGGGAGCTCCCCGTCGCGCTGCCGAGCGTGGAGCCGCTCGCGATCGGCCGCCCGCAGGGAATCCGGGCGAGGGTCTTCTACACCGCCTACCAGGGGAACGTCTACGGCCTTGCCGTGCCCACCTGGAGCACCGTGCGGACCTTCGCCGACCTCAAGGGCAAGACCATCGGCGTCACCTCGCTGGCCTCGGCCGGCGTGATCATCGCCCGCGCCCTCGCCGCCACCGCCGGGCTCGACCCCGACCGCGACGTCAGCATCGTCGTCGCGGGCGAGGGGGCGCAGACGGCCGCAATGCTCAGGAGCCGGCAGATCGACGCGCTCAGCCAATTCGACACGCAGTACGCGATGGTGGAGAACGCGGGCGTCCCGCTGCGCCGGCTCGACGCCCACGGGATCGACCGCTTCCCTTCCAACGGCTTCGTCGCCCTCGACCAGACGATCGCGAGGGACCGCCGCCTCTGCGTGGCGCTCGGGCGCGGGTATGCCAAGGGGACGATCTTCGTCATCGCCAACCCGGAGGCGGCGATCCGGATCCTCTACGAGGTGTTCCCGGAAACCCGGCCGACGGGCAAGGACGAGGCCACGGCCATCGGCGACGACACGCGGGTCCTCGAGGCCCGCATCCAGAACTGGCGCCTCGAAAAGGCAGGGGTCGGGCGCTGGGGCGAGAGCTCGATGGCCAACTACGCCGCCTACGTGGACTTCCTCTCCCGCTGGGGCGTGATCAAAGGGACGGTGCCCGTGACGGACCTCGTCACCAACGAGCTGATCCCCGAAATCAACCGCCTCGACGCGGGGAAGATCCGTGCCGAGGCGAAGGCCTGGAAGCCGGCCCGCTGACTGGGCCGGGGCTCAGAGCGGGAGCAGGGTCCCCGCGGCGTCGAAGCGGAGCTCGGCCGGCTCGCCGAGGACCGTGAGGGTGCCGCGCTTGGCGATCTCGGGCAGGAGCGACTCCGACACCTCGATCTCGCCGAGCATCAGCGTGTTCTTGATCCGGACCACCCGCGCCTCCCGCTCGGGCACGAGCAGGCCCGTGCACGAGAGCGCGGCCTCGATCGCCTCCCGGTCCGAGTCGAACGCGGGCGGGAGCTTGGCGCCGCCCGGCGAGCAGGCGGCGAGGCAGTTGATCAGCGTGGCCTTCATGTCGATCTTCTCGACGAGCTTGCGTGTCGTGAAGTCCGCGCTGCCGATGCCGGTGGCGTTGCCGTACGTGTTGTCGGTAAGGTCGAGCGCGACGATCCAGAGGATCCGGGGATCGTTCGGGAACGGCTCGTGCGGGTTCGAGGGCCGACCGATGACGTTCGTGTCCATGCCCGCGCCCGAGATGTTCTTGCCCACCTGCTCGACGATCAGCACCTCGAGCGCCGAGAACGGGAGCCGGGCCAGGTTCTCCTTCGCCGTCTTCAGGAGCCGCCGCTCGCCGGCCTCGAGGTCGGCCGCGGCGAACGCCTCGACGTGCGCCGTCTCGTCGTACCCGTTCTCGACGATGCCGAGGCCGAAGGCGATCTTCGCCTTGGCGAGCATCTCGCGGCCGACGTCGGTGATGACGGTCTCGTAACTGTGGCGGACGTTGGCGCGGTGGTACTGGATGGCGCCCTTGTACTTGCCGAGCCCGATCGTCATCATCTTGAAGAGGCCAGACTCGATCGAGCCCTTGAAGTCCGTGTGCGGCTTGATCCGGTTGACGAGGCACACCCAGTCCGCGCCGGCCGCGCCCTTCTCGAGCCACACGGGCAGACCGAGGGCTTCTCCGACCTGGACGACCTCCATCGTCGCCCGGCACGGCACTCCCATCGTCGTCTCGTTGATCCCGTAGTGGTCGAGGACCGAGAGCTGCCCCTCGGGCGTGCCCCCGCCGTGACTGCCCATCGCCGGAAAAATAAACGGCTTGGCCCCGAGCTCCTTGAGGTGGTCGACGGTCGCCTTGACGATCGTCGCGTAGTTGGAGATACCGCGACTCGACGTCCCGATGGCGACGACGTCACCCCCCCTGATCGGGTGTCCGCACGCGGCGAGCGTGGCGCGCGTGGCGCGGGAGATGTCACTGACGACGGGACGAGCGAAACGCTGCCGGACCCGGACCATCTTCGGGAGTGCCATAGCGGTCATATACGACGACGCCGGAGCCAAGTCAAGCCTGAAATGCCCGTTTCCGCTTGACTTTTGCCGGTCCGCGCCGGTATACCTGGACTGCTCAAATGGGCCTACATCTGTCCCGGCTTCGGACGGTCTGCCTCGCGACGCTCCTCTTCCTCGGCGGCTGCGGATGGCTCACCGCCACGCCGCAGCCGGTCCTCCCGGCCGAAGAGCTCTACCGCCTCGGCGAGCAAGATCTCGCGCGGAGTCGCTACGAGGACGCGCGCAGCCGGTTCAAGGACATCGTGGCCCGCCACCCGGATTCGTCCTACGCGCCGCGCGCGCGTTTCCTCATCGGCGAGACGTACTTCCGCGAGGGCGAGTTCGACAAGGCGGTCAAAGAGTTCGAGGCGTTCCTCGCCTTCTATCCGCAGCACCAGATCGCCGACCTCGTCCAGTACCGGCTCGCGGTGAGCTACTATGACCAGATGAAGCCGGTCGAGCAGGACCAGGCGCTTACCGGGAAGGCGCTGGCGCAGTTCAAGAAGCTCGTCAAGGACTACCCGCAGAGTCGCTACGCGTCGGACGCGCTGGCGAAGATCGACATCTGCCGCGGCCGCCTCGCCCAGAAGGAACTGTTCATCGCGCACTACTACTACGACCAGCAGGACAATACCGCCGCCGCCCGCCAGCGGCTCGAAGGCATCCTCAAGAACTATCAACACACGCTCGTCATCCCGGAGACGCTCTTCCTTCTCGCCGAGGTGAACTTCAGAGAAGCGCGGACCGCCGAGGCCGTGGCGCTGTTCCGCCGGCTGGCCGCCGAGTATGCCTACACCGAGTGGGGAAAGCGCGCCGCCCAGCGCCTATCGGTCTCCAGGTGATCCGGTGCCACACGACGTCGTCGACCTGCGCTCCGACACGCTGACCCTCCCCACCCCCGCCATGCGCGAGGCGATGGCGCGGGCGGACGTGGGCGACGACGTGTGGGAGGAGGATCCGACGGTCCAGCGCCTGGAGGGCCTGGCGGCGGGCCTCATGGGCAAGCAGGCGGGGCTCTTCGTGGCGTCCGGCACCATGGGGAACCTCGTGTCCGTGGTCGCCCAGACGCGCCCGGGACAGGAGCTCGTCCTCGACGCTGACTCTCACATCTTCAACTACGAGGTGGCGGGCTCCGCGGTGATCGGGCACGTCCAGACCCGTCCGATCACAACCGAGCGCGGCTTTCTCTCCCCCGCACAGGTCGCCGAGGCGATTCGGCCGCGTAACATCCACGTTCCGGCGACGGGCCTCGTCTGCGTCGAGAACACCCACAACCGCCACGGCGGCACGCTCTGTGCACCCGAGGAGATCTCGGCGGTGGCGGCGGTGGCCCACGGGGCGGGGGTGCCGGTGCACCTCGACGGCGCGCGCCTCTTCAACGCGGCGGTGGCGCTCAAGCGGCCCGCCCGCGACTTCGCGGCCGACGCGGACTCGGTGACGTTCTGCGTCTCCAAGGGGCTCGCCGCCCCCGTCGGCTCGGTCGTCTGCGGCACCCGCGACTTCATCGCGCGCGCGCGCCGGCTGCGGAAGATGCTGGGCGGCGGGATGCGGCAGGTCGGGGTGCTGGCGGCCGCCGGCATCGTCGCCCTCGAGCAGATGATCGACCGCCTCGCCGAGGACCATGCCAACGCGCGCCGGCTGGCGGGCGGCGTGGCCGCCCTGCCGCGGATCCGGCTCGACCTCGCCCGCGTGCAGACCAACATCGTCCTCTTCTCGGTCGATCGGCCGGGCGGCGTCGAGGAACTGGTCGCGGGCTCGGCGGCCCGCAAGATCAAGATCCACGCCGTCGGCCCCGCCTCGATCCGGTGCGTGACGCACAAAGACGTCGACGAGGCGGACATCGATCGGGCGCTGCAGGCGTTCGCCGAGATCACCCGGGCCTGGTAGGGCGCCCGATGGCCGAGCGGCTCCTCGAGGTGAAGGACCTGACGACCCACTTCTTCACGGACGACGGTGTCGTCCGAGCGGTCGACGGCGTCAGCTTCCACGTCGACAAGGGCGAGACGCTCGGCGTCGTCGGCGAGTCGGGGTGCGGCAAGAGCGTGACCGCGCTGTCGATCATGCGCCTCATCCCGCAGCCCCCGGGCCAGATCGTCCGCGGCCGGATCGACTACAACGGACGCAACCTGCTCGAGCTCCCCCCGAAGGAGATGCGGAAGATCCGGGGCAAGGAGATCTCGATGATTTTCCAGGAGCCGATGACGTCGCTCAACCCGGTCTTCACGGTGGGCGAGCAGATCGCCGAGGCGCTGCGCCTGCACGAGGGCCTGAACCGGCGCGACGCGCTGGACCGTGCGATCGAGATGCTCCGCCTCGTGCACATCCCGAACGCGGAGCGCCGGGTCCGCGAGTACCCCCACCAGCTCTCGGGCGGCATGCGGCAGCGGGTCATGATCGCGATGGCGCTGTCGTGCAGCCCGAAGCTCCTCATCGCCGACGAGCCGACCACCGCGCTCGACGTGACGATCCAGGCCCAGATCCTCGAGCTGTTGAACGAGCTGAAGGCGCGGTTCGGGATGGCGGTCCTCCTCATCACCCATGACATGGGGGTGATCGCCGAGACCGCCCAGCGGGTCATCGTCATGTACGCGGCCCAGGTCGTGGAGGAGGCCTCGGTCCGGGAGCTGTTCAAGGAGCCCCTCCATCCCTACACCCAGGGGCTGCTCCGCTCGATCCCGCGCATCGACCTCGCCGCGACCCAGCGGCGGCGCCTCCAGACGATCCCGGGCACCGTGCCCACGCTGCGCGGCGAGGCCCGGCCCGGCTGCCGTTTCGCGCCACGCTGTGAGTTCGCCCGGCCGGCGCACTTCGACACCGACCCGACGCTGAAGGACGTCCGGCCCGGCCACAAGGTGGCCTGCTTCCTCTACTAGGCTCCGATGGCCGAGGCGCTCCTGCGGGTCCGGCATCTGAAGAAATACTTCCCGATCCGGGGGGGGGTGTTCTCGCGGGAGGTCGCGCGCGTCCACGCCGTCGACGACGTGTCGTTCGACATCCGGCCGGGCGAGACGCTCGGGCTCGTCGGGGAGTCGGGCTGCGGCAAGTCCACGACCGGCCGGACCATCCTCCGCCTCGTCGAGCCCACCGCGGGCGAAGTGTGGTTCCAGGAGCGGAACGTCACCGCGCTCGACAAGCGGGCGCTCCGCCAGATCCGCAAGGAGATGCAGATCATCTTCCAGGACCCCTACGCCTCCCTGAACCCGCGGATGACGGTGCGATCGATCATCGGCGAGGCGCTCGTCATCCACAAGCTCGCCCGAGGCCGTCGCGAGCGCGAGGAGCGCGTCGTACAGCTGCTCGAGACGGTGGGCCTCTCCGCCGAGCACCTCCGGCGCTACCCGCATGAGTTCTCCGGGGGCCAGCGTCAGCGCATCGGCATCGCCCGCGCCCTCGCCGTGAGCCCCAAGCTGATCGTCGCCGACGAACCGGTGTCGGCCCTCGACGTCTCGATCCAGGCTCAGATCATCAACCTGCTGGAGGAGCTTCAGCAGAAGTTCGGCCTCACCTACCTCTTCATCGCCCACGACCTCTCGGTCGTCGAGCACATCTCGACGCGCGTGGCCGTGATGTACCTCGGCAAGCTCGTCGAGGTCGCCCCCGCCAAGGAGCTCTACACGAACCCGAAGCATCCCTACACGGAGGCGCTCCTCTCCGCCGTGCCGATCCCGGATCCCGCGATGCGGCGCCGCCGCATCCTGCTCGAGGGCGATGTGCCGAGCCCGATCCGGCCGCCCTCGGGCTGCCGCTTCCACACCCGCTGTCCGATTCGGGTGCCCTCGTGCGCCGAGAACGATCAGCTGCTGAAGGAGGTCGCGCCGGGCCACTGGGTCGCGTGCCAGGTCCGCGCATAGCGCGAGCCCCATCGCTGCCCCGTGGGCGGGCCGGCTCCCCCGAGACCGGTGACGGTTCTTGAGGGTCGAAGTCGGCGACATCAAAATGTACTGCGTGGAGGCGGGCGCGGGCGAGCCCCTCGTCCTCGTCACGGGCCTCGGCGGCGACCACACCGCGTGGGGCTTCCAGGTCCCGGTCCTTGCCGAGCGCTACCGCGTGATCGCCTTCGACAACCGCGGCGCCGGGCAAACCGATCAGCCCGATCTGCCCTACACGACCCGCGGCATGGCCGAGGACACCGTCGGGCTGATGGACGCCCTCGGGATCCCGCGCGCCCACGTGTGCGGCGTCTCGCTCGGCGGCATGATCGCCCAGGAGCTGGCGCTCAACCATCCCGACCGCGTGCTCTCGCTCCAGCTGCACTGCAGCCTCGCGCGTCCGGACGCCTACCTCCTGGCCCTCGGCCGGACGTGGCTCGAGATGCGGGCGGCGCTGTCGCGCGAGGCGTTCACGCGCGCGATGTCGCTCTGGCTCTTCGCGCCGGCGACCTTCGCCACCCGCGCCGGGTTCGTGGAAGATGTGGTCCAGAACATGCTGGCCAATCCCCACCCGCCGACCCAGGTCGGCTTCGCGCGGCAGGCCGGGGCCGTCGCCGGCCACGATACGCTCGACCGCCTCGATCGGATCCGCTGCCCGACCTTGGTCACGGTTGGCACCGAGGATATCCTCGTGCCCCTCCGCTTGTCGCGCGTGCTCGGCGACCGCATCCCGCGCGCGGAGCTGCACGGGCTCGAGGGAGGCGGGCACGGCTACTTCATCGAGATGGCTCCGGCGTTCAACGCGGTCGTCCTCGACTTCCTCGGCCGACACCGGGGGGAGCGTTGAACGGTCGCGGCGCGTAGCTCCCAAGCCGCGTCACGGCGCCGACGTCAGCCGGCCGACGCCTCCCCGCGCCGGGGCGCTAAGCGCCGCCGACGCCAACGCTTTTCGGTGGCACCCCCGTTGCATCGAACGATGAGTCATGCGGGTGTTCGTCTGCGCCGCGGCCGCCGGATGGGCGTTCCTCCTCCTCGGCCTCGACCGCGTCTCGGCCGGGCAAGGCTGCGCCTTGCCCCCCCGGACCGTGCGGGCCGAGCTCGACGCCGGGGGAGCGCGCTACGAGTGGACGAGCAGCTGCGGGGGCGCGCGCGTCGTGATCCGCGGCAGTTACAACGACCGGACGAACCGCGCCACCGAGGTCGTCGTCTTTCCCGACCACGGGGGAGCCACGAACGCCTTCGAGGTGCGGTGCGCCAGAAACCCGTGGGCGCCCGGCGAGCGGCTGCGCTGCGCGCGGCTCCATACGGTCGTCAATGTCCGGTCCGCGTTCACGGAGCCGTGGTTCGGACAGGGCGACCTGCGCCAGAAACCCAAGGGGCCCCCGGCCCGGACCGACGGCGGGCGAGCCTGGGCGCCGACTCCCCTCCTGCCGCCGAACGGGACCGTGCTGCCGAGCACCCGCGAGGCTCAGGTCGAGCTCCGCTGGACCTCGAGCGGGGGCGGGGCCGCCCACTACCGGGTCGAGCTCCAGCGAGGGATCAGCGCGCAGGGGCCGTTCAGCGAGGTGCAGGACGCCGACGTCACCGGCAACGCCGGGCTCTCGGTCGCCTACACGGTCGCCGCCGATGTCCTCGGGGCGGCCCCGCACCAGTACTGGCGCTGGCGGGTCGGCCAGACGACCAGCGCCGGCGGGCCCCGCTTCAGCGCGTGGCAGACCTTCTCGTTCCGCTGATCAACCGAGCAGCCGGCGACTGATCACCGATCGCTGGATCTGGCTCGTCCCCTCCCAGATCTGGTAGACGCGCGCGTCGCGGTAGAGACGCTCGATCGTGAATTCCTTCGAGTAGCCGTAGGCCCCGTGGACCTGGAGGGCGTCGGTCGTGACCCGGGCCGCCGTCTCGGAGGCGAAGAGCTTGGCCTCCGCGGCCTCGCGGGTGACCGATCGCCCCTGGTCCTTCAGGAAGGCGGCCTTTCGGACGAGGAGGCGCGCGGCCTCGATCGACGCCGACATATCGGCGATCATGAACTGGATTGCCTGGAACGCGGCGAGCGGCTGGCCGAAGGCGCTCCGTTGCCGGGCGTAGCCGATCGCCTCCCCCATGGCCGCCTGGGCGATCCCGACGGCCTCCGCGCCCATTCCGATCCGACCCGTGTCGAGCGAGGCCATCGCCCGCTTGAAGCCGTCCCCGGGCGCGGCCAGCAGGCGCGACGCGGGCACGCGGCAGTCCTCGAAGATCAGCTCGCCCGTGGCCAGGCCGCGGACACCCATGAGGTGCTCCCTCGCGCCGCGGGAGAACCCGGGGGTGCCGAACTCCACCAGAAAGAGCGCAATGCCCTCCCGGCCCCGCTGCTGGTCTGTCGTGGCGACGACCACCGCCACGTCGCAGACATGCGCGGCCGTGATGAAGCGCTTGGTGCCGTTGAGGACCCAGCCATCGCCGGCCGGCCGCGCGGAGGTCTGGACGCCGGCCACGTCGGAGCCCGTCCCCGGCTCGGTCTGCGCGATGACGCAGATCTTCTCGCCCCGCACGAGAGCCGGCAGGTACGCCTGCCGCTGCGCCTCGCTTCCGTTGTGGAGCAGCATGTCGGTCATCAGCTTGACGAGGAGCTGGGAGTCGGCGACCGCGGCCGAGGCCCGGGCCAGCTCCTCCTGCACGACCGCCCACGTGAGCGTATCGGCGCCGGCGCCGCCGTACTCGGGCGGCGCCGTCATCCCGAGGAGCCCGAGGTCGCCCATCCGCTGGTAGAGGTCCCGCGGGAATTCGTCGGTGCGATCGATCTCCGCCGCGCGGGGCTTGATCTCCTTCTCGGCGAACGCCCGCGCCATCTCCTGCGCGAGCCGCTGGTCCGCGGTGAGGTCGAAGTGCATGCCCCCCTCGCGCCCACCCTAGCACAGGACGGCGTGCCCGAGTCCGGCCCCGGGGCCCGCGTCAGCTCGACCGGTCGGCGAGCGCGCCGGCCGATCGGCACCAGGACCTCGAGCGCGCCCAGGTGGTTGCCCGCCGGCGGGACGAGCGTCGCGCGCCACCGCCCGAAGAAGAAGAGGGTCGTGAACAGGCCGATCAGGCAGAGCAGCCCCAGCGCGACCCAGGCGCGAGGACGCCGATCCCGATCGCGAGGATCGAGACCGGGAGGACGCGGCCGGTCGGCGTGAGGTCGCCGAGCTCGGCGGGGGCGCCGTCACCCTCGGGCGGGCCGATCGCGCGGGATCGCCTTCCCGGCGCGCCGGCGGCTGGAGCCTCCCGATCCGTCGCGTCGCCGTATCTCGACCTCGCCATTCAGCCGTCACCTGTGGATGCGGGCGCCCCCTCGGTCTCCGGAGTTCCCGGCGTGGGCCACGAGGGACCCGGCGAGCCGCCGGACCGCTGGGCGCACCGCCGCGAGCTCGGCGAGATGGTGCAGCGAGAGCTCGCGGAGCACCGTCTCTCCCCGCGGCGTGAGTTCAACGAAGACCCGGCGTCGGTCGACGGTTGCGCGGCGCCGCCGCACGAGCTTCCGCTCCACCAGGCGGTCGATCAGCTCGACGGCGCTGTGGTGTTGCACCTGGAGCCGCTCGGCCAGCTCGCCGACCGTCGCGTGCCCGTGCCGCGGGAGGCCCTTCACGGCGAGCAGGAGCTGGTGGTGCTGGGGCTCAAGGCCGGCGGCACGGGCCGCCCGCTCGCTGAATCGGAGGAACCGGCGGATCTGGTAGCGGAACTCGGCCAGGGCCCGGTAGGCGGCCGGCGTCACCCACCCCCGGGCCGCTCGTTTGTATCGTTGCACGATACAAACGTAGCACACGCGCCGCCTGGGCGGGACGGCCGGCCCACCCTCGGGCCCGCGCGTGGTACACTGCGGCGGCGCCGGAGCCCCGGCGCGTTGCGGCAAGGAGGGGTCCCGGGTGATGAGACGGGTGTGGCGCCTCGCGGCGCCGGTCGCGATCGGGATCGCGGCCGGGTTCACCCCCACCCCGGCCGGCGCCGGCGACGTCCTCAAGATCGGTGCGCCGCTGGCGGCGACGGGGGCAGAAGCCCGGGAGGGTGCCCTCGCCAAGCAGGGCTACGACCTCTGGGCCGAGACCGTGAACGCCCGCGGCGGGCTCAAGGTCGGGGCGAAGTCCTACCGGGTCGAGATCATCTATTACGACGATCAGAGCAAGCCCCAGATCTCGGCCGAGCTGACCGACAGGCTGATCAGCCAGGACCACGTGAGCTTCCTGCTCGGGCCCTACGGCAGCCCGGCGACGTTCGCCGACGCCGCCGTCGCCGAGAAGTATCGGGTCCCGATGGTCGAGGCCAACGGCGCGGCCCGAAAGATCTTTGCCCAGGGCTACCGCTACGTCTTCGGCGTCCTGAGCCCCGCCGACGAGTACGCGGCCAGCATGCTGAGGGCGGCCGCCACCCTGGCGCCCCGGCCCCAGACGGTCGCCATCCTGGCCGCCGACGACCTCTTCTCCCTCGAGGTCGCGAACGGGGCGCGGGACTGGGCCGAGAAGAACGGCCTCCGCGTCGTCTACTTCCAGAAGTACCCGGTGGGCGTCGCCGACCTGAGCGCCCCGCTGACCAGCATCAAGTCGCTCCGGCCCGACATCCTACTGGGCTCCGGGCATCTGCAGGAGAGTCTCCTGATCATGAAGCAGGCGCAGACCCTGGACGTCAGCGTGGGCTTCTACGGCTTCACGGTGGGACCGACGACCCCGGACTTCGTGACCGCGCTCGGACCGGCGGCCGAGGGGGTCTTCGCGTCGTCCCAGTGGACGCCCGACGTGAAGTACCGGGGACCGGTCTTCGAGACCGCCGCGGCCTACGCGAGGGCCTTCGAGCGCAAGTACGGGTTCATCCCCGACTATCACGCCGCCGAGAGCAGCGCGGCCGGCGTGGTCCTCCAGCTCGCCGTCGAGAAGGCCCGGAGCGTGGACCCGGCCCAGGTGCGGGAGGCGCTGGCCTCGCTCGACGCGATGACGTTTTACGGGCCGGTCCGGTTCAACGCCCAAGGGCTGAACGACCGGAAACCGATGGTGACCGTGCAGATCCAGCAGGGCCGGGTGGTCACGATCTGGCCCCGGGAGGTCGCGGCGGCGAAGGCCATCTACCCGACCCCGCCCTGGAGCGCGCGGAAGTAACGAGCCGGGTGGCCGACGGCCGCGGCTCCGCTCGGGCCCCCGCGTGAGCCCGGAGCTCCAGATCGCGCTCCAGAACGCGATCAACGGGCTCCTGCTGGGCGGCACCTACGCGCTGGTGGCCGTCGGTTTCTCGCTCGTCTGGGGAGTCCTCAACGTCGTCAACCTCGCGCATGGCTCCCTGGTCATGCTCGGGGCCTACGTGACGTACTGGCTCTACACCCGCTACCGTCTGGACCCGTTCGCGACCCTCCCCCTCACCGGCCTCGCCCTCTTTGGCGTTGGCTACCCGCTGCAGCGTCTCGTCATCAACCAGGTGATCCGCGCCTCGTTCCTGATCACGTTCCTCCTGACCTTTGGCCTGGACCTCCTCGTGACCAACCTGGCGCTCGCGGCGTGGACGGCCGACGTGCGCGCGGTCACGACGCCCTACTCGGGGCGGAGTCTCGCCCTCGGCCCGCTGGCGCTGCCGCTCGTCCGGGCGATCGCCCTGTTCGTGGCGCTCGGAGCCGCGGCGCTACTCCAGCTGCTGCTGACCCGCACGCGGCTCGGCAGCGCGATCCGCGCCACCGCCTCGGACCTGGAAGCGGCGCGCCTGATGGGCATCCCGGTCGCCCGCGTCTACGCCCTCACGTTCGCGATCGCCGCGGCGACGGCTGGCGTCGCGGGCGGCCTCATCAGCCTGAGCTTCCCGATCTTCCCCGCGATGGGCGCCGGGTACACGCTGATCGCGTTCGTGGTCTGCGTGCTGGGCGGGCTCGGCAGCGTTCCCGGCGCCTTCCTGGGCGGGCTCCTACCTACGCGGCGGCCTGGCTCGGCCCGAACTACGACAACATCGTGGCGTTCAGCGCCCTCGTCCTGGTGCTCGTCCTCCGCCCCGCCGGCCTCCTCGGCCGGGCCGAGCAGTTCCGCGGATGACGCCCGCCCTCTCCGTGACCGCGCGGCGGGCCGGGGGGTGGCGGCTGGCGCTCGTGCTCGCGCTGGCCGTCGCGGTCGGCCTGCCCGCCCTGACGAACACCTACTACGTCCGGCTCGCGACGGGCATCCTCATGTTCGCCGCCCTCGCCTGCGGATGGAACCTGATCGGCGGCTACGCTGGCTACCCGGACTTCGGGGCGGCGGCGTTCCTCGGCATCGGGGCCTACACGACCGGCGTCCTCATGGCGCGGGCGGCGGTCCCGTTCCCGCTGGCGCTCCTGGCCGGGGGCGCCGTGCTGCTCCGCCTGCGCGGGCACTACTTCGCGATCGCGACACTCGGCTTCATGCTCGTGCTCCAGCAGCTGGCGGCGAACCTCGAGCTGACCGGGGGCGGCTCGGGGATGAACCTGCCGGTGGCGCGGAGCTTCACGACCTTCTACTACTGGATGCTCGGCGTGTGCGCGCTCGCGGTGGCGGCCGGCCTCTCCCTGCCCCGGCTGCGGGTCGGCTACGCGATCGCCGCCATCCGCGAGAATCAGGCGGCGGCGGAAGCCCTCGGCATCGCGCCCCTGCCGTACAAGATCGTCGCCTATTCGGGCAGCGCCTTCGTCTTCGGGCTCGTCGGCGGCGTGTACGCCTACTGGTTCACGTTCATCGATCCTCCGACCGTGTTCAACGTGGACTTCGCGATCCAGGCGATCGTGATGACGCTGTTCGGCGGCCCCGCGACCGCGCTCGGTCCCGTGGCGGGCGCGATCGTCCTCAAGAGCCTCGACACGGTGCTCACGAACGTCTCGATCTTCCTCCACAACGTGTTCTTCGGCGCGCTCGTGTGCCTGCTCGTGGTCTTCGCCCCGCGGGGCCTCGCCGACCTCCGGCGTGCGCGCGGCGGGATCCTCGCGGCGCTCCGGGCGACGTTGCGTGAGAACCGGATCTGATGCCCCTCTTGGCGGTGCAGGGGCTCACCAAGCTCTTCGGGCGACTGGTCGCGGTCGACCACGTGGACCTCGCGATCGAAGCGGGCGAGGTCGTCGGGCTCATCGGCCCAAACGGCGCCGGCAAGAGTACCCTCGTGAACCTGATCAGCGGGTTCGAGCCGCCGTCGGAGGGCGCCGTCGCCTTCGCCGGACGCCCGCTCGACGCGCTCGGTGCCCCGGCGATCGCGCGCCTCGGGCTCGCCCGCACCTTCCAGATCGCCCAGCCCTTCCGCGCGATGACGGTCCGCCAGAACGTGGCGGTGCCCGCGCTGTTTCGCGCCGTGCCCGCACCGAGCGTCGGGGCGGCGCTCCGGGAGGCGGACCGCCTGCTCGACTCGGTCGGGCTCGGGCCGAAGGCCGCGCTACCCGCGGGGGCCCTCACGACCCCGGACCTGCGCCGGCTCGAGTTGGCCAAGGCACTCGCGCTCCAGCCCCGGCTGATGTTGCTCGACGAGGTCATGGCCGGCCTCACCCCGGCCGAGGTCGACGCGGCGATGGCGCTGCTGCGGGAGGTCAACGCGCGCGGCATCGCGCTCCTGGTGATCGAGCACGTGCTGCGGGCGGTGATGGGGCTCTCGAGCCGCGTCGTCGTCCTCCACCATGGCCGCAAGATCGCCGAGGGGCCGCCCGCCCGGGTGACGGCCGACCCCGCGGTCATCGAGGCCTACCTGGGACCGGGGCCGGCCTCCCGATGAGGCCGCAGCTCGAGGTGCAAAACGTGGATGCGGGCTACGGAGCCGTCCAAGTGCTCTGGGACGTCTCGCTCGAGGTGGGAGCAGGCGAGGCGGTCGCGCTCATCGGGGCCAACGGCGCCGGCAAGTCCACGCTCCTCCGTGTGATCTCGGGCCTCCTCCGGCCCGAGCGGGGCCGGGTGGCATTCCAGCAGCGCGACGTCACGGGCCTCCCGCCGGAGCGTCTCGTCCACCTCGGAATCGCCCACGTCCCGCAAGGCCGACGCCTCTTCTCCGACCTCTCGGTTCGCGAGAACCTGCTCCTCGGCGCCTGGGCGCGGCGGGAGCGGGCCGCGATCGCGGCCGACCTCGAGCACATGCTCGACCTGTTCCCCGCCCTCGCCGATCGCCTGGCGCTCCCCGCTCGCCAGCTCTCCGGCGGCGAGCAACAGATGGCCGCGGTCGCGCGCGCGCTCATGGCGCGCCCGCGCCTTCTCCTGATCGACGAGCCGTCGCTCGGGCTGGCGCCCCTCGCCGTGCGAGCGCTGATGGAGGTCGTGGTCCGGCTCCGGCGCGAAGGCGTGAGCATCCTGCTCGTGGAGCAGGACGTGACGGTGGCGCTCGGCCACGCCGATCGCGGCTACGTCCTGGAGACGGGACGGATCGTCCTCGCCGACAGGGCGGCGGTGCTCCTCGAGAACCCGCAGGTTCGCCGGGTCTACCTCGGTCTCACCGCGACGTCGTGAGCGGGGCCCACGCCGGCGGGACGCGGCCGGGCCATCCGGAGAGGTCCTATTCGGCAGGGACCGCCGAGGCGCCGCCACGGGACCCGTGAGGACCGCGCACGGCACGTGGCGAGTTCGACGCGGCTAGTTCCACATGTAGAGGCGCGGGTTCACCGAGTGGCCCTTGACGATGATCTCGTAGTGCAGGTGCGGACCGGAGGACTTGCCGGTGTTCCCGGTGAGCGCGATCAACTGCCCGCGCACCACCTGCTGCCCGGGCGCGACCAGCAGCTTCGACAAGTGCCCGTAGATGGTCCGAATGTCGTGGCCGTGCTCGAGGATCAGGCAGAGCCCGAACTCGCCCTGCTCCCCCGCAAACACGACGGTGCCCGGCGCCGGGGCGTGGACGCCCGCACCGCGATCGGCGGCGATGTCGAGCCCGCTGTGGAACTCCTCCGCCCCCGTCCACGGCGAGGGGCGGGTGCCAAATTCCGAGTTGACGGCGCCGCGCACGGGCCAGCGCGACGGCATGAGCGCGAGCGCCTTGCCGGCATGCTCCATCAGCCGCTCAAGCGCCCGGAGGTTCTGGCCCGCCTCGCCGACCGTCTCGGCGAGCCCGTCAAGCTCCTCGAGCGCTGACGGCTTGTGCCCGGCGGGTTCGGGCAGCGCCGTGGCACCACCGATCCCCGGAGTCCTCCGCACGAGCCCGACGTCGGGGCCGAACGGTTCCCAGATCTTCGCGTCGAGCTCGCGCCAAGAACCAACCTCGAGCCGGATCTCGGCGATCCGCTTCCGGAGGGCGGTGACGATCCCGTGTTGTTCGGCGAGCTCGCGCTGCAAGGCGGCGGGGCTGGCGGCCAATTTCCGCACGCGGATGTAGTCGCCGACGAGCACGGACACGGTGGTGAACCCGAGCGTCACCACCACGACGGCGGCCGAGACCGCCCACCCCGGCAGGTGCACGCGCACCGGCCGGGACCCGTCGCTCGAGACGATGAAGATGTTGAGCCGTCGAGCGCGGCTCACTAACTCACCGCTTCAAGGCCACCAGTGTGCTGTCGGCGGGCGTGGAGCCGGCGGGCTTTGCGCTGGTCATCCGGCAGTGTCCGTCGAAGAGCACGCCCTCCGCGACCACCACGACGGGGGCTTCGACGTCACCGAAGACGCGCGCGCCCTCCTTGAGCTCGACCCGATCACTGGCGACGACGTTCCCCACCAGCTCGCCGCTGACGATCAGCGTGCCGGCGCGGACGTTAGCGTTGACGACCCCCTTCTCGCCGATGATCAGCGTGTCGACGGACGCGATCTCGCCGTGGAACTTGCCGTTCAGCATCACGGTGCCGCTGAACGTGTACTTGCCCTCGATCTCCGAACCCTCGTCGATAAACGCGCTCAGGTCGTTGCGCGCCGCCATCGCCTTCCGGGTCTTTCGCCACATCGTCCGTATCGCGCGCGGCTAGGCCTGCGCGCCGACCCGCTTGTCCTCGACGAGGTAGACGGGCAGCTTCGCCTGGCGCCCGCCCGGCTTCACGACGTTGCCGCTGAAGGACCCGCCCTTGGAGATGACGAGCGAGTCCGTCTCGATGTTGCCGTTCACCCGTCCGGTGGCGGTGATCTCGACGGTACCGGTCGCCACCATCGTGCCCTCGTACGCTCCCCGGATGATGGCGTCGACGGTCTGCACGTTCGCGTTCACCACGCCCTTCTCGCCGATTACGAGCTGCCCTCCGACGTTCAATTCGCCGCCGACCTCGCACTCGATGTGTATGGAATCGGCGACCTCGAATTTCCCGTCCATCTTCGCGGTGGCGCCGACGACCGTGAGCAAGGTCACCGGGGTGGCGGGGCGGCGCTCATCCGGCGCGGACGACCCAACCGCCATCGCCGGTCTCGAAGCTCTCGAACGACCGAGCATCCGCGCCTCCTCAAGACCCACGTTCGCTAGTCGGTGCGGACACGCCAGGGGGAGTGCGCCCCCGGGCAGGTACTGCCGTCATTGGGCGCCGCCGGAATGTAGCCTCTTTCCCTTCTAGCATCTGGTCTGGGCAGTGTCAACGTTCTCGGAGTGTCGTCTAACACTCTGAAAAGTGGCCCTTTCGTAGTATCATCGACGAGACCAAGGAGATCCCGATGGACGAGTTCTACCGGATCAAGCGCCTCCCTCCCTACGTGTTCGCCATCGTCAATGACTTGAAGACCAAGGCCCGGGCGCGGGGCGAGGACATTATCGACCTCGGCATGGGCAATCCGGACCGCGGCACGCCGAAGCACATCGTCGCGAAGCTGGTCGAGGCGGCCCAGAACCCGCGGAACCACCGGTACTCGGCCTCGCGAGGGATCAGCCGCCTGCGCGTGGCGATCACGCGGTGGTACCGGACCCGTTACGGCGTGGAGCTCGACCCCGACTCCGAAGCGATCGCGACCATCGGCGCCAAGGAAGGACTCGCCCACCTCGCCCTCGCCGTGCTCGGGCCCGGCGACGGGGCGCTGGTGCCGAACCCGACCTATCCGATCCATTCCTACTCGGTCGTCATCGCCGACGGCGACCTGCGTTCGGTGCCGCTCGAGCCCGGCGGCGACTTCTTCGGACGCTTGGAGGAGGCGGCCAAGCTGGCCTGGCCCAAGGCGAAGCTCCTGATCCTCTCGTTCCCGCACAACCCGACGACCACGTGCGTGGATCGGGCCTTCTTCGAGACGGTGGTCGCCTTCGCCCGCGAGCACCGGCTCATGGTCGTCCACGACTTCGCCTACGCGGATCTGGCCTACGACGGCTACCGGCCGCCCTCGTTCCTCGAGGCTCCGGGCGCCAAGGACGTCGGAGTCGAGCTGTTCTCACTCACCAAGTCCTACAACATGGCCGGCTGGCGGCTCGCGTTCTGCTGCGGCAACCGGCAGATGGTGCACGCGCTCGCCCGCATCAAGTCGTATCTCGACTACGGCGTCTTCCAGCCGATCCAGATCGCGGGCATCGTGGCGCTGGAAGGCGACCAGTCGGTCGTGCGCGACATCAGCGAGATCTACCGCAAGCGGCGCGACGTGCTCGTGAACGGTCTCAACAAGCAGGGCTGGACCGTGCCGAAGCCCAAGGGGACGATGTTCGTCTGGGCGCCCATCCCCGAGGAGTTCCGACCGATGGGCTCGCTCGAGTTCGCCAAGCTCTGCGTACAGGAGGCCAAGGTCGCGGTGTCGCCCGGAGTCGGGTTCGGCGAGTACGGCGAAGGCTACGTCCGGTTCGCCCTCGTCGAGAACGAGCTGCGGATCCGGCAGGCGCTCCGCGGCCTCAAGCACCTCACGCGGTAGCCAGCCACCCGCGGGACGGACACGCATGCGCGACGTCAAGATCGGGTTGCTCGGGCTCGGCACGGTCGGCGGCGGTGTGGTCAAGATCCTGGAGACCCACCGGGAGATGCTGGAAAAGCGCACGGGGGCCCGGCTCACCCTGGCGGCCATCGCCGACGCCGACCTCGCGCGGCCCCGAGACGGCCTCGACCTCGCGCGGCTGCCCATGGTCCAGGATGCCGCCCGCGTGCTCGACGACCCCGCGATCCAGATCGTGATCGAGCTGATCGGGGGGCTCGAGCCGGCGCGCACCTTCGTCCTGCGCGCGATGGCCGCCGGCAAGCACGTGGTGACCGCCAACAAAGCGCTGCTCGCGCACCACGGCGCCGAGCTGTACGCGGAGGCGCGGCAGCGTGGGGTGACCCTCGCGTTCGAGGCCGCGGTCGCCGGCGGCATTCCGCTGATCCGCGCGGTCAAGGAAGGGCTCGTCGCCAACCGCATCCTGTCCTGTTACGGCATCGTCAACGGCACCTGCAACTACATCCTCTCGAAGATGACCGACGCCGGCGAGGACTTCTCCGTCGTCCTGAAGGAGGCCCAAGCCCACGGCTACGCCGAGGCCGATCCGACCTTCGACGTCGAAGGAGTGGATTCGGCCCACAAGCTGCAGATCCTGGCCTCGCTCGCCTTCCGAACCTACGTCGAGCTGAAGGACATCTATACGGAGGGCATCGCCTTGGTGACGGCGCAGGACATCGCCTACGCGCGGGAGCTCGGCTACCGCATCAAGCTCCTCGCGATCGCGAAGTCGAGCGACGGCGGGATCGAGATCCGGGTGCACCCGACGATGATCCGCGAGCGGTCGCCGCTGGCCGCGGTGTCGGGTGTGTTCAACGCCGTCTTCATCACGGGCGACAGCGTCGGCGACCTCATGTTCTACGGCCGCGGCGCCGGCCAGATGCCGACCGCCTCGGCGGTGCTCTCGGACACGGTTGAGATCGCGACGCGGCTCGCCCACGGCGTGCCCGCCCTCCACCTTGACCTCCCGACCGGAGACCAGCGCGCGCTGCCGCTCCGGCCGATGGAGACGATCCGCTCCGCCTACTACCTCCGCGTCATGGCCGCCGACCGCCCGGGCGTGCTCTCGCAGATCGCGGGCATCCTCGGACAGCAGGACATCTCGATCGTCTCGGTGCTCCAGAAGAGCCGCGCCAAGGCCGAGGCCGTCCCCGTGGTCATGATGACCCACGAGGCCAGCGAGCGGGGCATGCGCGCGGCGCTGGCGGCCATCGACCGTCTGCCCGTGGTCGCGGCGCGCACGACGATGATCAGGGTCGAAAATGCGTAGCGAGGGCGGCGACGTGTGGCCGCGCCCGGTGCGCGCTCCGTCGCGCGTTGGCGTCGCCGGCGCGGCCGGCCGGGGGGACGCTCGCAGGAGGGGCGGCGCCCCCCGCCGCGCGGCATGAGCGCGTGGCCGGGGGTCATCGAGCGGTACCGGGAGTTTCTGCCGGTCTCGGCGAAGACGCCGGTGGTCACGCTGCTCGAGGGCAACACCCCGCTGGTGCCGGCGCCCCGGCTGGCGGAGGCGACCGACCCGAGCCTCAAGATCTATCTGAAGTGCGAGGGCTTCAATCCCACCGGGTCGTTCAAGGACCGCGGGATGACGATGGCGATCTCGA
>QHRX01000078.1 GCA_003221455.1 Candidatus Rokuibacteriota bacterium
CGAGCGGAAGCTGCTCGCCGACGTTCTGTGGGGACGTGGGCGGTGGGCAGTTTCCGGCGGCCGAACCGCCGGGCGGTCAGATGAAGGCCTGACGGCGCGTGAAAACGAGATCCTGCGGGTTCTCACCTCGGGCGGAACGAACCGACACATCGCGGAGGCGCTCTTCATCAGCGAAAGAACCGTGAAGACGCATCTCAGCAACATCTTCCGCAAGCTGAACGTGAACCGGCGTCTCCAGGCCGTGCTCTACGCGGTCCAGCATGGACTACGTGGGCCCTGAGTGCCTCGACGAATCTCCGACGCGCACGCTGCCGCTCGTCCTCGTGAAAATCCTTCGAGCGACGGTGCGCCCCCGAGGCGACACAGTCGACCGTACGTTCGCCGCCTCCATGCCAACCCTGAGCGAGAGTTGCGCCAAGAGTCCAACGGCCAGGACGACGTTCAGGTCTATGGGGACCGGCGCCGTGGCGAGACGCGCCATCGGGCGGTGGCCGTCGTCGCCGAAGGGCGTCGGGCACGGTGGGCACGCCAGCACCAAGGGACCTTCTGCTACTGTGTGAGCAAAGTCGCTGTGGCGTCTCTGCGCCACCCATGACCCACAAGGGGACAACGCCGACGTCGGGCCTTCGGCGACGTGGTTCTCGGCCAGGCGGTGGCGCTCAACTCTTCGGCGTAGACCCTTCCGCGTAGGCTCATCCCTTCGACGTAGGGAGAGTCGCCCGAACGGCTCATGGGTGAATCCCCCTAACGGGCCTAAGGAAAGTTCCTACCAACGGCCGATTGCCACGGTGAACCGGCCCACGCACGATCCTCGCATCATGGTCACCAAGCGGTGGTGACTGGCGGCTCAGTAACCAGGAGTCCGATAGCACTCGGCCACTGATTCCTGAAGGGAGGTGCCAGAACGAGGTCCATAAAGTTCCCGGGTAGGTTCCGCGGGTGCGAAATCGAAGGCAGCGGGGAGACACAGGAGGGATTCAAATGAAGATGCTTCGCGCGCTTTTGGCTTTTGGCGTCCTGCTGACTGTCACACTATCACTGGCGAACGTGCCCCAGGCGGCGGCCGCCTCGGCAAATGGAGCGCCCTCTAAGTGCGACTCGATAACAGGGGCGTACGCGTTCCGTCTTGTTTCCCTTAAAAGCTTCTCCGCCGAGTCCCCCGTTGCGTCCGGACTCGCCACGGCACCCTACCAGGACATCCTGAGGGTAGGCATCCTGGCGATAGATGAGAACTGTGCGCTCACCGCGACTGTGAGGGCGACGGTCGACGACAATACGGGCACCACCCGGCTCGTCATTTTCACTTGGACCGGGGTGGCGTTCCCTGCGGGAGACCTCGGCGAGCTGAGAGTCCGCCCCGGCAGGCCGGCGTGCTTCGACTCCACCCTCTTCACATTCTCGGGGGGCAAGCCTCCGACGGGGTGCCCGGCGGCTGTCGAGGGCGACGAGGAATATGCGTATGTGGTCGTCCACGGGCACGGCCTAGACCTCATCCAAAGCGACAATGCTGGCGGAGGCGCCAAGATCTTCATGACGGGAAGGGCGGAAAAGCGAGTGCCAGGGCAAAACGACTGATCTGATCCGGCCCACGCACGATGCTCGCATCATGGTCACCAAGCGGTGGTGACTGGCAGCTCAGTGACCAGGAGCGCTATAGCACTCGGCCACTGATTCCTGAAGGGAGGTGCCAGAACGAGGCCCATAAAGTTCCTAGGTAGGTTCCTTGGGTGCGAAATCGAAGGCAGTCGGGAGACACAGGAGATCCAAAATGAAGACGCTTCGCGTGCTTTCGGCTTTTGGCGTCCTGCTGGCTGTCACACTATCACTGGCCAACGTGCCCCAGGCGGCGGCCGACCCGGTAAAAGGAGTCGTCTCCCTTGAGTGCTCGGTGCCGACGACTACCGGCAGCGTGATCACCGGAGCCTCCTCAAGCGACTCGACGACCACCGTGCTAGCCACGGGCAATTCTTGCGTTGAGGCCATTAAGGAGCTGATCAATATCGACCACTACCTGCTCGTGGCCTCCCACGCTGTCTCCACGGTCCCCGCTACCCTGAACTATCTCTTTTTCAAGGGGGGGTTCGGAACTCACGAGTGAAAAAGGCCCGCGCCCGACGATCTGATCAGTAGCGACGAGCCGAAGGGGGCTCTCGGGCCCCCTTCGTGCTGATCCCTCTGAGTTCACCTCCACCCGTCGGCAATCGCGAGGGCTGATCGCACTGTCCGGACCTCCTTCAGACCGTGCTGATGAGGTGGCATACCGCTCCCATCAGCCCTCCGCAAAAAGTAAACCCGGATTCCGGCGGTGGTCGACTCCTGCCACCGCCGCCTGCGGGGTTCCTCACCGTTGCGCGAGGGAAAGGTACCGCCTGCACCTCGTCACCGACACGCTCCAGGCGGCGAGTCGCCCCGTTGACGGTCAGTTCGCTCTCGACGGCGCAGAACCTCGGTGTTGTCCGCGAGGGGATCGGGTATACGCAACGAGGAGTCCGCCCTCCTCGAGTATCTCGAGCCCGAGCATCGCCCCCTGTTCACCGTGAGTCTGAACACCGGGCTTGCGCTGAAGCGAGCAGATGGCGCTCCGCCGGCGCGACGATGACCTCCTCGCGACGAACCATCACGGCTCGAGGGCTAGGTCTGGCACGGGAACCGCCACAGCTTCGCCAGCCGGCTTGTGATGGCCGGGGTGCACCTCAACAGTCCAGGAGCTCGGCGGGCGGCAGTCCCTCGCCATGGTGCAGCGCTATTCGCACCTCAGCCCGGGCCACCTAGCCGATGGCGTCGAGAAGCTCGTGGCCCCCCCCGCCGCGAGCGTTCCGGGCGCTGTGGAACTTGGATTCAACCCGGACTCCCGCGACACAGCGCGGATCGAGCGGCCGTAAGTATTCGAGAAGGCGGGCCTTGCATCGAGAGACCGACCTGACTCATACTCCGCGCCATGGCCGTCACCGCGCTCTACGCGCTCCAGAACGGCTACCTCGGGTTCGAGCGCTCCGGCCTCTTCTACGGCGAGCGGTCGGCCGAGCGGGTTCCGATCCCGATCGCCTGCTACCTGGTCAAGACGACGGACGGCACGGTCCTCTTCGACACCGGCGTGTCGCCGCGCGCGGTCCCGGGGCTCCTCCGGAACGACTCGATGGCGCGCTTCGAGGACGCGGATCTGCTCGTGCACCGGCTCGACTCGATCGGGCTCGAGCCCGCCGACGTCGACCTGGTCGTGCTGTCGCACCTGCACTTCGACCACGCGGGCGGCGCCGAGCTGTTCCCCACGTCGGAACTCGTCGTGCAGAAGGACGAGTACGCGACGGCGCTCTATCCGCCGGCGTTTTTCGCGGGCTTCTACTACCGGAAGAACTTCGACCTCCCGAGCTACCGCTGGCGGTACCTCGACGGCGACGCCGAGCTCGCCCCCGGCGTGACCGTGCTCCGCACCGACGGCCACACGCCCGGCCACCAGTCGCTCCTGCTCGAGCTGCCGGAGACCGGGCCGGTCATCCTCGCCGGCGACTCCTGCTACTGGCAGGAGCACATCGACGCCGAGCGCGTCCCGGGCGTCGTCTGGAACCCGGCGGCCGCGCTCCAGTCGATCCGGCGGCTGAAGACCCTGGCCCGCCTCGTCCGCGGCCGCATCTTCCCCAGCCACGATCCGGTGTTCTGGAAGGCCGTCACGCCGGCGCCCGGCTTCTATCGTTGACGCCGGCCCCGCCCGCCAGGAGCGATCGCGCGTGAGGGCCCTCGACGGGATCAGGATCCTCGAGCTGGTGCGGGTGGCGCCGGGCGAGTTCTGCACGATGCTCCTCGCCGACATGGGCGCCGACGTCGTCAAGATCGAGACGCCGGAGCCGCCGGTCGACGACGCGCGGCGGGCGGCCTTCGCGTTCGTCAACCGCAACAAGCGGAGCATCGCTCTCGACCTCAAGACCGCGGAGGGCCGGGCGCTCCTCCACCGCCTGGCGGCGTCGGCGGACGTCGTCCTCGAGGGCTTTCGGCCGGGCGTGATGACGCGCCTCGGGGGCGACTGGGCGACCCTCTCCGCGATCAACCCGCGGCTGATCTACTGCTCGCTCTCGGGTTTCGGCCAAGACGGGCCCTACCGCGACCACCCCGCCCACGACATGAACTACCTCTCGCTGGCCGGCGTCCTCGGCCTCATCGGCGAGGCCGACCGCAAGCCGGCCATCCCCCTCAATATCATCGCCGACTACGCCGGCGCGAGCCTCCACGGCGCCCTCGGCATCGTGCTGGCGCTCTTCGCCCGCGAGCGCACGGGGCGGGGCCAGCAGGTCGACGTCTCCTACCTCGACACGACGCTCGAACTCCTGGCGGCCACGCCGAACATGCGCTACTTCTTCAGCGACGGCGTCGCGCCGCGGCGCGGCGCCGGCTTCCTGGGCGGCTCCTACCCCTACTACGCGATCTACGAGACGCGGGACGGCAAGCTCCTCACGATCGGCTGCACGGAGCCGTGGCTCTGGGAGAACTTCTGCCGGGCCATCGGCCGCCCCGAGCTCGGCCGCTTCGCCCGCCAGCCCGACCAGTTCGTGCGCCCCGCCAACGCCGAGGAGGAAGCCGCGCGGCGCGAGATCGAGGCGATCGTCAGGACGCGCGACCGCGACGAGTGGTTCGACCGGCTCGTCCGGGCGGACGTCTGCGTCGGCAAGGTCTACGACGTTGGGGAAGTCGTCCGCGACCCCCAGGTCACCCACCGGCAGATGGTCGTGGAGGTCGAGCATCCCAAGCACGGCACGATCCGGCAGTTCGGCATCGGGATCAAGCTGTCCGACACCCCCGGCGCCGTGGTCCGCGCCGCCCCCCACCGGGGTGAGCACACCGACGAGGTCCTCGCCACCCTCGGCCTCGGCACGGAGGAGATCCGCGCCCTCCGCGACACGCACGTGATCGCCTGATCAGACGGCGGTGTAGCCGCCGTCGACAGGGAGCGCGACGCCCGTGACCCAGGCCGCCTCGTCGCTGGCGAGGTAGAGGATCGCGGCGGCGATCTCCTCGGGCTGGCCGAAGCGGCCGAGCGGGTACTTGGCGAGCGTGCGCTCCCGCCACGCGGGATCCCGGCGGAGCTCGGCCGTCATCGGCGTCTCGATCACGCCGGGACAGACGCAGTTGACCCGCACGGTCGGCGCCCAGTTGAGCGCGAGCTGCCGCGTGAGGTTCGCCACGCCCCCCTTCGAGGCCGCGTAGGAAGGGGCCATCGACCCGCCGACCAGGCCGTAGATCGAGGCGAGGTTGGTGATCGAGGCCGCCCCGCTCGCCCGGAGTGCGCCGAGGGCGGCGCGCGAGGGCAGGTACGTGCCGGTTAGGTTGACCTCAACGACCCGCCGCCACTCGGCCGGGGGCGGCGCGGGATCGGTAGCGACCGGCCGCACGCCGGCTGAGTTCACGAGCGTCGTGAGCCGCCCGAAGCGGGCGAGCGCCTGCTCGACCAAGCGCGCGCACGCCGCGTCGTCAGTCACGTCGACGGCGACGGCCAGCGCCTGCCCACCGGCCGCCTCGATCGCCCGGGCCGTCTCCCGCGCGCCGGTCGCGTCGAGATCGACGCAGGCCACCGCGGCGCCCTCGGCGCCGAACCGGAGCGCGGTGACCCGCCCGATCCCCGAGCCGGCTCCCGTCACGATCGAGACCTTGCCGTGCATGCGCATGTCGACTCCTCCGCCGTCCGACCTCCCGGGCTCGGTTCCGGCCGCCCCACTATAGCGAAATCCGTGGACCGGGCCCGGGGGGCGTCGAAGAACGAAGATCCGGAGCAGATCGGAAGCGGGTCGCCAAGGCCCGCTTCCCCATCTCGGACGCCGACGCGTTCGCGGCGGCGACGGCGCTACGAGCGAGCGCCCAACTGGTCACGGCCGATGACGAGGTTCCCGCGCTCGACGAGATCTTGGACATCGTCTGGCTTCCGTCATAGGCGTGGGGAGCCCGCGAAGGTCTCCGTGCCGGCCGCTCGCGCGATCGCGTCCTGGCTTGCCCGTGCAACGGATCGAATCGTCGGGCTTCAGACGAACGAGCGACGCCGAGCGGAGTCTCGAATGATGGCTGAATAGCGGTGGCGGGAGAATCGCCGATTCACGTGCCCTACTCGCCGCGCCGATCCCGGTGTCCGCGATTGCCGACCCGGCCGTTCGCCTTGCGTCGATCCGAGCGTTCACGACGGACCGAAGGCCGGGAGTCCTCCTGACCGGAACGTCCCGCCTCAGGCAGGATGGCTCCGCGCTGCTTGGGCAGCTGGACCGGCCCGACCTGTCCTCTCTGTGGCCTCCGGCTACCGCAGAGGCTGGTCGCTCGTGACTCCCCACTGGACCTGCTGCACCGCACCGTCGCTGGAGCGAAGGATGTACCAGATGCCGGCGCTCGGACGGAAGGTGGCAACGTCAGTCTTTCCGTCGCCATCGAAGTCGCCGGTGACGGGCACGTCGCCCGGCGCTCCCCACGTCACCTGCTGGAGCCTGCCGTCGCTGGAGCGAAGGATGTACCAGATGCCGGTGCTCGGGCGGAAGGTGGCGACGTCGGTCTTGCCGTCGCCATCGAAGTCGCCGGTGACGGGCACGTCGCCGGACGCTCCCCACGTGACCTGCTGCGGCGTGCCGTCGCTGGAGCGAAGGATGTACCAGATGCCGGCGCTCGGACGGAAGGTGGCGACGTCAGTCTTGCCGTCGCCATCGAAGTCGCCGGTGACGGGCACGTCGCCGGACGCTCCCCATGTGACTTGCTGCAGCGTGCCGTCGCTGGAGCGAAGGATGTACCAGATGCCCGTGCTGGGGCGGAAGGTGGCGACGTCAGTCTTGCCGTCGCCATCGAAGTCGCCGGTGACGGGCACGTCGCCCGACGCTCCCCACGTGACCAGCTGCGGCGTGCCGTCGCTGGAGCGAAGGATATACCAGATGCCGGTGCTCGGGCGGAAGGTGGCGACGTCGGTCTTGCCGTCGCCATCGAAATCGCCGGTGACGGGCACGTCACCGGACGCTCCCCACGTGACCTGCTGCAGCGTGGCGTCGCTGGAGCGAAGGATGTACCAGATGCCGGTGCTCGGGCGGTAGACTCCGATATCGGCTTTGGCGTCACCGTCGAAGTCCAGTTCGACGGAAGCCCTCCGCGGGGCGGCGAAGAAGTCGCCCAAATCCGTCGCGGTGGCCGCGTTGAGGAGAAACGGGTGCAGCGGCGGGCCGACCTGGAAGATCGTCTGCATTGTCCGCACGGTGGAGCTGTGGTCGTACTGGATGGCGTTTGAGTACCCCACCTTGGCCAGCGGCGAGAGCACGATCATCCCGATCGGTCCGTTCCCGCTTTCCGCCTCGTCCCAGGTGATGAAGACCGCTCCATTGTCTTTGTAGGCTTGGGAGGCGAGGATCATCGGGAGGTTCTGCGAGAGCCACGTGTCCCCCGTGCTGATGCTGCAGTCGTGCATGTCGTTGCAGAGGTTGGGGGTGATGAAGTTGTAGCGGGCGACCGTGTTGTTCTGCAGGTCGGTCGCAAGCTCCGTATAGGGTCGGACGTGAGCGATGCACGTCGCCGAGGTGGCGCTCTCGCCGTCGGTCAGATCCTGGAAGAAGACGAACGGATCGTGTTTGGCGGCATACTGGCCGGAGCTGGTCAGCGGGCACCGCGTCCCGCTGATGTTCTCTTCGTAGGCCCGCCACGAGATGCCGGCGGTGTTGAGATACGTGACAAGGTGATCCGTGGTGCTGGTCGAGTTCGAGAGGCTGGCGTCGGCGTCGCTGGTGAGGCCCAAGTTGTCCGCCGCCTCCAACCAGACATAGTTCGGCTCGCTCGGGTGGTTGCCGGGCGGGTTGAAGTACTGGGTGGCGTGCGCCCCCAGCGGCAGCAGCGAGTTAATGTACGGCGCAACGTCCGGAGTCATTGACGCCCAGTCATTGTTTTCAAACAAGATGATGAAGACCGTCTTGATCGAGGTGAGGGGGGTCGCCGGAGTCGGCGACTGACCCGTTACATCACCGGTCGCGATCACGATCAAGGCAATGAAGAGTCCAACCGCGAGGAAGCCGCGTAGCCGATACGGGCGGAGTCCCATAGGATCGATTCAGACCTCGCCGTTTGGGGTGAGATTCAGCCGATGCCTCTTCGGAGCGCCGGTTCTGCCAATGAGGCAGACAGTACCGGAGGCGCGCGGCGCGAGGCTGGCGAACCCGGCTCCTCCGCGGTCTAGCGCTCCCGGGCCCGCTTCGGCCACACCACGATGGCGAGACAATAGCGAAATCCGTGACCGACACCAGGAGGGGAAAACTGGAAAACGGCTGCAGAAATACCCTTGAGCGGCGCGTGTCTAAACCGACCCACAGTCCCGGACGACCCGTCCTGCCCGCCGCCATCAACTCCGACCAATTTGGCATGGAGGTGGCGGCCGCGTGCCGATTCGGCAGACGCGTCGACCAGACCAGCGTGCAAGCACGCGAGGTTCAACGAGAGATCGTCGTTGGTATCGAACGTGCTCCCCTCGAACGGTAGATGATCGTCAACCTGGAACCGATACGTCCCCAGCGGGCTCCGGACGTCGCGGCGGTCGCCCCCTCTGGAGTGTTAGAGGGGACCACCGTGGATGAGCTTCGGGCTGCCCTCACCTCGCTGCTCGGAGAGCGGCGCACCAAGCTCCTCGTCGACCTCGGCGGTCTGGCGAATGTCGACAGCTCGGGCCTCAGCATGATTGTGGCCGTCATGAAGCTTGCTCGACGGCTGGGCGGCGACCTGAGGCTGTGTGCTCCGCGGCCTGATATCCACTCGCTGCTCGATACGCTGGGCCTGCTGGGGCAGATTGGCGTGTACCCTGATCGCCAAGAAGCCCTGGCGTCGTGGCTCCCGAGCCCGCCACCCATGGCGCCGAAGATCGACCGAGCCGTGTTCTTGGTGAGCACGAAGGACCGAACGGGGCGCTCGACGACCGTCGAGAGTGACGTCGTGCCTCTCCTGCCGGGGCGAAGCTCCTACCAGTGGCGGCTTCATCTCTCAGATGCCACTCCGAAGTCGGTCGCTCTGAAAGAGATCCTCACGCTGCCGACTCCTTCTGATGGCTGGCCACTCGCTCCCGAGCTCTCCGGTGAGAACCACAGCCGGCGAGCGATCACCGAAGAGACCCTGGAGGCCAGGGACGGATGGATTTCGCAGACCTGGCGCGTCGCCAACGGCGACCCGCCTGGACCGTACTCGATCGAAGTCCATCTCGACGGCGCCTTCATCCACCGATTCGTCTTTCATGTGCGGCGTCCCGTCGATTCGATCTCCCCTCCCTTGAGGGGAGCCGGCCATCCGGATCTTGCCAATGGAGCCACGCATGAGGCCGGAGGCGTCGATGCGAGAGGGGTCACACCGATCAGAGGCGTCTTGAAGGTCGCGCACAATCGCTCGGCGGGCCCGAACGGGCGTCCGTAAAGGCTGCGGAAGCCGCCCGCCGAGGATACCGGCGCCTCGCAACTCGGGCACCCACGCCCGGCGACACCTCGGCGCGGGGCCCGTGTCGGGCACAGACGGGTAGCGCCGCGGTCTGAGGGTGTCGCGTCGGAAGTGCGCGCCCGCCCATACGCGTATGCGACCGCGACCGCGCTGCCAACGTGTGAATGATTCACGTGCCTGACGGCACGCAGGGCGACTCCCACCGACTCCTTAGCCAGGCCTCTCGGGTTCAAGCCCGTCACAGGGCGGAGCGGTCGCGGCTCGTCGGGGTCATCCCTAAAAGGTCGACGATGTGGGCTAAGATGGTGAGGGCGCGCGGGTCGCCGGACCCGGCGCGCGGAGGTGCGAGCCCGTGCCACTCACCACGATCGAGGCCATTCGGTCCGACGACGTCGCCGGGCTCACCTACTGCCGGGCCCTCGAGGCGGGCCAGATCCTCCTCTTCCCCCGGGCGCCCTTCGAGCTGCCCGCGGGCGATCGCGCCTTCCTGCTCACGCGGCGCCAGGCCGGCGCCGGCTATCACAAGAACATCGCGTATCGGCCGCAGCGCGACCGCGTCACGGGCGTCGTCAAGCAGGCGGCGGACGACGCCGACCGCCTCCGCCACATCCTCCGGGACTACTCCCGGCGGGTCGCCGGGTTCGCGGCGACGCTCCTGCCGACCTACGCGCGCGCGTGGCGCCTGGACTTCGCCAGCTTCCGTCCTCAGGAGGAGGCGGGACGGTCGCTCCCGCCGCACGCGCGAAACGACCGGCTCCACGTCGATGCGTTCCCCACCCGCCCGAGCGGGGGCGACCGGATCCTGCGCGTCTTCACCAACATCAATCCGACGGCCGACCGCGTGTGGCTGACCGGGGACAACTTCGAGCGCCTCGCCGAGCGCTTCGCCCTGTCGTCGGGGCTCCTCCCCGCGGTCCAGCGACCGAGCCTCGCGCGACGGCTCCGGCGCCTGGCCCGGAGCCTCGGGCTGCCGGTCACCGTCCGCTCCCCCTACGACAGCTTCATGATGGGCTTCCACCACTTCCTGAAGGGGAACCTCGAGTACCAGCAGGCGGCACAGACCGAACGCCTGGCCTTCCCGCCCGCCTCGACCTGGCTCGTCTTCACCGACATGGTGAGCCACGCCGTCCTGAGCGGCCAGTACGCGCTCGAGCAGACCTTCATCGTCCCGCGCGAGTCGCTGGCGCTCCCCGAGAAGGCGCCCATCGCGATCCTCGAGCGGATCGCTGGCGCGAAGCTCGCGTGATCGTGTAGCCTTTGGGCGGGTCCCGGGCGTCGCACCCGTTCGCTCGAGGAGAATCGCCGTATGCGCCTCAAGGGGAGAGTCGCCATCGTCACCGGCGGGGGGACCGGACTCGGCCGAGCCATCGCGCTTCGGTTCGCCCAGGAGGGGGCGAGCGTCGTGGTGAGCGGCCGGCGCGAGGCGCCGCTCCGCGAGGTCGCGCGGCGGATCGGCGCCGAGGGCGGCCGGGCACTCGCCGTCCCGGCCGACGTGAGCAAGCCCGCTGATATCCCGAGGCTCGTCCGCGCGGCGGTCGACGCGCTCGGCCAGCTCGACATCCTCGTCAACAACGCCGGAACCGTCACCACGCGCGCCTCCGCCCTCGACACGACCGACGCGGACTGGGAGCGGATGCTCGACGTGAATCTGACCGCGGTCTTCCGCCTCTGCAAGCAGGCGCTCCCCGAGCTGATCCGGAGCCGCGGCAACATCGTCAACATCGCGTCCGTCAACGGCCTCGCCGGCGCGCCCGCGCGCGTCGCCTACGGCGCCTCGAAGGGCGGGCTCGTCATCCTGACCCAGTGCATGGCGCTCGACCACGCGCGGGAGGGCGTGCGGGTCAACGCGATCTGCCCCGCCTTCGTCCCCACGGACCTCAATCAGGATCTCGTGGCCGAGCTCAAGCGGACGGGACGGTTCGAGACGCTCGTCGCCAGACACCCGCTCGGCCTCGGTGACCCCGAGGACGTCGCGGCCGCCGCCCTGTTCCTCGCGAGCGACGACGCGCGCTGGATCACGGGCGTCGCGCTCCCGGTCGACGGCGGCCTCACGGCGGCGCTCTGACGGTGGCCGTCCGCGTCGTCCGGGCCCGGGAGCGCTACCACCACCAGACCTCGTGGCTCTCGACCTACTGGCACTTCTCGTTCGACCACTACCACGACCCCGCGAACGTCGCGTTCGGACCGCTGCGCGTGTTCAACGACGACACCGTGGCGCCCGGGACCGGCTTTCCGCCGCACTCCCACGCCGACATGGAGATCGTTTCCTACGTGCTCTCGGGCACGCTCGAGCACCGGGACAGCGCGGGCCACCGCGGCCGCATCGGGCCGGGCGAGCTGCAGCTGATGTCGGCGGGCACCGGCATCACGCACGCCGAGTCTAACCCCTCCGCGACCGAGCCCGTGCATTTCCTCCAGGTCTGGATCCTGCCGCGCCACCGCGGCCGACCGTCGCGCTGGGAGCAGCGGGCCCTCGCGCGCGCCGATCGCGCCGGCCGCCTGCTCCCGGTGGTGGGCGGGGCCGGCGCGGGGACGCTCGCGATCGACCAGGACGCGACCTTATTCCTGGGCGCCCTCGATCCGGGAGAGAGGGTCGGCCACCCGCTCGATCCGGCCCGCCGCGCCTACCTGTTCGTGATCGAGGGCGGCGTTCGTCTGGACGGCGACGAGCTCCTGGCGGGAGACCAGGCGCGTATCGACGGCGTCCACGGGCTCGAGCTCACCTCCACGCAGGGAACCGAGCTCCTGCTGCTCGATCTCCCGTGATGGCGGCCATCCCCGACGCGGCGGAGCGCCCGGGCCGCCGGCCCGTCACCCTCGCGGAACGGCTGAGCCATACGGGCGACCGGCTCTTTCGGTGGCGCAGCTATCTGCCGCTCGCGCTCGTGCCGCTCCTCGCGGCGGGGGTCGTCAGTGCCCCCCCGCCGTTTCGGAGCCGGGCCGGAGAGCTGGCGTGGACGCTCGGCTGCGCCGCGATCGCCGCGGCGGGCGTCGCCCTGCGCATGTACACGGTCGGCACCGCCGCCCGCGGCACGTCGGGCCGCAACACCCGGGCCCAGAAGGCCGAGTCGCTCAACACGACGGGGTCCTACTCGGTCGTCCGCCACCCCCTCTATCTCGCCAACTACGTCATCGCGCTCGGCCTCTCCCTCGTTCCGCGCGCCTGGTTCGTCCCGATCATCCTGTCTCTCGCCGCCGCCCTCTACTACGAGCGGATCGCCGTGCACGAGGAGGAGTACCTCGAGGCCAAGTTCGGCCCGGACTTCCGGGCGTGGGCGGCCGGCGTCCCCGCGTTCGTGCCGGCCGTCCGCCGCTTCCGGCCGGCGGCGCGCCCGTTCAGCTGGACGACCGCGCTCGTCCGCGAGCACTACGCGATCTTCGAGGTGACGACGCTCCTCTTCCTGCTCGACCTCGCCGAGCGGGGGCGCCGGGACGGCCGGCTGAGCCTCGACCCCTTGTGGACGACCCTCTTCGCCCTGGGCGCGGTCGCCTTCGTCACGCTGCAGGTCCTGAAGAAGCGGACGCGCCTCTTCCGCAGGCCGCGGCCGGAGCCGCCATCCACGACCTCGTGACCCTCGGGGAGGTGCTGCTGCGCCTCGCGATCCCGTCGCCGGGACGCTTCGAGACGACGCGGCAGCTCGACGTCCAGCTGGGGGGGGCGGAGGCGAACGTCGCCGCGACCGCGGCGCGGCTCGGGCTCCGGACGGCCTGGATCTCGGCCGTGCCCGCCAACCCGTGGGGCGAACGCGTGCGACGAGAGCTCGAGTCGCACGGGGTCGACTGCGCCCACGTCCGGCTGCGGCCGGATACGCGGCTCGGCGTCTACTACGTGGAATACGGCGCCCCGCCGCGGCCGATCCGCATCGTGTACGATCGCCGCGACTCCGCCTTCGCGGGCCTGACGCCGGAGGACGTCGACTGGGAGCCGGTCCGGCAGGCCGGCCTCGTGCACCTGACCGGCATCACTCCGGCACTCGGCGCCGGACCGCGCGCGATCGTGGAGCGCGCGCTCCGGGAGGCGCCGGTCGTCTCATTCGACGTGAACTACCGGGCCCGGCTCTGGAAGCCCGACGAGGCGCGCGAGGTGATCCTGGGCTTCCTGCCCCGGGTCCGCTATCTCTTTGCCGGGGCCGAGGAGGCGCGCACGGTCTTCGGGCTCACGGGGCCGCCCGAGGGGCTCATCGCCGGCCTCGCCCGCCTGGCGCCCGCCGCGACGGTGGTCCTGCTGCAGGGGGAGGCGGGCTCCCTCGCCCTCGACGGCACCCGCCTCTACCGCCCCACCCGCCGCCACTCGGTGCAGGTCGTCGATCCGATCGGCGCCGGCGACGCCTACGCGGCGGGGTTCCTCTGGTCCCTCCGGCGGAACCGCTCGCTCCAAGAGGCGGTGGACGCCGCCGCCGCCGTCGCCGCGATCAAGTGCTCGCTCTGGGGCGACATCGCGCCGATCACCCCCGCGGACGTCGAGGAGGCCCTCGGCGGGAGCCCGACCGTTCGGCGCTGACCGCTACTGCGACGCGTCCTTCGGCTTGCCGCCGCCCTCCTCGTTCGACGCGGGCGCCACCGCCTGCGGCTCCGGCGCCTTCGGCTCTTCAGCGGTGGAGCTCCCGGGCTCCTGGCCCGCCGCCGGAGCGGGGGTGGCCGTCGCGGCCGCGGGCTCCTGAACCTTCGGCGCCTCCGTGGCCGGCGAGCTTCCGGGCGTGCGGCCTCGCTCCTCGACCGGCTTCGCGCTCGACTGCTGCGGGCCGAGGCCCTCCTCCGGGAGCATCAGCCGCAGGGTGACGCGGCGGTTCTGGGCCCGCTCCGCCGGCGAGCCCTTGTCCTGGAGCATGCCCATCCCGATCCAGTTGATCCGCGACAGGTCCACGCCGTGCGCCGCCAGGAAGCGCCGCACCGACGACACGCGCCGGTCGCTCAGCTCGAGGTTGTACTCGACCGGCCCCGTCGAGTCCGTGTAGCCCTGGAGGTCCACCGTCAGCGCGGGGTTCTCCGCGAGCTCCCGGATCAGCGCGGCCAGCGCCGTCTGGGAGGCGTCGGTGAGGTCGGCGCGGTCCAGGCCAAAGTGCACCTGGATCGTCTCGACGAGCCGTCGCTTGCCGCGGTTGGTGAGGAGCCGCGAGACCCGGGTCTGGATCTCCTCGGCGCGGGCCACCGCCTCGTCCGCCTTCGCGGACGCGCTGCGGGAGATGTTGCCGAACTCGTCGACCGACGTCTCCAGCTTGGCGAACCGGCCGCCCATGTCGTCGAACAGCTTGGCCTGGACCTCCGCGCGCGCGGTCTCGGCGTCGAGCCGCTTGACCTGCGCGCTGAGTATCTGGCCCTGCTCGCGAAGCTGGGCGTCCAGCTTCGCCTGGCTCTGCCCGACGACCGCCCGCACGTAGTCCTTGGACGCGCAGCCCGCAGCCGGGACGACCAGCGCCGCGACCAGCAGCGCGAGGGCTTCGTTTCGCATCTCGACCCTCCTCCGTGAAAGGGGAAATAGTTGGCCAAAGGATACCAAGATCCGGATCGGGCCGCGCACAGAAAGCTCGGACCTGGCGCAGCCCCGAGCCCGCGCGTACAATACGGCGCGGGAGGGCCAGAGGCGATGAAAACACGCAATCGTCGGTACCTTCTCGTGCTGGTGTCGGCGGGGATCCTGGCCGGCTGCGCCCGGGAGCCGAAGACCGCCGGGCTCACCGTGCCGCCGCCCGCCGCCCCCGAGTTGAGCGTGGCCGCGCCCTCCGCGGCGCCGGCGCCGGAGCCGGTCGAGACGCCGCACCCGGAGAACGTGGCCGTCCGGCCGGAGGCGCGGGAGTTCGCGCCGAGCCCGCGGCTGCACGACATCCACTTCGACTTCGACCAGTACGTGATCCGGCCCCAGGACACGAAGATCCTCGACGCCAACCTCGACTGGATGCTGTCGAACCCCAGGTCCCTGGTCTTGATCGAGGGGCACTCGGACGAGCGCGGCACCAACGACTACAACATGGCCCTCGGCGACCATCGCGCCCGGGCCACCGCGAACTACCTCGTGGCCCACGGCGTCCGGTCCGAGCGGATCGCGACGCTCAGCTACGGCGAGGAGCGGCCGCTCTGCACGGAGCGGACGGAGGCGTGCTGGGCCAGGAACCGCCGCGCCCACTTCCTGGTGAGGCTGGCGACGCCCGCCCGCTGAGGGCCTCGGGATCGACGGCCCGGCCCGCGGCGGCAGGCCGCCGGCCCCTGATCCGCAGTCTCACGGCCCGCGCAGATCGCGGGGCCGGATCGGCAGCGCGG
>QHRX01000168.1 GCA_003221455.1 Candidatus Rokuibacteriota bacterium
GGGAGATCGTTCAGCTCGGCCACCGTTCGGGGGCTGGCGTTCATGGCGACGTCGTACTCGAACTGGCCGATCTTGGCGGTGCCGGACGGCAGCACGAGGTTCTGCTGGCCGAGGGTGGTGACGACGTCGGCCGGCGAGAGCCCCTTGGACTGGAGCAGGCGCTGGTCGAGGTCGACCATGATCTGGCGCTGCTTGCCGCCGTACGGATACGGGATCGCCGCGCCGGGTACCGTGACGAGCTGGGTCCTCAGGAAGTTGAGGCCGACGTCGTTGAGCGCGGATTCGGACAGGCCGGACAGGGCGAGCTGGAGAATCGGCACCGTCGACGCGCTGTAGTTGATGATCAGTGGGGGCTGGACGCCGGGCGGGAGCTGGCGCAGGGCGGTCTGTGAGATCGCCGTCACCTGCGCATTGGCGGTGTCGAGGCGCGCATTCGGCTGGAGAAAGATCTTGACCATCGACTGGCCGCTGACCGTGGTCGATTCGATGTGCTCGATGTTGTCCACCGTCGTGGTGAGGACCCGCTCGAACTGGGTGGTGATCCTCCCTTCCATCTCTTCCGCGTTCAGGCCGGTGAACTGCCAGGCGACGGCGATCACCGGGATGTCGATGTTCGGAAAGATGTCGGTAGGTGTGCGGAGGACGAGCACCGGGCTCACGAGCAGGATCAGCAGGGCGAGCACGACGAAGGTGTAGGGGCGGTTCAGAGCGAGTCTGACGATCCACACGTCTCAGCTCCACATATCTCAGCGATACGTCCTGCCCAGCATCAGCGGGATCGTCACCATGAGCGCTGGACACGTGGTCGGTCGGACACGCGCGAGGCACTCATCAAATCGTCTCGGTTCATATTTCGTCATGCCGGTGGTGATCAGGTCGCCGATGTTCGCGTTCTTGTCGCCTCTCCTCCCCGTGTTGGGATGAGCGCACTGCGTCATGAGATTCTGGGTGATCGAGTCGCGATCGCGTTGCGGATCCTCCCGGGCGACCGCACGCTCGAGGTCGTGTCCGGCACTACGATCCTCAAGGCCGCGCCGCTATTAGCGAGGGGACGACGGGAACGGGCACGCCGCCCTGGTTGACGAAGACCCACACGAAAAGGACCCACCCCCACGCCCCGCGGTGCGCAAGCGATTCCATCGTCGCTCCCTCCGCTTGCGCCTCGTCTGGCGAGATTTCGTCTTGTCGAGGTAGAGGCGGCTGATGCGCTTGTCGCGGCATCCGCTGAAGACGATGAGCGCCGCACGTGACACTCGTGACAGCGCCTCCAGTTCGATCGGCGACAGGACGAGGCCGGCCTCCCAAGTCGCCGCCACCGCATTCGCAAAGAATCGGTCACGGAATGCCTCGTCGGCGACCAGCCTCCCTAGCGTTCGCTCAACAGCCTGTTGGCTCTCGACCGCCCACCCTCCTTCGTTCGCATGGGTCGGCGTGATTGCAAGGCGCGCGCCACACCTCCTGATTACGATCGAAATAGCGGCGGCGCGAGGACTTACGGATCGAGACGCGGGCCGGCGATCTTACTGCTGCTCGGCCCGGCGCGGCCCACGTGTTTGATCCCATGCAGCGCTGCTCAGAACTGAACAGCGGGCCGAGTGGGTTGTCTCTCGGCTCGAGCCTGTCGGGATTTGCCCTGGGAGACCTGCGACGATTCGGCGATCGGTAGGACTAATCAGCAAGCGGGATGGGGTTCGTCAGTACTCGCGACGCCGTCGGCGAGTGGCTGCGGGTTATGTCGTCGACAAAGCCTTCTGGAGCGCGAACAGCGACGGATGCTAGCCGTCCAGGCCGAGACGCCGGAGGAGCGTGTAAACGCGGGTGCGGCTGTTCGCTCGGACCGAACGCGACCGTGTAGTTGCCGGAGTCTCGTGGTGGACCTTGACGCCGCGACCGGCCGAGCGAAGACGCTGAAGGTGCGCCCTCAAGATACGCGATCAGCAGCCCATCGTTCGGTACGAGGGGGCATGCGCTGAGAACTCGACGAGGAAGCGGTGCGGGTCGAACGCCCTTCGAGGGAGCGGGCGAACGCCGCCACGCACGCAAGGAGATCTGCCAGCCCGGAACTCGTCGCGGAGGAATTGTACCCCTGGCCGTGCGACCGCAGCGATCCGAATGACATCCTGGAAACTAGGGAAGGGGCGAAAACTGACCCTGCGCTCGCCCGCCGCGTAGCGTACCGCTTCATGACGACGAACATCTCGCCGACCTCGGCTATCCGAGGCTGTCGAGCAGCGTCTTCGCCCCCCGGAGATCGGCAGTGCCGAAGCCTTCGGTGAAGCGGCCGTAGACCGGCGCCAGGATCTCACGCGCCGGCTCGGTCCGGGCCTGTTGATGCCACAGCCGGGCGACGCTCGTGGCGGCCCGCAGCTCCCAGGAGAGAGCCTCCTGGCGTCGCGCCCATTCGATGGCCTGCCCGAAGAGCTCCTCGGCCGCGGCCGCAGCGTTGAGAGCGCCCGCCCGCAAGACGATCTCGCCTTTGATGCGGAGCAGCTCGGCGACATACCAGAGGCCTCCGTTCTCCTTGGCACGGTCGAGCGCCCGGTCGACCGTCGCGAGCCCCTCCGCGACGCGGCCTGCGCGGCTCAAGGCGTCCGCCAGTTCGCCGAGGAATTGATCGTAGCGCGTATGGAACGGGGTCTTGGCGAGCTCATCGATCGTAGCGCGCAGCATGTCCAATCCCCCAACCGTGTCGCCACGCTTGATTAGGAGAACGCCCCTGAAGCAACGACCGTCCGCATGCCAAAAGGCCAGTCCATGCCGCTCAGAATACTCGAGCAGCACCGCGACGAGGGGCTCCGCAGCGTCGAGATCGCCGGTGAGCAAGGCAACCGCGCAGGCACCTTGAGCGAACGCGTTACACAGTGTCACCGCATGATTCGCAGCCAGAGCTTCTTCGACACCTTGCTGGGCGGTGGAGACGGCTTGGTCGGGGTACCCCTGAAGCCAGAGGATCGTCGCGAGCCTCGAACGTGCCGTCACCCATGGATCGAACTGGAAGCGAACGATGTATGGCTCGTGAACAGAAGGGCGTGGGCCACCGAGCATACGCTCGATCGCTCGCTTCGCCTGCGTGAGTTCGCCAAGGAAAAGCAGCGCAAAGCCCGTCATCCTATCCCCGACCGGGGAGGCGAGCGGGTCGGTGGAATTCGCTGCAGCGCGAGAGAAGGTCTCTGCAAGCGCCATGGCCTGCCGGACATCGCCGCTATTCATGCGATCGACCCACAGGCCCCAGAGCGCCCGCAAGCGATAGTCGGTGTCGTCCAGCCTGTCTGCGATCTCGAGCGCATCCGCAAAGGCCGAGCGCGTTGCCGGAACCGCGCCTTTCGTGAACAGGAGCGCCGCGCCCAGGGCGGCCAGGAGCTGCATTTCGCGCCGCTGGTCGCGACTCGCGGCAAGCCCGAGACTGGCGAGCGCGTGTTCCACGCGCCGTCGGCACTCGTCCATGAGTGAGAGATGCGTCCACAGCGGCACGGCTGCGATCGTCAACGTCACGCCGACCGGGATGTCCCGACTCGAGGAAGACGCCCAGTCCAGGGCGGCGCGCACGTCGTCGATCTGCTTGCCGTAGGCGGCCAGCCACTCGACGGTGGTGCGCGTCTCCAATTCGGCCTCGGCCCGCTCGAAGAGATCCCGGTAGTATTCGGCGTGGCGTCGGGCCACCTGGTCGAGCTCGCCGCTGGCGGTAAGCTTCTCGAGCGCGTAGGCCCGCGTCGTCTCGAGCAGCCGGTACCGCGTGGCCGCGCCCCCGATCTCCACGACCACGAGCGACTTCGCCGCCAG
>QHRX01000169.1 GCA_003221455.1 Candidatus Rokuibacteriota bacterium
CTGAGCCGGACGGAGGTCGCGCGTCGCGTCGCCGTCGTCCCCCAGGCGCTGCCGGCCGCGTTACCGTTCACGGTCGCCGAGACGGTGCTGATGGGCCGCTACCCGCACGCGCCGGAACGGTTCTTCGAGGGCGAGGCCGACCGCGCGCGAGGCCGGGAGGCGATGGCGCAGGCGGGGGTGCTCGACCTGGCGCCGCTGCCCGTGGCCACGTTGTCCGGCGGCGAGCGCCAGCGCGTCGCGCTCGCGCGGGCGCTCTGCCAGGAGCCTCGGCTCCTCGCGCTCGACGAGCCGACGGCGCACCTCGACCTCCGCTACCAGGCCGAGACGGTCGCGCTGCTGCGGCGGCTCCGCCGGGCCGGCGGGCTCGCGGTGCTGCTCGTGTCCCACGACCTCAACCTGGCCGCCGAGGCGGCCGATCGCGTGCTCCTGCTGAACGACGGCCGGATCGAGCGGATCGGCCCGCCCGAGTCCGTGCTCGACGAGGCGACGCTCGCGCGCGTCTACGGCTGCCCCGTCGTCGTCGACAAGCACCCGTTGACGCGGCGGCCCACCGTGCAGATCGTCTGGCCCAACCCGTGACGGGGAGGGAGGTGGGACACACGTAAGGACGAACCGGAGACGCCCGCGGTTTGAGGGAAGCCGGAGAGGCCGGCACGGTCCCGCCACTGTGAGTGGGGAGCCCCGCCCGACCCGTTTCGACGGAGCCACTGGGAGCGAGTCCCGGGAAGGCCGAGCGGTCGCGACGATCCACGAGTCAGGAGACCTGGCCGCGGGCAGGCGTCGATGAACCCTTTCGAGGCAAGAGGGGACGGCGATGAGAGCGATCGGAGTGATGCTCGTGCTCCTGCTGGCGTGGGGCGCCGCGGCGGCACGGGCCGAGGAGACGCGAAAGATGGAGCCAGTCGTGGTGACCGCGACCACGGTCGAGACCCCAGCCGAGCAGCTCGGCGCGACCGTCAGCGTGATCACGGAGGAGGACTTCCGGACGTACCACTACGTCACGGTCCAGGACGCGCTCCGATCGGTCCCGGGCCTCGACGTCCGGCAGTCGGGGAGCCTCGGCAAGACCACGAGCATCTCGATCCGGGGCGTGGACCCGACCAAGGTCCAGGTGCTGATCGACGGCGTGCGGGTCGCCAGCCCTACCTTGGGCGAGACGGAGCTCTCGGACATCCCGCCCGACCTGATCGACCGGATCGAGATCATCCGGGGGCCTCAGTCGACACTCTACGGCGCCGACGCGATCGGGGGCGTCGTCAACATCATCACGAAGAAGGGGCAGGGGCCGTTCTCGAGCTTCCTGAGCCAGGAGATCGGCAACTACGACACCTTCCGGACCCAGACCGGGTTCAGCGGCAGCTCCGGGCGGGTCGACTATTCGTTCGGCGCGTCGCATACCGAGAGCGCCGGCCGCTCCCGCAACGACGACTTCGACAACAAGGCCGTCAGCGGGCGGATCGGCCTCGCCCTGCCGGGCGACAGCGCGCTCGCCTTCATCCTGCGCTACAACCGAGGAGAGACGCGGCTGCCGGTCCGCTCGGTCGACGACAGCGGCGCGCCGCTCTCGCCGCTCCCCATCCGGCCCTTCATCGACGTCAACGCGCGCCAGCAGAGCGAGACCCTGGTGACGTCGCTCGACGGCCGCACGCACCCCGTGCCGTGGTGGGGGAGCGAGCTTCGGCTGTCGCGGTACGAGAACACTGTGGGCTTCCAGGATCCCCAGGACCCCGGTATCCCGTGCCTCTTCCAGCCGTGCGACACGATCTCGCAGATCGACGTGCAGCGACGGGAGGCCGAGTGGATCAACCACTTCTACGTCGGCACCTGGAGCACGAGCTCGATCGGCCTCGTCTCGCGCGGCGAGGACGCCGACGTCAGCGGAAACAGCCCCGGTTTCAGCAAGCGCACCTCGACGGAAGCCGCGTTCTTCGAGCAGCAGTTCCGCATCCTCGAGCGGCTCTTCCTGACGGGCGGCGCCCGCGTCGAGCATCACAGCGTGTTCGGAACCGAGGCGACCGGGCGGGGCTCCGCCGCCTTCGTCATCAAGGAGACGGGGACCCGACTCCGGGCGAGCGGGGGGTCGGGCTTCCGGGCGCCGACCCTCAACGAGCTCTACTTCCCCGGCTTCGGGAACCCGTCGCTCCAAGCCGAGCACAGCGTCTCCTTCGACGCCGGCCTCGACCAGAGGCTCTGGGCGAACCGCGTCCGGCTCGCCCTCACCTACTTCGAGAACCACTTCAAGGACCTCATCGTCTGCTGCGTGCCGACATCGACGCCCCCCTTCTTCTTCACCTCCACCAACGCCGGCCGGGCGAACACCGGCGGCCTCGAGTTCGCCTCGGAGGCGGACCTGCTTGACACCCTGACCGCCCACCTCAACTACACGTACACGGAGACGAAGGACGTGGCGACGGGCCGCTGGCTCCCCCGCGTCCCCCGCCACTCGTGGGAGGTCGGGCTGACCTGGGCGCCGACCCGGCGGGCGTCCCTCTTCGCCCAGGTGTACGCGATCACCCGGCAGTGGGAGACGCTCGGGGGGGTCTACAACAGCGGCCACACGCGGGTGGACATCGGCGGCCAGTACCGGCTCGTGGAGCGCGCCGGGCGCCTCCAGGCGCTCGACCTCACCCTGCGCGTCCAGAACCTGTTGAACGAGGGCTACGCGGAGGTGCGCGGGTTCCCCGCGCTCGGGACGGCCTTCCTCGTCGGCCTTCGGGCGAGCTTCTGAGGGCCGTGCTCGACGGCGTGCGGCTCGAGATCTCACCCGAGGCGGTCGTGCTCGCGAGCCCCGAGCCGCTCGCCGTCGCGTCGACGGCGGCCGTCAACGGCGGCCTCGGGCAGGCGCGGGCGATCGTCAACCTCCACGTCGACCGGAACCATCCGTGCGGGGACCCGGCGGGCCAGGTCGCCGTCTATGCGCGTGCCCGCGGCCTGCCGGCGCCCTGGGTCGGGCTCCTCACCGCGGCGTTGACGGCCGACGCAGAGGTCGGGCGCGCGCGCGCGGCGACGACGAGCGCGATGGCCGTCGTGACCGTCGGCCTCTCCAACCCCGTCGCGGCCGGCCTCGACCCGCGGCCCCGGGGCGCGCGGGAGGCGGGCACCATCAACGTGATCGTGGTCGTGGACGCGGATCCGGCCCCCCCGGCGCTCTTGAACGCGATGCTCGCGGTGACGGAGGCGAAAGCGCTCGCGCTGTTCGAGGCCGGGATCGTCTGCGACGACGGCTCGCCCGCGACCGGCACCTCGACCGATGCCGTCGTGATCGCCGCCACGCGAGGGGGGATCCCCCACGAGTTCGGCGGGCCGGCCACGGAGCTCGGCTGGTGTGTCGCGCGGGCGGCCCGAGCCGCCCTCGCTCCCGCGATCGCCCGCTGGAAGGGCGCACACCCGTGAGCCTGCGGCTCGCGACCCTGATGGTCGCGTCGGCCGTGGTCCACGGCG